>NZ_CP142362.1:986124-1302332 GCF_035918395.1 Mycolicibacterium sp. ND9-15
GGCAGGACGCTAGGAGTGTTACGCCCCAGCCGCAACCGATTTCAATAGGGAACTTCTCTCACGTGTGCATCACTCAGGCCAACCCCGCGCCTTCGGTCGCATTTCTTCGCCTCCGCTCCCACGGCCAGGTCATCAGCGCCCACACTGCGACCACGACCGCGGCTTCGGCCAGCAGGTACACCGGCCAAGGCCCGAAGACGTCCAATATGGACGCGGTCGGCGGTTTTCTGTTCAGGTAGCCGTAATTGGTCCCGACGACCGCGTTGAACGTGAACGTCGACGCTGCCCAGACCAGGGTCGTGACGATGGCGAAACGGTAACTGCGCCATCGCGGACGCATCCCGCGGCCCCACGTGAGATAGATGGCCGCCCACACCGCGAGGACGTGAAGGACGAAGAACGTGACGAACAGATGGTGTGGAAAATCCGGAGCGCCTTCTCTGGGTGTGCCGACGTCCGGTGTGACCAACGCCTGCGAGCTGAGCACCAGGCACCAGTAGTACGTCAGCGCGAAGGCCCAATGCCGATGCGACCAAAGCGCATATGCGGCTACCAGCTCCGCGATGTCACACAGCTGGATCGGAACGGACGTCTGGAGGTCTGGCCGGGCCAGTTTGTAGACCAGCGCCACCAAGAAGGCTGCGAGAAGCAGAAGCGCGAAGACGCGAGAGAACACTCGGGCCTGAGCTTCGGTCTGCCGGCGACCGGTCCAGATCAACAGTGCGGCGCCCGCCGCGAAGAGTGCCAGCACCACGAGGTGCGACGGCCCGTACGCCTCGAATTCTCGTTGTGCGTAGAACAAGTCGAGCACCTCCCTGTTCACAGCGCTACTTCAGCGCGGCCGAGGGCCCGGTGGCGAAGTCGTGTCCGCAACCGCGCTGCCATACAGGCCCAGTGACTGGGCCGCCACCGTCGCCAGTTCGCCTTGCAGATCCGAGAGCGGCCGACTACCACGCACATGGATCGCGTTGGTGAGCAAGATGACGAAGGTGTCCGATCCAGGATCCACCCACACGGAGGTCCCGGTGAACCCCGTATGTCCGAAGCTGCCAACGGGAAAGATCGATCCGCGCGGCCGGGAATGACCGGAGTCGATGTCCCAGCCGAGACCTCGCAGGACTTGTCCCCCAATCGCCGGATACTCCGGCGCGAGCCAGGAATTCGGCGTCGCGACGAGGGCATCTCGGGCGGCGACGTTGGCCGCTTGGAGTTGTTGTGCCGAATGTCCGGGCTGCTGCGGAGTGGTCATCAGCTGCAAGGTCGCCTGCGTCAGCGGGAACTTGCTCGGGCGGCCCGCCAACCGGTCGAGCAGCGCCTGCGCATAGGTGCCGATATCGAGCGCCGTGGAGAACACACCGGCATGCCCGGCGACACCCCCCATGCGGCGGGCCGTCGGGTCGTGAACCGTGCCTCGGAGCAGGTAGTCGATATCCGGATTGCTGCCGGGCTGGGCTCTGCCTTCCTCGTCACGCGCTGTCGGCGCGATCCGCGGCAGAAGGCCGGTGCTCCAAGCGTCTGCAGGGCAGGCGGGAAACGCGGGCGGCGCTGACGCAGAAGCCCATGCGATCGCAGCGCCCCTGGTCTTGTGCGGGCCGCACGCTTTGGCGGGCGGAAGGTAGCGGGTGTCTTCCATGCCGAGCGGCGCGAACACCTTCCGCTGGACGTAGACGTCTTCCGGCTCGCCGGTGACCTCTTCGATCAGCATCCCGAGCAGGATGAAGTTGATGTCGGAGTAGCGGAACACCTCGCCGGGGACCGACTGCAGCGGCGTAGCGAGCGCACGACGGACGCCTTCAGCGCTGTCGGCGCCGGCCAGTCCCCACGGATCTCTGAGGTCGATATCCCCCGCTATCCCTGAAGTGTGCGTAAGCAACATGCGGACCGTCACCTCGGCGCGCTGCGGGTCATCCGCACTGTTGAAGCGCGGCAGATACCGCTGCACTGGATCGTCGAGCCCGACCTTGCCCTGCTCGTACAGTTGCATGACCGCTGTCGCCGTGGCGAGGGGTTTCGTCAGCGACGCGACGTCGAAAATCGTGTCCTCGGTCATCGGCTCGGCAGGCGCAGGCGCTCCGTCCAACGCCGGTTCGGTTGCCAGCCTTCGCGAACCGTATGCCCGCTGAAATACGATCTCGCCGCCGTGCCCGACCGCGACCACGGCGCCGGGCATTCTGTTTGCGGCGACGGCGTCGTTCATCAGGCGGGAAACCGCCGGAAGGTCGGGGGTAGGCGTGCGAGCCGGGGCCGCAGCGGGCGGCGGCGCCGGCGGACCGGGATTGGCCGCCGGATGGTCGGCACGGCCACACGCGGGAGCCGCTGCGAGTGTGAGCAAGACCGCCGCAACGGCCATGGTCCTCCGCATAGACCGTGTGCCGAGCGTGGCTGTTCGGTCTGCTGGCATACCACCTCGTCGTGCGCGTGCAACGCCGCAACGTCCAGCTGCGGGCCGGCCACCAGCATAGGCGGAAGGCGCTTCGGCCAAGAGGAATCCGCCGACCGGCATCCGCGCAGGCCTGCTGTTGTTACCATCGCGCCGTGCCCGACTCCCCCGCGCCCTTCCGCAGCGGCGGGTGGCCCGCTCGTTCACGGCGCGATGTTCTCAAGTACGCCGTCGCGGCACCGTCGCTCGTGCTTCTCGGGGCGGCGGCGGCGACGCTTCAGGGACAGCAGGCCCGCGCCGCCCCGCTGAGGCTGGTCGATTTCGCTCACCGAAAGGTCCCGGCGGATCAGCTCAAAGCGGCGGGCTTCGACGGCGCGCTTGTCTATGTCTCCGAACTACGGCCGGGCGCGGACTTCGACTTCAAACCGGTGACCCGCGAGTATGCCGAATCGCTGCGCGCCGAGGGCCTGCATGTCGTCAGTTGCTACCAGTACGGCAAGCCCGGATGGCCGACGCCATCGGATTACACCCGCGGGTACGACGGCGGCGTGGCGGATGCCCGGACGGCCCTTCGGTTGCACGGCGCGGCGGGCGGTCCGGACGGGGCGCCGATCTTCTTCAGCGTCGACGAGGATATCGACCTCGACACCTGGCGAAACGTTGCCGTCGAATGGTTCCGAGGGATCAATTCTGTGCTGGGCGTCGACCGCACCGGCCTCTACGGGCACTCGAGGGCGTGTGCGTGGGCGATCGGCGACGAGGTCATCGGACGCTCGACCAGCGACGGACACTGGTGGGCCTGGCAGACCAAGGCATGGTCCGGTGGTGAGCGGGAGCCACGGGCAGTGCTGTATCAAACCGTGGTGATCGGCGGGTCCGAGGCCGGTGTACCCATCGGGGACACGCACGTGGACGTGGACGAGGTCCTCGCGCCCGATTTCGGCCAGTGGGACCTCGACAGAGGCGCAACATCGCGCGCCGAATCGGCGCGGGAGCCTTCGTAGTCGGCCCGCATTTACTACCCTGCTGACATGCCGGAGCGCGACCCGCCCGGGGGGACGGTCACCAAGCTGGCCTTGTGCTGCGTTCTGGCGGGCGTGCTGTTGGCTGCGCTCATGTTTCCGATCGCGGGCGGGTTCGGATTGTTGTCGAATCGGGCCTCGGACGTCGTCGCCAACGGATCGGCGCAACTGGTCGAAGAAGACGTTCCCCAGGTGACGACGATGGTCGACGCTTCAGGTAAACCGATCGCCTGGCTGTACACCCAGCGCCGGTTCGAGGTGGCGAGCGATCAGATCGCCAACACCATGAAACTGGCGATCGTGTCGATCGAGGACAAGCGGTTCGCCGAGCACAGTGGCGTGGATTGGCAAGGCACGCTAACCGGTTTGTCCGGCTACCTCTCGGGCAACCTCGACACCCGGGGCGGTTCGACCATCGAACAGCAGTACGTGAAGAACTTCCAGTTGCTGGTGACCGCTCAGACGAACGCCGAGCGGCGGGCTGCGGTCGAACTGACGCCGGCGCGCAAGCTCCGTGAAATGCGGATGGCATTGACCCTCGACAGGACGTTCACCAAAGCCGAGATCCTCACCAGATACCTGAACCTGGTCGGATTCGGCAACGGGGCTTTCGGGGTTCAGGACGCGGCGAAGACCTACTTCGGGATCAACGCATCACAGTTGAACTGGCAGCAGGCGGCGTTGCTGGCAGGGCTGGTTCAGTCGCCCACGTCGCTCGACCCCTACGTCAATCCGCAGGGTGCATTGCAGCGTCGGAACCTGGTGTTGGACACCATGATTCAACACCTCCCTCAGCATGCCGACGAACTACGCTCCGCCAAGTCAGCTCCGCTCGGCGTGCTGCCGCGGCCCAACCAGTTGCCAGGCGGATGCATCGCCGCCGGCGACCGCGGTTTTTTCTGTGAGTACGTGCTCGCCTTTCTGGCGCGCGCCGGCATCGGGAAGGAACAAATCGCCCGCGGCGGCTACCTGATCCGCACCACCCTGGATCCGAGGGTCCAATCCTCGGTCAAACAAGCGATCGACAAGGTTGCGAGCCCAACGCTGCCGGGAATCGCCAGCGTGATGAGCGTCATTAAGCCGGGCAGAGATTCACATCGCGTTCTGGCGATGGCCAGCAATCGTCGGTACGGCCTCAACCGGGATGCTGGGGAGACGGTCCAACCGCAACCGTTTTCGCTCGCCGGCGACGGAGCGGGATCGATCTACAAGCTCTTCACCACGGCCGCGGCGCTGGAGATGGGCATGGGCATCGACTTTCAGCTGCCCGTGCCGGGGTTTTTCCAAGCCAGGGGGCTGGGCAGCAGCGATACGCCCGGTTGCCCCAAGGAGACCTGGTGCGTGAGAAACGTAGGCAACTACCGCGGATCGATGAACGTCACCGACGCATTGGCCGCCTCGCCCAACACCGCGTTCGCCAAGCTGATTCAGCAGGTCGGGGTGCCCCGCGCGGTCGACATGGCCGTTCGGTTGGGGCTGCGTTCGTACGCGGTTCCGGGAACGGCACGCGCTTACGACCGGACGAGTAACGAGAGCCTGGCCGACTACATCAAAAGACAGAATGCCGGGTCATTCACGCTGGGGCCGTTTCAGCTCAACGCGCTCGAGCTGTCGAACGTGGCGGCGACCCTGGGCTCTGGCGGCATGTGGTGCCCGCCCAACCCCATCGACAAGATCGTCGACCGCCACGGCAACGAGGTGACGTTCACCGCGGAAAAGTGTGACCAGGCAGTGCCGACGGGACTGGCGAACACGCTCGCGAACGCGATGAGCAAGGATGACAAAGGCGGCGGGACGGCCGCGGGCGCGGCCGGTTCGGTGGGATGGGATCTGCCGATGTCGGGTAAGACCGGCACGACGGAATCGCACCGGTCCTCGGGCTTCGTCGGCTTCACCAATCAGTACGCGGCGAGTGTCTACATCTTCGACGACTCCAACGAGCCGTCGGGGATCTGCTCGTTCCCGCTGCGCAAGTGCTACAGCGGTGACCTGTACGGCGGCAACGAGCCGGCGCGCATCTGGTTCGAGGCGATGAAGCCGATCGCCAACGACTTCGGTGAGGTGCATCTACCACCGACCGATCCGCGTTACGTCGAGGGCGCACCGGGTAGCGAGGTGCCCGACGTGTCCGGCATGAATGTCGACCGGGCCCGTCAGCGGCTGCGGGACGCCGGATTCCAGGTCGCCGAGAAGACGACCCCGGTCAACAGCACGGCCTCCTACGGTGCCGTGGTGGGAACGACGCCAAGTGGCCGCACCATCCCCGGTTCCATCGTCACGATCAACACCAGCACCGGGATTGCACCCGCGCCGCCGCCCCGTCCGGTGGAACCGCCGCCGCCGTCGTCGCCTGGCGCACCGCCGAATGCTCCACCGCCGCCTCCACCGGATCCGATGGTCGTGCAGATTCCGGGACTGCCGCCGATCATTCTCGGACCCGCGCCGCCACCACCGCCTCCGCTACCGCCACCACCCCCACCGCCGGCGTAAAAGGCTTCGGCGGGCCTCGCTGAGCGGTCTACTCGCGCGAGAGTTGGTCGGAATCGGCGAACAACAGGGTGCCCTCGTCAAGCCGTACCGCCCACCGACGGGCGGGATCGGCGAAATGGTTGGACCCGATGTCCACGGAAACGGCCGTCATTTCGCCGAAGTCCTCAACAATGACGCCACGCGCCTCGGTGTCCGTAGCTCGGTTGACGACGACGCGTGCCTCCACCGCCAGCTCCGAGTCGTGGTCCTGCTCCGGGCCGTCGACGCTTTGGTCGGCCATTGTTCTCCCCCTGACGCCCGTCAAGAATCAGCCAGGAGGTCAGTGAACCACGATCCTCGGCATCTGTGCTGCGGAAACCGTAATATCTCGGGTGTATTGGCCGTCAGGCCCGCTCACCGAGCCACTCCGTGACCGAGCGGAGTGTCTCAGGGATCTGCTCGACGATCTGGCGGCCAAAAAGGCTCTCGAGTTTGCCGCCGACGAGCGGGACTTTGACCTTGATCGTCGCGTTGCAATCGAGACGCTCCCCGTCGCGCGCAGGGGCGATCAATATGGTGCTGCGCCCGGAGCCTGGGGCCCCGTGGGCCTTCACGTGGAATTCTCCACGCATCGAGTCCCCGCGGTCCACGGCCCACGTTTCGTTTTGGACGAGTTCAAGACCCCGGGGATAGAGCTTCCCGAAGGGCGGGGGTAAGACAACGTCTCGCAGGTTCTGGACGACCGTCACCCGCACCGTGCCGCCTGCGTCCACGTCGAATGACCGGAGTTCAACCGTTTCACTGTGAGGCGCCAACCGCGCCAACCAATAGTCCCGCTCGCAATACACGGCGTGCATCTGTTGGATGCTGATCGAAGATTCGACGGTGCAGTCGAACGACTTTGCCATGCCGAGAGGTTATCGCTTTCTGCTGGGGTGCGAAGGTCGGTCTACCCGAAAGTGGAACTCTGCCCAGCTCAGATGTACATCGCCGGGTCGATGTACTCGGTGGGGTCCACGTTCGGCTCCCGTTGCTTTGCGGTGCGCGGGCGAACGACCGCGGGAATACCGGTCGCGATCGACTCTGGAGCGATGTCGTGCGTGACAACGGAATTCGCGCCGATCGCACTGTCATCGCCGACGACCACCGGTCCGATGACCTTGGCGCCGGCGCCGACGGTCACCCGGTTACCGATCGTCGGATGCCGCTTGCCCTTGTTCATCGACCGGCCGCCGAGCGTCACGCCGTGGTAGAGCATGACGTCGTCGCCGATCTCGGTGGTCTCGCCGATCACCACGCCCATGCCGTGGTCGATGAAGAACCGGCGCCCGATCGTCGCACCCGGATGGATCTCGATGCCGGTCAAGAACCGCGTCAGCTGCGCGAGTACCCGCGCGACGCTCCGCAGCCGGTCATGCGCCCACAGCCGGTGGGCCAGGCGATGGGACCAGATCGCATGCAAGCCGGAGTAGACGATCAGGTTCTCGAGATCGCCGCGGGCAGCCGGGTCATGGCGGCGCGCGTTCTCGAGATCCTCGCGCAACCTGGACAGGAACGTCACCGGCTCACTCCCGAATGTGCTCGAACAGCGGGGTGGAGATATAGCGTTCGCCGAAGTCGGGGATGATCACCACGATGAGCTTTCCCGCGTTCTCGGGCCGCTTGGCGAGTTCGAGGGCGGCCCAGACGTTGGCCCCCGCCGAGATTCCGCCGAGGATGCCCTCCTCGGTTCCCAGCGCGCGGGCCACCCGGATCGAGTCGTCGAACTCCGCGTCGATGATCTCGTCGTAGACGTCGCGATCGAGCACCTCGGGGACGAAATTCGGGCCGAGCCCCTGGATTTTGTGGGGTCCGGGATCGCCGCCGTTGAGGATCGGGGAATCCTTCGGCTCGACACCGACGATCTGCACGCCGGGCTTGCGCGCCTTGAGGATGTGACCGACCCCGGTCAGCGTCCCACCCGTGCCGATACCGGCGACGAAGATGTCGACCGCGCCGTCGGTGTCCGCCCAGATCTCCTCGGCCGTCGTCTTCTCATGGATTGCCGGGTTGGCGGGGTTGGCGAACTGGTCAGCAGCCACCGCATTGTGTGTGTCGTCGATGATCTGCTTCGCGCGTGCCACCGCCCCGGCCATACCTTCCGCGCCCGGGGTGAGCACGATCTCGGCGCCGAAGGCGCGTAGCATCACCCGGCGTTCGGTGGACATGGTGTCGGGCATCGTCAGGATGACCTTGTAGCCGCGGGCAGCCCCGATCATCGCCAGCGCGATGCCGGTGTTCCCACTCGTCGCCTCGACGATGGTGCCGCCGGGCCGCAGCTCGCCCGACTGCTCGGCGGCATCGATGATCGCCGCCGCGATCCGGTCCTTGACGCTGCTGGCCGGATTGTAGAACTCGAGTTTCGCGAGGACCTGCGCGTCGAGTCCCCCGGTCAGCTTGTTCAACCGCACGAGCGGTGTCCGTCCGATCAGTTCGGTGACGTCGTCGTAGATCTGGCCCACAGAGTGTCCCCTTCAGGTCTATCCGTTATCTGTCCCGCCGTCGGCGATGCGGCGCGCCGTGCGGAGGAACGTGTCTCGCGTCGAAGTGTCGTAGAACGCGAACGACGGCCGCGCAGTGGCCTTTAGTAGCCTACGCAGGCTCGCCTGCGCACAGTGGTGGCGGCTATACACCGCGTTGCTCGTTCGCTCTGACAGCGAGCGTTCGAGTACGGAAGAGCCCTCGAAGTACCGGGAAGTCACGGGCGGTGCGCTGGTGGCAAAGAGTGCGACCGGCACAGAAGCGACTTCGCTGGACTCGGAGATCAGGTCCGGGCAATATTCGGTGCGCAACGACCAGCAGTTGGGCTGGCCGGTCAGGCACTCACGGAAGGTGCGAAGACGATGAAGTTGAGCACACGAATCGCCATGGCACCGGTTGCAGCAGTGCTAGCGGTCTGCAGCGCAGGCATCGCGTCCGCCGAGCCGACTGTCGCGCAGTTCGGCGCGGCTCAAGAACTTAACGATGGCGGCGTCACCATCGCCTACGCCATCGACGAATTCGAGCCCAGCGATGACACCGTCGATTTCGCGGTCCAAGGTGAGCTGTGGGAAGCAGACATCACCGTCAAGGCCGTCCAAGGCACCGTCATACCCGTTATCCCGTTCTTCAACGCCCGCTCCGCCGACGGCCAGAACTACCGCGTGCTCTACCAGGTCGTCGGAGAGGAATCCGTGAGGGGGGCCACCCTGAGCCAAGGGGCAGAGGCCCAAGGCAACCTTTACTTCGACGTGACCGGCGCGAGCCCCACCCGGGTGGTGTACAACGACGGCGTGCAGGATCGCCTCGTCTGGGAGTGACGCGTGGGGGAAGTCGACGGCCTCGATCGGGCCCTCGCAGCGGACCAGGCGCGCATGCATACGCTGCACAACCGCTGACGGACGACGGGAAGGCTCTCACCGCACCGCTGCTGATTCCTCGGCCCAAAAAAGGGCCGCATCTCTGCGGCCCTTCTAGTGGAGCTGCCGGGAATCGAACCCGGGTCCTACGGCGTTCCCTCAAGACTTCTCCGTGCGCAGTTCGCTATGCCTCTACTCGGATCTCCTGATCATGCGAACAAGTCAGGATGACGATCCCAGTCGCTGTTTGGTGTCCCGATGAGTCCCGCGACCGAACTCACCGGTGGATCCCTCTAGCTGATGCCAGACACCGGGTCGAGGGAACTCCCGGGCTGACAGACTAGCTGTCGCTTAAGCAGCGAGAGCGTAGTCGCGCTGATTGGAATCGGCGCTTAATTGGTTGCAACGACGCTTACGGTGGTCTCTTGCCTGCACCGGCACGCTTCCCTTGATTCGACGCTCGAAGTCGAAACCGTTCAGCCCCCTGTTTACTTATCGAACAACGTGCCCGCCGGCCTGCGGCAGGACATTTCATCCTACGCGAGTTGTAACAGGCGAGGCCATCGATTTCTTCCTGGGTCGCCACGTCAAGTACGCCGCGGCCTCCCGCAGGGTCGACAACCCGGAGTTACTCGGCGACCTGCCCGATCTGAACATCGCTACCGGGTTGTCCCACGGTAAAGCTCAGATCACGTAATTCAGGTGCTCGACGACTCGCTTCCCAACCGACTCGTCGCCGCCGTAGACGATGGCGTCGGCATGCTGGGCCAACGCGGTACGCCCACCGGCCAGACGTGCGAACAGTAACGCGTCGAGGGTGATCGTCGCCGTGGGTTCCTCGTCACCGAAGTCGTCGACCACCGCGCCACGGCCCTCGACCGCGACGTTGATCGTCCTCCCCAACGGCCCGGTCAGCACGATCGATACCCGAGAACCGTCGGGCGCCCGACCCAGCTTGCCGACCACGAAGCCCATGCTGGCCGCCATTTCGTCCAACGCGAGTTCCGCAGGCGCACCGGCCGGGTTCGCGGCGGGTAGCTCCATCGCGTCGCGGATGTCGTGCTCGTGCATCCAGCAGTCGAAGACGCGCACCCGCATGAAGCGGCCGTAGCTGTCCGGGCCCGCCGGCGTCGCGGTGATCGCGTTCCAATCGGAGTCCGGCATCGCAGCCAGTGTCTGTTGCCGCTGCGCGGTGATGGTCCGGTACGTGTCCAGCAGTTCGTCGGCGGGAAGGCCGCGAAGCGTGCGCACCCACCGCTCGTTCAGCACGCCGATGTCGTTGCGGACGTGCTCGAGCGTCGAGACGTCGACATCGGCGTCCGGCGTGCCCACGCCCTGCAGCATCGACTCGGTCCCGACCACGTGCGCGACGACGTCGCGCACGGACCATCCGGGCAGCGCGGTCGGCGCCTGCCACTGGTCGTCGGCCAATCCGTCGACCACGTCGCCGATGGCGTCCCACTGCGCGAACAAGGCGTCGAGCACTGTTGTCTTGTCCAAGCGAGTGACCAGCCGAGTCATCTCAGACGCCCAACGCCGGTCCGATCACCAGATTCCACGACTCCCTCATCTCCGAGTCGAACAGCCCCCAGGTGTGAGCTCCTTCGGGCCGTTCGATGTACGTGATCGGCACGCTGGCGGCCTGCGCCGCGTCCCTGAACTGGCGGCTGCAGTCCAGTGTGATGCCCTCGACGAGGAGCCCGCCGGCGGGGGTGGGAAAGTCCGGAGGAAGGTTGTCGACCGCGCCGACGCCACCTGCCGACGCGGCCACGTACACCGCTACGCCGTTGAGCTTTCCGGCGTTCAGCGAAGGGTCGTGCGCGCGCCACTCGGGGCTGCCCTCCGGCCCCCACATGTTGGTGGCGTTGCCGCCCCCGCCCAAGACGGTCAGCACCGTCTGGGTGTACTGCTTGCCCTGCGACGTTGCCGGACAGCCGCTGTACGAGCCGGCGGCCTTGTACAGGCCGGGTGCCTGGATGGCGAGGTCGAGCGCCGAGCCGCCGCTCATCGACAGTCTAGCGATCGCGTTGAGGCCGTTGCTGTTCAGCTCCTGATCCATCAGCGGCGGCAGCTCCTGCGTCAGGTAGGTCTGCCATTTGTTGCGGCCGAGCGCGGGGTCGTCGGCGATCCAGTCGGTGTAAAAGCTCGACCGCCCGCCGATCGGCGACACCACGTTGACCCGCTTGTCGCCGAAGAACTCCGGGATGTTGGTCAGGCCGAACCAGCCCTTGTCGTCGACGCCGCCGTCGGCGCCGTTGAGCAGATAGAAGATCGGCGCCTGCACGCCGTCCGGCGCGCGGAACACGTCGTTGACGATGATTTTGTCCATCGACGGGGAGAAGACCGAGATCTTCTGCCAGCGATCGGTGACCTGTTCGACGCCGGTGATGTGTGCACCGCCGGGGGCGGTGTCGGGTTGTGCGCTTGCCGGCGCGGCCGTCAGCGTCAGCCCCGAGACCATCAAGGTGATTGCGGCGACGACGATTCCACTCTTCAGTTTGAGCACCCCGTGATGCTAGCCATGTTCAGTTCGCGAGCGACCGCATTTGTACGCGCGATCGCGGCGTGTCGATGTGCAGACGCGGTCGCTGGCGGCGGGTGGGAGTCAGCCCGCCGCGATCATCGCTACGGCGGCCAGCGCCAGCGCCATTCCGAGTGCCTGCCCGCGTGACACCCGCTCGCGCAGCACCACGATCGCCAGCAGCACCGTCGCCGCCGGGTACAGCGACATCAGCACGCCGGCGAGCGACAGCAACGACGCCTGCAGCGCCAGCAACATCGCGATGTTCGCGCCGACGTCGAGGAATGCCGCCAGCACCGCCAGCTTCAGCGGCGTGCCGGATGGCGGCCGCAGATTGCAGCTCAACAGCGCGATGACGATCACCAGAGCCGTCGCCGACGCGCGGGCGAACACCAGCGGCCACAGTCGCGCCTCCACCGGCGCCTGGTCGATCAGCACGAAGTTCAACCCGAAGGCGACGCCGGAGCCGACCGTCAGCCACGCCACCGTCGCGGTGAACCTGTGCGTGGTCACGTCCTCGTCGGTGGCATCGCGGCTGACCAGCACCACCGCGATCAACGCCAGCACGACGCCGATCCCGGCGACCAGGCCGGGCCGCTCCCCCAACGCCAAGCCGACACCGACCGGAATGCCCGCGACCAGGATCGCGGTCAACGGCGACACCACCGAGATCGGCCCTGAACCCAGCGCGGCGTAGAACCACCACACCCCGAACGCCTGCGACACCCCGCACAACACGCCCCAGAGAACCGCGCCCTGCGACACGTCGCCGCCGACCACCGCGGCCACCACCGCGAGCAACACCATCGCGATCGGATACGAGACCAGCACCACCCGCAGCGCGGCCACCCGGCGGGAGGCCAACCCGCCCACGAAATCACTGATCCCGTAACCCAGCGCCGACGCCAGCGCCAGCGCCACTCCGATCAGGTCATGCCCTTGGCGCGGCGGCCCAACTCGCGGGTGATCTCCCGTTGCGCATCGCGGCGTGCCAAGTCCTGGCGTTTGTCGCGGGCCTCTTTACCGCGGGCCAGCGCCAGTTCCACCTTCACCTTGCCGTCGGAGAAGTAGAGCGACAGCGGCACCAGGGTGAGGTTGCCGTCCCGGATCCGGCCGATCAGCTGATCGATCTGCCTGCGGTGCAGCAGCAGTTTCCGGTTGCGCCGCGGCGCGTGGTTCGTCCAGCTGCCGTGGTGATACTCGGGGATGTGGACGTTGCGCAGCCACACCTCACCGTCGTCGACCGTGGCGAACGCGTCGGCCAGCGACGCCTGCCCGTCACGCAGGCTCTTCACCTCGGTGCCGACCAGCTGGATGCCCGCCTCGAAGGTCTCCAAGATCGAATAGTTGTGCCGGGCCTTGCGATTCGACGCGACGATCCTGTTGTTTCTGGACCGTGCGGGGTCCGCCTTCTTGGCCACCGCTACCTTCGGATGTAGAGCCGAAGTGTGGCGTAGGCGGTGATTCCGGACATCGCCAGACCCAGGAACAGCATCAACGGAGCGCTGAAGTACAGCACGTCGGCGTAGTCGACCTTGGCGATCAGGTTGGCCTGATAGAACTGGTTCAGCGCGTTCTCCAGGAACAGCGCCCGCACCAGTATCAGCCCGATGATCGCGATGACCACGCCGATCAACGCAGCCAACATCGCCTCCACCAGGAAGGGCAACTGGGTGTACCAGCGGCTGGCCCCGACCAGTCGCATGATGCCGATCTCGGTGCGTCTGGTGTACGCCGCGACTTGAACCATGTTGGCGATCAACAGGACCGCGCCGATCGCCTGTACCAACGCCACCGCGAACGCGGCGTTACTGATCCCGTCGAGCACCGCGAACAACCGGTCTATCAAGTCCTTCTGGTTGAGCACGTTGAGCACGCCGGGCTGACCGACCATCGCCTCGTCGAAGTCCTTGTGCTGCTCGGGATCGTCGAGCTTGACGACGAACGACGCCGGGAACGCGTCGCGCCCGGCGACGTCCTTGTATTGCGGGAACTTCTTGATCGCGTCGTCGTAGGCCTCGTCGCGGTTGAGGAACCGCACCGAGCGCACGTCGTCGCGGTCCTCGATCTGCTGGCGCAGCGCCTTGCACGGATCGGCATCGCACGACGGGTCGTTGGCCGAGACGTCGTTGGTCAGGAAGACCTGGCTCTCGACGCGATCCAGATAGATGTTGCGGGACTGGTCGGCGAGCCGGACGACGAGCAGGCCGCCGCCGAACAGGCCGATCGAGATCGCGGTCGTCAGGATCATCGCCACGGTCATGGTGACGTTGCGACGAAACCCGGTGAGGACCTCGTTGATGAGGAAGCCGAAGCGCACTAGCGATCCATTCCGTAGACGCCGCGCTGCTCGTCGCGAATCAGCCGGCCGAGTTCGAGTTCGACGACCCGCTGGCGCATCGAGTCGACGATGTGGTGGTCGTGGGTGGCCATCAGCACCGTGGTTCCGGTGCGGTTGATCCGCTCGAGCAGATCCATGATGTCCTTGCTGGTTTCGGGATCCAGGTTGCCGGTCGGTTCGTCGGCGAGCAGCACGAGGGGCCGGTTGACGAAGGCCCGGGCGATCGCAACGCGCTGCTGTTCGCCGCCGGACAGTTCGGCGGGCAGCCGGTTGGCCTTGCCCGACAGGCCGACCATCTCCAGCACGTCGGGCACCACCCGGTTGATGGTCTCGGCACGCTTGCCGATGACCTCGAGCGCGAACGCGACGTTCTCGAAGACGGTCTTCTGCTGCAGCAGCCGGAAGTCCTGGAACACGCAGCCGATGACCTGGCGCAGGCCGGGGATGTGGCGGCCGGGCAGCTTGTTGACGTGGAACTTCGAGACCTGGATGTCGCCGTGGGTCGGGGTCTCCTCGGCCAGCAGCAGCCGCATGAACGTCGACTTGCCCGAACCCGACGGACCGATGAGGAAGACGAACTCACCCTTGTCGATCTTGACCGAGACGTTGTCGAGCGCGGGCCGCGCAGACGACTTGTACTGCTTGGTCACGTTGTCGAGGGTGATCATCACGGCACGCCAGTGTAGCGGGGCAACGGCGGTGCCCTAGCTGGGCGGAGTCGTGGTCGTGGTCGGCGGTACCAGTTGCGGCACGTCCGGCAGCAACGACGGCGACTCGGTCGTCGTCGGTGTCGTCTCCGGTGAGCCGTCCGGTTCGGTAGCGGGCGTCGGAGTCGGACTCGTCGTGGTGGTCTCGGTCGTGGTGGTCGTCGTCGGGGTGGTCGTGGTGGTCGTGTACTCCGGTTCAGTGGTCCGTCGCACATTGGTGCGCGGCACCCACGTGTATTGCGGGTCGGGTACGAAACCCGGCGGTACCACCTGCGGCGCCGCCGGCGGTTCCTGCGGCGGCGGTTGGTACACGTTGTTCAACCACACCAGGGCGACGAACGCGACGAGCAGCGTGGCCGTCGACGTGCGGATGCGACCGCCGAACAGGTGGCCCGGGATGCGGAACCTACTCGCCGTCACCGGATCTCCGGGCTTCGGCGGTCTGCTTGTCGAATTCAGGGTCGCGGGTCGCCGCCGACTGCGGCATCGCGCTGGCGACCGGCGTCGCGTCGGCCGGGTTGACCACCCCAGCGGTGGCCAGCGCGTGAAGAACCAGCACGCGCAAGCGCCTGCCGGCCTCGAACTGCTTGCCCGGCAGGGTGCGCGCGACCATGCGCAGGTTGACGTTGTCCAAACCGATGTTCTCCACGCCCATGAGCGATGGCTCGTCCAACAACAGATCCTTGAGCTGACGATCCTCCATCGACTTGCCACCCACCTCGTGCAGCAGTTCGTTGACGCGATTGAGATCGGCGCTCACCGGAACGGGGATGTCGATAACCGCACGCGCCCAGTCCTTGGACAGGTTCAACGACCGGACGATGTTGCCGTTGGGGACGGTGTAGACCTCACCCTCGGCGGTGCGCAGCTTGGTCACCCGCAGCGTGACCTCTTCGACGGTGCCGACCGACTCCTCCGATGCGCCCACCATGCTCAACTGCACGAGGTCGCCGAATCCGTACTGGCGCTCGGTGATGATGAAGAAACCGCTGAGCAGGTCCTGCACCACCTTCTGGGCACCGAAGCCCAGCGCGGCACCCAGCACGGCCGCCGGCGCCACCAGAGAGCTGATCGGCAGGTCGAGGACATCGGTGATCTGTGCCGTCACCATCACAAAAAGCAGCACGATCGCGACCCACGAGATGACGTTCGCGACCGCCTGACGGTGCTTGGAGGCCTCCGACCGCACCAACCTGTCGCCGGACTGGAAACTCTCCTCCAGCCGCCGAGTGACGCGACGCGCCGCCCAGTTGATGAAGCGGGCCGCCAGGATCGCGCCGATCACCAGCAGCGCGATATTCAGTCCCTTGGTGAGGAGCCACTCGCCGACCCCCCGATGCCAGAAGTCATGCCAGGCGTCGACCGGCGAGACGGCGAGGATGCTATTCGCCATCTTGGCTCTTGCGCCAACGGATGCCGGCTTCCAGGAAGCCGTCGATGTCGCCGTCCAGCACCGCGGCCGGGTTCCCGACCTCGTACTCGGTGCGCAGATCCTTGACCATCTGATAAGGGTGCAATACGTAGGACCGCATCTGGTTGCCCCACGAGCTGCCGCCGTCGCCCTTCAGCGCGTCCATCTCGGCGCGTTCCTCCAAGCGCTTGCGTTCCAACAACTTTGCCTGCAGAACCCGCATCGCCGAGACCTTGTTCTGCAGCTGCGACTTTTCATTCTGACAGGTCACCACGATGCCGGTCGGGACGTGGGTGAGCCGAACCGCGGAGTCGGTGGTGTTGACCGACTGCCCGCCCGGCCCGCTGGACCGATACACGTCAACACGCACGTCGCTTTCCGGGATGTCGATGTGGTCGGTGGTGTCCACCACCGGCAGCACCTCGACGTCGGCGAACGACGTCTGCCTGCGGCTCTGGTTGTCGAACGGGCTTATCCGCACCAGCCGGTGGGTGCCCTGCTCGACCGAGAGCGTGCCGTAGGCGAACGGCGCGTGCACCGCGAACGTCGCGCTCTTGATGCCCGCCTCCTCGGCGTAGGAGGTGTCGAACACCTCGACGGGATAGTTGTGCTGCTCGGCCCACCGGATGTACATCCGCATCAACATCTCGGCCCAGTCCGCGGCGTCCACCCCGCCCGCGCCCGAGCGGATCGTGACGACGGCCTCGCGCTCGTCGTACTCGCCGGACAGCAGGGTGCGGACCTCCATCGCCTCGATGTCCTCGCGCAGCTTGGCCAGCTCCGCGTCGGCTCCTGCGAGTTCGTCGGAGTCGCCGGCTTCGGCAGCCAGTTCGTAGAGCACCGGCAGGTCGTCGAGGCGCTGCCGCAGTTCCTCGACGCGCCGCAACTCGCCCTGGGTGTGCGACAACTCGCTGGTGACCTTCTGAGCCCGCGCCTGGTCGTCCCACAGATTCGGGTCGGACGCTTCGTGCTCGAGCTTTTCGATGCGACCGCGAAGGCCCTCGACGTCGAGCACCCGCTCCACCGTGGTGAGAGTGGAGTCTAGGGCGGCGAGGTCGGCTTGACGGTCAGGATCCACGGGAGTTCAGGTTACCCGTGGGCGGATCGGCGCCGGTTCTCACGACTGGCGGCAACGAACGCGGTGCGCGATCTAGCATCGGGGGGTAACCGGCCCGGCCCCGCGCGACAGCCTCCGCGCGAGTCCAGCCAGCAACCGAAGGCTTCAACAAAAGGTATCCATGCGCCCTTACCACGTGGCAATCGTCGGCTCAGGCCCCTCGGGTTACTTTGCCGCGGCGTCGTTGCTCAAGTTCGCCGATTCTCAGGAGTCGCAAGGCGGCGCCGGCCAGAAAACAGATGTGCGCGTCGACATGCTCGAGATGTTGCCGACCCCGTGGGGGCTGGTGCGCTCCGGTGTGGCGCCCGATCATCCCAAGATCAAGTCGATCAGCGCGCAGTTCGAGAAGACCGCGCTGGATCCGCGGTTCCGGTTCTTCGGCAACGTCGCCGTCGGTGAGCATGTGCAGCCCGCCGAACTGGCCGAGCGCTACGACGCGGTGGTCTACGCCGTCGGCGCGCAGTCCGACCGCGCCCTGGGCATCCCCGGGGAGGACCTGCCGGGCAGCGTCGCCGCCGTCGACTTCGTCGGCTGGTACAACGCCCACCCCCACTTCGAGGAGTGCGCGCCGGACATCTCCTGCGGGCGCGCTGTGGTGATCGGCAACGGCAACGTCGCGCTCGATGTCGCGCGGATCCTCGTCACCGACCCCGATGTGCTGGGTGCGACGGACATCGCCGACCACGCGTTGAAGTCGCTGCACGACCGCGGTGTGGAGGAAGTCCTCATCATCGGCAGGCGGGGGCCGCTGCAGGCGCCGTTCACCACGCTGGAGTTGCGCGAGCTCGGCCAGCTGGAGGGGCTCTGCGACGTGGACGTGATCATCGATCCCGCCGACTTCGCCGACATCACCGACGAGGACCTCGAGGCGGCGGGCAAGACCGTGCGCAACAACATCAAGGTGCTGCGCGGGTACGCCGAACAGACACCGAAGAACGCCAAGCGGCGCATCGTGTTCCGGTTCCGCACCTCGCCGATCGAGATCAAGGGCGACGGCCGCGTGGAATCGATCGTGCTCGGACGCAACGAGTTGGTCGACGACAACGGCCACATCGCCGCCAAGGACACCGGCGAGCGCGAGGAGGTGCCCGCGCAACTGGTGGTGCGCGCCGTCGGTTATCGCGGTGTGCCCACGACCGGTCTGCCGTTCGACGAGCGCAACGGCACGATCCCGCACACCAAGGGCCGCATCGAGGGAAGCCGCAACGAGTACGTCGTCGGCTGGATCAAACGGGGGCCCACCGGCGTCATCGGCAGCAACAAGAGCGACTCGCAGGAAACCGTCGACACGTTGCTCGCCGATCTGTCCGGCGCCCAGTTGTCCGAATTCGCCGACGACCATTCCCAGCGGCTGGCGGAGTGGCTGGTCGAGCGGCAACCCAAGGTGGTCACAGACGACCACTGGCGGGTGATCGACGAGTACGAGCGGTCAGCCGGTGAACCGCACGGCCGGCCGCGGGTGAAGCTGACGAGCGTGGCGGAGATGTTGCGTATCGGGCACGCTTAGCCCCTTCGGCGCTCGATATCGCGCTGAGGGCTGCGATTCCCGCGGATCAACGACCCGGTGTGCAATCTCACGAGTAGGGTGCCGGAGGCGGTGGCGGTGCTTGGGGCGGTGCGAACCGCCAGTTGTCCGGGTTCTTCGGCGAGTACACGACCGGAAGCAACTGGCCCATCGCCGGCCAATCGTTGACGTCCACTTCGAGGCGCTGATAGACGACGTGCTCGTTGACCGTCGGACCGTTGATGACGCCGGTGATGGTCACGTATTGCGGCCCGGCGACGTCTGTGGGCCGGGGGCTGACGCCGGTGACCAGCAGCTGACCGGACGGCCACTCGGCGGGGACGCCGCGGCGCCGCATCAGCATCGGTCGGGCCAGCAGTATCAGCGCACCGACCAGCAGCAGTATCACCGTCAATTCCCACACACCGACATGGTAGGACGACAGGCATGGTTTCCCTGGCGGACGATCTGACGCTGGCACTTGCCCTGGCCGACGACGCGGATGCGCAGACGACGGCCCGATTCGGCGCGCTCGACCTCGTCGTCGAGACCAAACCCGACCTGACCCCCGCCACCGATGCCGACCTGGACGTCGAATCGATGATTCGCAGCCGGTTGGACCGTGCGCGTCCGGACGATTCCGTGTTCGGCGAGGAGTTCGGCGGCACGAAGGCGTTGGTGGGCAGGCAGTGGGTCATCGATCCGATCGACGGCACCAAGAACTTCGTCCGCGGAGTGCCGGTATGGGCGACGTTGATCGCGTTGTTGAACGACGGCGTTCCGGTGCTTGGTGTTGTGAGTGCGCCTGCGCTGCAACGTCGTTGGCGGGCGGCTACCGGCTTGGGCGCGTTCGCGCGGGTAGCCGGGCAGGCGGAGCGGCGCCTGAGCGTGTCCAAGGTCGACGAGCTGGGGTCGGCGAGCCTGGCCTTCTCCAGCCTCTCCGGCTGGGCCACGCGAGGGCTACGGGAGCGCTTCGTCGCACTGACCGACGACGTGTGGCGGGTGCGCGGATACGGCGACTTCTACAACTACTGCCTGGTCGCCGAGGGGGCCGTCGACATCGCGATGGAGCCGGAGGTGTCGACGTGGGATCTGGCGCCGCTCGATGTCCTGGTGCGTGAGGCCGGCGGTCGGTTCACCAACCTCCTCGGCGAACCCGGGCCCCACGGCGGCAGCGCGGTGGCGACCAACGGCCTGCTGCACGAGGCGGTGCTCGCTCGCTTGCGCTGATACCTTACTCTGGAGTCAGTTCGGCGAACCCGAACGTCCCCCACCAAGCGAGGCAGCAGTCGACATGACCAGACCCGCGCCGTCGAAAAGCGGATCCAAGCGACATAAAAGCGGCAGAGAAAGCGGCAGAGAAAGCGCCGTCGGCCTGAAGAAACACAAGCGCAGTGCGATCGATCTCGGGATCGCGCTGGTCACCCCCCTGGTCGGCCAGGAGTTCCTCGACCGCCACAACCTGCGCGACCCACTCAACCGCGGCCTGAAGTACGGCGTCAAGCAGGTTTTCTCCGTCGCAGGCGCGGCGAGCCGCCAGTTCAAGCGCGTCGCCGGCAGCCAGGCCGGTCCCACAAGGCTGAAGAAGAGCGGTTCGGACTACTTCGACCTCACTCCCGACGACGAGCAGCAGATGATCGTCGAGACTGTCACCGAGTTCGCCGAGGAGGCCATTCGTCCGGTGGCGCGCGAGGCCGACGAGTCCGCCCGCTACCCCGGGGACCTCGTCGCCAAGGCGTCGGAACTCGGCATCACCGCGATCAACGTGCCGGAGGACTTCGAGGGCATCGCGGCGCACCGGGCGGCGGTCACCAACGTGTTGGTGGCCGAGGCGTTGGCCTACGGGGATATGGGGCTTGCGCTGCCGATCTTGGCCCCCGCGGGTGTCGCGTCGGCGCTGACGCACTGGGGCAGCGCCGATCAGCAAGCCACCTACCTGAAGGAGTTCGCCGGCGAGAACGTGCCGCAGGCGTGTGTGGCGATCGCCGAACCGCGTCCGCTGTTCGATCCGACCGCCTTGAAAACCACCGCCGTACGCACCCCCAGCGGTTACCGCCTCGACGGCGTCAAGTCGCTCGTGCCGGCCGCGGCGGACGCCGAACTGTTCATCGTGGCGGCGCAGCTTAACGGCAAGCCGGCGCTTTTCATCGTCGAGTCGGCATCGAAGGGGTTGAGCGTCACGCCCGACCCCGGCATGGGTATTCGCGCCGCGGCGATAGGCCAGGTCGCCCTCGACGGGGTCACCGTGCCGCTGTCGGCCCGACTCGGCGAGGACGGCGCGACCGACGACGACTACTCGGAGGCCCTTGCGTTGTCGCGCCTCGGCTGGGCGGCGCTGGCCGTCGGCACCTCACATGCGGTGCTCGACTACGTCGTCCCATATGTCAAGGAGCGGCAGGCTTTCGGCGAACCGATCGCGCACCGTCAGGCGGTGGCGTTCATGTGCGCCGACATGGCGATCGAGTTCGACGGCCTGCGGTTGATCACGTGGCGCGGGGCATCACGCGCCGATCAAGGCCTGCCCTTCGCCCGCGAGGCGGCGCTGGCCAAGCGACTGGGCACCGACAAGGGCATGCAGATCGGCTTGGACGGCGTACAGCTACTCGGCGGCCACGGCTACACCAAGGAACACCCGGTCGAACGTTGGTATCGCGATCTGCGCGCCGTCGGCGTTGCCGAAGGTGTCGTGGTCATCTAGCAGTCATCTGGGTCTTACGAGCGGAAGTCGAACCATGGCAATCAATTTGGAACTGCCGCGCAAGCTCGAGGCGGTAATCGAGAAAGCCCACCAGGGGGCCGCGGAGATGCTGCGCCCGATATCGCGCAAGTGGGACCTGCGCGAGCACGAGTACCCGGTGGAGCTGGACACCCTGGCCACGCTCTTCGAGGGTATCCAGGGCGCGAAGACGGTCGCGTTCGCCGGTGCCGAGGCGTTCCGCGACGGCACCGAGACCAGAGACACCAACCACAACGGCGCGAATATGTCGGCCGTGCTCAACGTGATGGAGATCAGTTGGGGCGACGTGGCTTTGATGCTGTCGGTCCCGCGTCAAGGGCTGGGTAACGCGGCGATCTCGAGCGTGGCGACGCCCGAGCAGCTGGACCGGCTCGGCAAGGACGTGTGGGCGGCGATGGCGATCACCGAACCGGGCTTCGGCTCCGACTCGGCGGCGGTGTCGACGACGGCCAAGCTCGACGGCGACGAGTACGTGATCAACGGCGAGAAGATATTCGTCACGGCCGGATCCCGGGCTACCCACATCGTGGTGTGGGCGACGCTGGACAAGTCGCTCGGGCGCGCGGCGATCAAGTCGTTCATCGTGCCGCGCGAACACCCCGGGGTGACGGTCGAGCGGCTCGAGGACAAGCTCGGCATCAAGGCCTCCGACACCGCGGTCATCCGGTTCGACAACGCCCGGATTCCCAAGGACAACCTGCTGGGCAGCCCGGAGATTCAGGTGGAGAAGGGCTTTGCCGGGGTTATGGAGACCTTCGACAACACTCGGCCGGTCGTCGCGGCGATGGCCGTCGGCATTGCGCGCGCCGCGCTCGAGGAGGTGCGCAAGATCCTCACCGAGGCGGGCATCGAAATCTCCTACGACAAGCCCTCCCACGCCCAAAGCGCACCCGCTGCGGAGTTCCTGCGGATGGAATCCGATTGGGAGGCAGCGTATCTGCTGATGGTGCGCTCGGCGTGGCAGGCCGACAACGCCATTCCGAACTCGAAGGAAGCGTCGATGGGCAAGGCGAAGGCGGGCCGGGTGGCCAGCGACATCACGCTCAAGGCCGTCGAGCTCGCCGGCACCGTCGGATATTCGGAGGTCACCCTGCTGGAGAAGTGGGCCCGCGACAGCAAGATCCTCGACATCTTCGAGGGCACCCAGCAGATTCAGTTGCTGGTGGTGGCGCGCCGTCTCCTCGGCCTGTCGTCGGCCGAACTGAAGTAACGTTCCCTCGCGGCTGATGGGATCAGAAGCCGTCGTGCACGACCACGCGGGTACGGCCGATGACCGCGCCGCCAATGATCGTGCGCAAGGTTTGCGACGCCTCCAACACCGAAACGTCTGTGGTGATGTCGGCGAGATGCCTGGGTTTGAGCTCGCCGTCGATCTGCTTCCAGATCTCGCGGCGCGGCCCGATCGCGAGCTGGACGGAGTCGATCCCGGCCAGGGTGACGCCGCGCAGGATGAACGGCATCACCGTCGTCGGGAGGTTGGCGGATCGGGCCAGGCCCGAAATCGCCGCAACACCACCGTAATTCAACGTGCTCAAGGCATAGGCCAGGGTGTCGCCCCCGACACTGTCGAAAACAGCCGCCCACTTGGACTTGCCGAGCGGCCGGACCTTCTCCCCCTCTTCGGGTAGCCGCCCGATCACCTGGTTCGCGCCGAGGCCCATGAGATAGTCGTGCGCCTCGGCCTTGCCCGTCGAGGCGACAACCTCGTAGCCCAGACCGGCCAGCAGGTCGACGCCGATGCTGCCGACACCGCCCGTCGCACCGGTGACCAGCACTGGGCCGTCCGGTGGCCGCACGCCGTGTGCGCGAATCGCGTTGACGCTCATAGCCGCGGTGAAGCCGGCGGTGCCGACCGCGGCCGCCTCCGCCGTCGTCAAACCGCCGAGCTTGACCACGTAGTCGGCCGGATAGCGGGCGGTGTCGGCGTACCCGCCGTGCCTACCGGTGCCGATGTCGTAGCCGTGGGCGACGACCCGGTCACCGACGGCGAACTCCGGCGTCGACGACGCCGTGACAGTGCCGGCCACATCGATCCCTGGAATAAGCGGATAAGACCGCGCCACACCACCTTTGGCCGTCACTGCGAGAGCGTCCTTGTAGTTGACCCCCGAGTACTCGACGGAGATCGTGACGTCCCCGTCGGGCAGGAAGGTGTCGTCGACGACCTCGTGGCGGAGGGTGATCTCCCCTTCGGCGTCCTGATGTGCGACCAAGGCGTTGACTGCGCTCATGCCGCTCATTGTTCATCACACGCAAAGGTCCCCGGACGTGCATCGTCCGGGGACCTTGCGACTTGGGCTACGAGCCGAGGTGCGAGATCAGGTCAGGCTTCATCTCCTGAAGCTGCGCACCCCAGTACTCCCAGCTGTGCGTGCCGTACGGCGGGAAGTTGAACACTCCGTTGTTGCCGCCGGCGGCGATGTAGTTGTCCCGGAACGTGATGTTCGTGCGGATCGTCAGGCCCTCGAGGAACTCGGCGGGCATGTTCGCGCCACCCAGTTCGTTCGGCGTGCCGTTCCCGCAGTACACCCAAAGACGCGTCCCGTTGGCCACGATCTGCGGGATCTGCACCATCGGGTCGTTGCGCTTCCACGCGCTGTTCGGGTCTTCGGTCCTGCCCCACATGTCGTTGGCGTTGTATCCGCCCGCGTCGCCCATCGCCATGTTGATCAGGAACGGCCACTGGCCCTCGGATGGATTCAGGAACGCTGACAGCGACCCGGCGTAGATGAACTGGTCCGGGTGGTAGACCGACAGGATGATCGCCGAGTTACCGGCCATCGACAGGCCCACGGCGGCGTTGCCGGTGGTGGAAACGCCCCGGTTCGCGGCCAGCCACTGGGGCAGCTCACTGGTCAGGAAGGTTTCCCACTTATAGGTCTGGCAGCCGTTGTTGCCGCAGGCCGGCGCATACCAGTCGGAGTAGAAGCTGGACTGGCCGCCCACCGGCAGGATCAGCGACAGCGGGGTCTCGTAGAACCACTCGAACACCGGGGTCTCGAGGTCCCAGCCGTTGTAGTCGTCACGAGCGCGCAGGCCGTCGAGCAGGTACACCGCCTTGGAGCCGGTGCCCTTCTGGAACTGCACCTTGATGTCGCGGCCCATCGACGGCGACGGCACCATCAGGTACTCGACCGGCAGGCCGGGCCGGGAGAACGCCCCAGCGGTGGCTGACTGGCCGGTCAAGCTCACCAGGCCGGGTAGCAGGGCCGCCGCGATGGCTGCCACCGCGAAGCGCCGCGCCCATGGGCCACGAATCTTGTCAATCAAGCTCATACTGCAAGTCCATCCATCTTCCGGTTGCCGCTTACGAGGCTCTTCCGTTACGCGATCGAGCGATCGCCATCGACACCGCACCGACTTCGCTGCGCTGTCATGCCCGCTCGACCGAGTCTAGGGCCGTCGAACGGACCGAGAAAATTTCAGTTGTCGCGTGTGCAGTAAAACATGATCGTCAGCGCAGGAGAAACTCAGGGCGGCGCCGCGCGTCACGTCTTGAGCCGATGGAAAACTGACGGCGACGTCGACCACGCACGCATTACAGGTGTCGGCAGGGCCCGTCGAGCACCCGTAGGCTGCCCGTCATGGCAACGGCGCGCACGCCGCGATTGTCGGTCGAGAGCTGGATCCAGGCCGGCTACGCGATCCTCGCCGAGGAGGGCATCAAGGCGCTCAAGCTGGATTCCCTGTGCGCTCGCGTCGGGGCCACGAAAGGCAGCTTTTACTGGCACTTCACCGATATGGCCGGCTATCGGGCCGCGTTGATCCAGGCGTGGAGCGAGTCGCGCGACGTCGATCGCCGGCATTTCGCCACGCTGACCGATCTGCCGCCCCGGCAGCGGTTGTCGCAAATGATGTCGGCGCTCGTCGACCCGCGGCATTGGACGGTCGAACAAGCGATGCGGGAGTGGGCCCGAACTGATCCCACGGTGGCGGCGGGCGTGCGGGAGTCGGATGCAAAGGTGGTCGACGCCGTGCGACAGGCGTTCGTCGATCACGGGTTCGACGACGAGGAGGCCGACTTGCGTGCCAACGCCACGTTCGCGGCGGGTATCGGGTTTCTGCACCTGTCGGGTTCGAAGGCCAGCGCGAAGGTCGCCGCGCGCCGGGAACGCTTTCTCGACATCATGCTCGCCGGCTGACCCGCACGCTGATCGCCCGCGAGCGTGCAGGATTGCCCCTCCGGATCGGCGTGTCGGGGGGCAGACGCGGACCCTCGGCCGGAACCGTAGCCGACCATACAAAAAAGTATGGTAACGTCGGGCGCATGACGGCCATCTCGGCTCCGGCTCTGATCGACGCCGGATTCGTCGGTCGGCTCGCCGAGCGGGCGGCGGAGGCCGAGCGGTTGCGCCGGCTCCCGTCGGCGACGGTCGACGAAGTCACCGCGTCGGGACTCACCGACCTGCTGGTACCGGCGCGGTACGGCGGCAGGCAGGCGCCGCTGCCGGCGATCCTCGATCCGGTTCGCCGGATGGCGCACGGCTGCGCGTCGAGCGCGTGGACCATCGGCTTCTACGTCCTGCACAACTGGATGCTGGCGCTTTTCGATGAGCGGGCCCAGGAGGAGGCATTCGCGACCCGCCCGTTCCTGGCCCCCGCCCCGCTGGCGCCGACCGGTCGAGGGCTGCCCGTCGAGGGCGGGATCACGCTCACCGGCCGCTGGTCGTGGGCCACCGGCGTGATGCACGGCAACTGGATCATCGTCGGCGCGCTGTGCGGACCGGACGACGCGATCTACCCGGCGCTCGCGCTGCTGCCGATCGACGAGGCCGCGATCGACGACGTCTGGCACACCGACGGCATGCGTGCGACCGGCTCGAACGACGTCGTGATCAGCGACGCATTCGTCCCCGAACACCGGCTGGTGCGGGTCGCCGACATCTACACCGGCACCGCGCCCGGCGCCGCGCTGCACGACACGGATACCTATCGCTGGCCGATGGTGCCCGCGCTGGCCCTGCTGGCGGCCATGCCGGCGCTGGGCAGCGCCGAACGCGTTGCCGAAATCTATGCCGAACGCCTGTCGGAGCGCGTCCTGGCGTACGAGGGCGTCATGCAGAAGGACAAGCCGATCGCGCAGGCTCGCCTCGGGGAGGCCGAGGTCCGTCTGCGGGCGCTGCGCGGTCTGCTGGCCGATACCGTCGGCGAGATCGAAGGCATCGTCGCGGCGGGCGACCCCGTGCCGCGACCGGTGCGCGGCGCCGCCCGGATGGCGGCGGCCCAGATCGTGCACGAGTCGCGCCAAGTCATCGGACTGCTGCTCGAGGCGTCGGGCGCCAGCGTCCATTTCGTCGACAATCCGCTGCAGCGGATCAAGCGCGACGTGGACGTACTGGCCGGCCACGTCGTCTTCGACTACGACACCAGCCGCGAGCTCGCCGGTGCGCTTAGGTTGGGTATGAAGGTGTCAAGGACCGCGATGGTGTGACCGAAGGGGGAACCATGGCCGAGGACTTACGCGACCGAGTCACCAAGCTGTTTCAGAAGAACGTCGCGAACCGGTTGACCAAAGTCCTGCCGTTCCAGACGCTGCTGGAAACGACGGGACGGAAGTCGGGTCAGCCGCGCCGCACCCCGCTGGGCGGACGCCGCGTCGGGAACGAGTTCTGGTTCGTCTCCGAGTTCGGCGAGAACTCGCACTACGTGAAGAACATCCGCGCCAATCCCGCCGTGCGAGTGAGGCTGAACGGCAAGTGGCACAAGGGCGTTGCGCATCTGGTGCCCGACGACGACCCCCATGAACGGCTGCGTTCGCTCCCGCAGTTCAACAGCTTCGGCGTGCGGACCTTCGGCACGAACCTACTGACCATCAGAGTCGATCTCGAGGATTGACTCCGCCCCTAAGTAAAACTAAAGTTAGTTTTAGTTCTGGGCTCGTTTGGCCCCGCGGTAGCCGTCGATGGAGCGAACCATGGAATCGTTTGTTCACCTGCGCAAGGGCCGCACACCCAAACGGCTGCACGCCGACCTGGACGGATTGAAGGACGACGAACTCGGGCGCGGCGGGTTCGTGGGCCGCACCGCGAACATCTACCGCCGCCACGACCCCACGTCGTACCGGGCCTCGGGGCCGCTGCGCCCGGTCGACGTGATGACCAGCGAGCTCAAACCCGGCGATGCGACCGACGCCGCCGGCACGCCGCTGCTGCTGTTCAGCAACGCGGACTGCCGGATCTCGCTGAGCCGGCGCAGCGAGGAGATGCCGTTCTTCGTGCGGTACGTCGACGGGGATCTCCTGTCGTTCGTGCACCGGGGTGCGGGCCATTTTGAGACGGAGTTCGGCCCCCTGCGCTACCGCGAGGGCGACTGGGTCTACGTGCCGAAGGCGACGACGTGGCGGCAGCTACCCGACAGCGAGACCACGCTGCTGATGATCGAGGCCACCGACGAGTTCAGGGTCCCTCCCCCGGGCCCGCTCGGCAGGCATTTCCCGTTCGACCCGTCGCAGGTCACCGTGCCGGAACCGCAACCGATCGACGACGATGGTCGAGCCGAGTACGAAGTCCGGCTGGTCCATGACGGCGGGCCGACATCGCTGTTCTACCAACACAATCCGATGGATGTCGAAGGCTGGCGGGGTGACAACTTCCCGTTCACCTTCAATATCGCCGACTACAACGTCATCGCCAGCGAGAGTGTCCATCTGCCGCCGACCGTGCACCTGTTCATGCAGGCGACGGGCGTGGCGGTGATGAACTTCCTGCCCCGGCCCGCCGAAACCGTGCCCGGCACCGAGCGGCCACCGTGGTATCACCGCAACGTCGACTACGACGAGGTCTCGTTCTTCCACGGCGGCGACCTGTTCGGCATCCCGATGCCGCCGGGTCTGGTCAGCCATGCCCCGCAGGGCGTGCATCATGGCGCGCCCGAGAAGGCCCGCGAACGGGCGCGGCGCAAGTTCGACGAACAGGACCGCGTCGGTTGGTACGTCATCTCGATCGACACCACCAAACGGCTGACGCCGTCGGCCGAGGTATTGGCACACGACCTGGCGCAGCACTCATGACCACCGCAGTCAAACACGAATACGACCGAATCCCGTATCTGGTTGCCTACCAGAACAAGTCGGGGGTTCGGGATGTATACGGCGGCGTCGCGGAACTGGTCGTGCTGGAAAGCCACCTGCTACGACCGAAGGACAAGCCCTCGGATACCGTGCTGGTGTTCATGCACCCGATCGGCGGGGGTGCTTATCTGCCGATGATCAACGCGCTGGCGCGCGCGGGTCATCACGTCATCTACTGCAACAGCCGCTTTCGCGGCACCGACTCCGCGCTGCTGATGGAGAAGGTCGTCGAGGATCTCGGCGAGTGCATCAAGGACGCCAAGAACCGGTTGGGCTACTCGAAGGTGGTGCTGGCCGGCTGGAGCGGCGGCGGTTCGCTGTCGGTCTTTTACCAGCAGCAGGCGCAGCACCCGACGGTCACCGCCAGCCCCTCGGGCGACGGCCCCGACCTGACCAAGCTCGGCCTGATTCCCGCCGACGGGCTGATGCTGCTGGCCGCCCACATCAGCCGCCACGGCACCATGACCGAGTGGCTCGACGCGTCGATCCTCGACGAGTCGGACCCGACCAAGCGCAATCCGGAACTGGATCTCTACAACCCGGACAACCCCAATCAGCCGCCCTATACCCAAGAGTTCCTCGACCGCTATCGGCAGGCTCAGATCGACCGCAACCGCCGAATCACCAAGTGGGTCAAGGAGAAACTCGCGAAGCTTGCCGCTGACGGCCGGCCCGATGACGAGTTCGCCTTCGTCGTGCACGGCACGATGGCCGACCCGCGATGGCTGGATCCCGCCGTCGACCCGAACGAGCGTGCCCCGGGCACCTGCTATCTCGGTGATCCTGCGGTGGTGAACAACAGCCCCGTCGGGCTGGCCCGGTTCTGCACCCTGCGCAGCTGGCTGTCGCAATGGAGCTACGACGACGCCAACGGCGACGCGGTGCAGTGCGGACCGGACATCGCGGTGCCGACGCTGGTGATCGGCAACCTCGCCGACGACGCCTGCACACCGAGTCATACCCACAGGCTCTTCGGGGCGATCGGGCATGATGACAAGGAGATGCACGAGATTCCGGGCGCGAACCACTACTACGCGGGCGCCGACCAGCGCGACAAGCTGCGCGAGGCGGTCGATGTCGTCACCGACTGGCTGCACAGGCACGGCTTCTCGCTATGAGCGTGACCGGTCCGCTGGACGGCATCCGCGTCATCGAGGTCGGCACGCTGATCTCCGGGCCGTTCGCCGGACGCCTGCTCGGCGACATGGGCGCCGAGGTGATCAAGATCGAGCCGCCCGGCGCGCCCGACCCGTTACGTACCTGGGGGCAGGCCGAACTCGACGGCCATCACTTCTTCTGGACTGTGCACGCCCGCAACAAGAAAGCGGTGACGCTGAACCTGCGCACCGAGGCGGGGCGGGCACTGTTTCTCGAGCTCGTCGAGCGCTCCGACATCATCGTGGAGAACTTCCGACCGGGCACGATGGAAAAGTGGAACCTCGGCTATAGCGTTCTACGCGAACGCAACCGCGGCATCATCCTGGTTCGCGTCTCCGGGTACGGGCAGACCGGTCCCGAGGCCCACAAGGCCGGCTACGCCTCGGTTGCCGAGGCGGCCAGCGGCCTGCGGCACATGAACGGCTTTCCCGGGGGTCCGCCGCCGCGGCTGGCACTGTCGCTGGGCGACAGCCTGGCGGGCATGTTCGCCGCGCAAGGCGCGTTGGCGGCGCTGTACCGCCGCTCGGTCACCGGGGACGGTCAGGTCGTCGACGCGGCGCTGACCGAATCCTGTTTGGCGGTGCAGGAATCCACCATTCCCGACTACGACGTCGGCGGCGTGGTGCGCGGCCCGTCGGGCACCCGGCTGGAGGGCATCGCGCCGTCGAACATCTACCGCAGCGCCGACGGCAGTTGGGTGGTGATCGCTGCCAACCAGGACACCGTGTTCCGGCGACTGTGCGAGGCGATGGGCCGACCCGAACTCGCCACCGACGACCGGTTCGCCAATCATGTGGCCCGCGGCCGCAACCAGGACGAGCTGGACAAGATCATCGCTGACTGGGCCGCCGAGCGCCAGCCCGCCGACATCATCGAAACCCTCAGCGCGGCGGGAGTGATCGCCGGGCCCATCAACACCGTTGCCGAGGTCGTCGAGGATCCCCAGTTGCGTGCCCGCGGAATGCTGGTCGAGCATCACGACCAACGAATCGGTCGGCCGGTATTGGGTCCCGGCGTCGTGCCGGTGCTCTCGGAGACCCCCGGCACGGTGCGCTACGCCGGACCGGCCACACCCGGCCAGCACAACGACGAGATCTACCGCGGCCTACTCGGTAAGAGCGCCACCGAACTCGAGGCGCTGAATGCGGAGGGAGTGCTGTGAGTGCTGTGAGCGAATTACCGGAACACGTACGCATCCGCGATGTCTCGCTGCGCGACGGGCTGCAGATCGAGGAGCCGATCCCGTTGTCGGCCAAGCTCGAACTGCTCGCCGCCGTCGCCGCCACCGGGGTGCAGGAGATGGAGGCGACGGCGTTCGTGTCGCCCTCGAAGGTGCCCGCACTGGCCGACGCCGCCGAACTGGCCGCGCACCTGCAGGAGTTTCGCGACTCACGCGGCATCGAGTTCTCGGCGCTGGTGGCCAGCCCGAACGGCGCCAAACGCGCGATTGCGGCGGGGTTGTCGTCGATCGAGTACGTGGTCTCGGCCGCCGACGGGCACAGCCGCGCGAACGTGGGCCGCACCTCCGCCGAGGCGACGGCGCTGATCGGCGAGATCGTCGCGATCGCGCATGACAGCGGCGCGACCGTCGAGGTGATCGTCGCGACCGCATGGGATTGCCCGTTCGACGGTCCGACGCCGCATCAGCGGGTGGTCGACGTGATCACCGCGGCACTGGAGGGCGATGTCGACCGGCTGGCGATCGCCGACACCATCGGCACCACCACCCCGCGGCGGGTGACGCAAACCGTTGCGGCGCTGCGGCCGCTGATCGGCGAGATCCCTTTGGGTGCGCACTTCCACAACACCCGGGGCGCCGGACTGGCCAGCGCCTATGCGGCGGTCGGTGCGGGCGTCGCCCGGCTGGACGCGTCGGTGGGCGGCCTCGGCGGCTGCCCATTCGCGCCAGGTGCGAGCGGCAACATTGCCACCGAGGACTTGGTTTACCTGTTGCGTGACAGCGGGATTGGTGTCGACGTCGACCTCAGTGCTGCGATCGAGGCGGCCGGTGTGGCGCAACGCCTGGTCGCACACGACCTCCCGAGTTCGCTGTTGCGCGCCGGCGACCGGATTCTCGGCGAGTAGCCGCGTGCCCGCCGAGACGCTCAGCGCCAAGGGCCGCCAGACCCGCGAGGCGATCGAGCAGGCTGCCCGGAAGCTGTTCGCCGAGCGTGGTTTTCACGGTACGACGCTGGGCGACATCACGTCCGCGGCAGGCAAGTCGCCTGCCGCGTTCTATCGCTATTTCGCCGACAAGGAAGACCTGTTGGCGGTGCTGGCGGAGTCCTTCCTGCACGAGGTGGTGGCGCCCTCCGGGGTGAACCTCGACCTGCCCAGCTCACCGGATGACGAAGCGTTCTTCCGCACGGCGGTCACCGGTTACTGGAACATGTTCAAGCAGAACATCGGCATCATGATCGCGGTTGCGCAGTTGGCCGCGACACAGCCACGGTTTGCCGCTGTCCAGAACGAGTTCCGGCGGTTCGGTATGGATATCGTCGCCTCATCCGTACACCGTGCGCGGGAACAGGGCTACGGTGTCGAACTGAACCCCGAGCACACCGCCGCGGCCATCGCGCTGTTGTTCGAGAACTTCACCACGGTCTTCGTCGGAAGCTCCGGTCTCGGCGTCGAACTCACCGACGAGGATGCGATCGCGACACTGTCGCGGATCTGGAAGAAGACGCTGTATGGCTTTTAGTCCACAGCCGCCGAGCGCACGGTTGTTGTACGCAAACCCCGAGTGCGACCGCGAACAACCGTGCGCTCGGCGACAAGTTTGAAAGGAAGTCACCGTGGATTTCACCCTTCCCGACCATCTGCCCGGACTGCTCGCCGAGATGGACGCGTTCATCGAAGCCGAGATCAAACCGCTGGAACGCGAGAACATCCAGTACTTCGACAAGCGCCGTGAACATGCCCGCACCGATTGGGACAACGACGGTGTGCCGCGCCGGGAATGGGAGGACCTACTCGACGAGATGCGTAGGCGCGCGGACGCGGCGGGATGGCTGCGCTACGGGTTGCCGTCGCGGTTCGGCGGGCGAGACGGCAGCAACATCGACATGGCGGTCATCCGCGAGCATCTCGCGCATAAGGGCCTCGGACTGCACAACGACCTGCAGAACGAGTCGTCGATCGTCGGCAACTTCCCCCAGGTCATCATGATGGACCGGTTCGGCACCGAGACGCAGAAGGCCGAGTGGACCGACGCACTGATCACCGGAAAGCGGTCGATGGCGTTCGGCCTGACCGAACCTAACCACGGATCCGACGCCACCTGGATGGAGACCACCGCGGTACGCGACGGTGACGAATGGGTCATCAACGGCGCCAAGCGATTCAACACCGGTGTGCACCGCGCCACTCATGACCTGGTGTTCGCCCGGACCTCCGGTGACCCCGGACAGGCACGCGGCATCACCGCGTTCCTGGTGCCCACGGAAGCTCCCGGGTTCACGGTGCCGTACTACTGGTGGTCGTTCAACATGCCGACCGACCACGGCGAGGTCGAACTCAAGGACGTCCGGGTGCCCGCCGGCGCGGTCCTGGGCGAGGTGGACCGCGGCCTCGAGGTGGGCCAGACATTCCTGCACGAGAACAGGATCCGCCAGGCCGCCAGCAGCCTCGGCGCCGCGCAGTACTGCATCGACCGCGCCGTGCAGTACGCAAGAGACCGCAAGGTCTTCGGCAAGCCGCTGGCGGTGAACCAAGCGGTGCAGTGGCCACTGGTCGAGTTGCAGACCGAGGCCCAGATGGTGCGGCTGCTGGTGTACTACGCGGCCACGGAGTTGGACCGCAACCACCATATGGAGGTCTCGGACAAGGTGTCGATGGCCAACTACCGCGCCAATCGGTTGGTGTGTGAGGCCGCCGACCGCGCGATGCAGGTGTTCGGCGGCGTCGGCTACAGCAGGCATGAACCGTTCGAACACATCTACCGGCATCACCGCCGCTACCGGATCACCGAGGGGGCCGAGGAGATCCAGATCCGGCGCGTGGCGCAGCGCCTGTTCGGGTTCGGCAAGCGTTGAGCCGGGAACTTGCCGAGGCTCTCACCGGGGTGCTGGGCCCGGTGCTCGGCGAGGGCGTCGGCGTCGAGAACCTGCACGCCCTGACCGGCGGTGCCAGCCGCACGACGTGGGCGTTCGAAGCGGTGGCGAAGTCCCGCAGGGCGCTGATCCTGCGCACCGGGCTGCCGGATGACGTCCACGCCAGCATGGAGTTGGAAGCCGCCGTTCAGCAGCGGGCCGCCGCCGCCGGAGCACCGGTGCCGCACATCTTGACCGCCGACAACTCCCCTGTGGCGCTGGGCAATCCGTACCTGATCTGCGATGCCATCGGTGGTGAGACGATCGTGCGCAGGATCTACCGCGCCCTGGACGACACCAAGCGGGAACGCTTGCTGAACCAATGCGCCCGCGCGCTGGCCGCGATCCACCGCGCCGACTATCAGGGGATCGGCGTCGCGCCGTCAGACCAGCTCTCCGAGTGGCGTGAGCGGCTCGACGAGATGGGCGATACCACAGCGACATTCGAATGGGCGTTTCGCTGGGTGGCCGAGCACCGACCCTCCCCCACCCCGCAGGTTTTGGTGCACGGTGACTTTCGGATGGGCAACCTGATCGTCGACGACGAGGGTCTGGCCGCGGTACTGGACTGGGAACTGGTACATGTCGGTGAGGTCTACGAGGACCTGGCCTGGTTCTGCATCCGCGCGTGGCGCTTCGGCGCCCCCGAACATCAAGGCGCCGGCGGATTGGGCAGCGTCGAGACCTTCCTGAGCGCCTACGAATCGGCGGCGGGCATGACGCTGGACCGCGACGCGTTCCGCTGGTGGCTGACCGTCGCCACCTTGCGGTGGGGCGTCATCTGCCGGTATCAGGCCGAACGTCATTTGTCGGGACTGACGGAGTCGGTCGAGCTCGCCGCGATCGGGCGGCGGGTCAGCGAAACCGAATGGGACGTACTGGATCTGTTGGAAGGTGGAGGTCCGCGATGAGTTGGCTCTACGGCCGCCCGACCGCGGCGGAACTCGTCGCCGCGGTCGCCGCATTCCTGGAGAACGACGTACGAAACGCCACCGGGCCCGACAGTCCGCTCGCCGATGCCGCGCAGGTCAACTTTCACGCCCGTGTCGCGGCCAACGTGCTGCGCATCGTCGAGCGCGAGCTGCTCGATTCCACCGCCGGTGAGGTCAGCGACGCGCTCGAGACTCTCGGTTTCACCGATGAACCGACGCTGGCGGCCGCGATCCGCGCGGGCGAGCTGGACGGCCGCGTCGCCGATGTGTTACCGGTGTTGCGCACACTGGTGCGGCACCGTCTCGACATCGCCCACCCCGGTTACTAGCGACTTGTGGAGTGGCAGCGGCGGTGAGCGCCGGTGCGGCTCCACAAATCGTGCGGCTTGTCGGCGTCGTCGAATCGCGAGAGAGTAGGTGCCGCGTCCCTGCCGCCAGTGTTCAACCTCAACGAATGTTGAGGTGAAGGAGGACATCGTGACCATTGCCGACGACACCGTCGCCGACGTGGCGGACCGACTGTTCCAGGCGATCGAGTCCGGGGACCACGACGCGATTGACCGGCTGTGGAACGACGACATCGTGGTCTGGAAGGTCGCCGACCGCGAGCGTGACAAGGATCGCGCGCTGCGAGTTCTCTACTGGTTCATCGATACCACCACAGAGCGCCGATACGAGATCCTCGATCGCCAACTGTTCGACGGAGGGTTCGTCCAACAGCACATCCTGCACGCGACCGGACACAACGGCGGGGTGATCGCAATGCGCGTCGGCATCGTGATCAAGCTCGCAGCCAACGGGCTGATCAGCCGGATCGACGAGTACTTCGATCCAGCGGAGATCGCGCCGCTGCTCGAGCCGGCCCAATGACCCGTCGGCGAGCCGACCGAGAAACCGAGGAGACGACATGGCAAGTCTGAGCGAGCTTCTCAGCGATCAGGCATCGGCCGGCACATGGACCCTCGACCCCGGCCCATCCACCATCGCGGTGATAGCGAAGTCGATGTGGGGCCTCGTGCCCGTCAAGGGCCGGTTCGCCGAGTTCAGCGGCGACGGCCAACTGACCGCGCCGCAAACGATTTCCGGCAGCGTCGCCATCAAGTCCGCATCCCTGCGCACCGGTATCCGCAAACGAGACAAACACCTGCATTCCGCCGATTTCTTTGCGGCCGAGAAGTTCCCGGAAATCGGGGTGCTCGTTTCCGGAGTCGACGCGGTCGACGGTGACACCATCGATCTTCGTGCCGAGCTGACCATCAAGGGCACCACGAAACCGCTGACGCTGCGGACCAAGGTGACACCGGTCGGTGACGGCGGAATGCGCCTCGTCACGAAGGCGACCGTCAACCGACAGGACTTCGGCGTCGACGGCAACCTGGTGGGCATGGTCGGGGACAACGCGACGATCTCCGGCGACTTGGTGTTCCGGCACACCGGGTAGCCGTACGATCACCGCATGGTCGAGTCATCGCGCCCGTTGCGGGTCCTCGTCTACAGCGACAACCCCAGGACCCGGGAAGAGGTGCAGCTCGCGCTCGGCAAGCGGGTGCATCCGGAGTTGCCCGAACTGAGCTACCTGGAGGTGGCGACCGGTCCCATGGTCATCCGGCAGATGGACCAGGGCGGGTTCGATCTGGTGATCCTCGACGGCGAGGCCGCGCCGACCGGCGGCATGGGAATCGCCAAACAACTCAAGGACGAGATCGCCGACTGCCCGCCGATCCTGGTGCTCACCGGCCGGCCGGACGACGCGTGGCTGGCCCGCTGGTCGCGTGCGGAAGCCGCGGTTCCTCACCCGATCGACCCGATCCGACTCGGGGACGCCGTAGCGTCGCTGCTGCGCACGCCGGTGCGATAGCCAGAAAAGACATAATCACCTGGCGCGCTTGGCTTTTGAAGGCACGACGACATAGCCACGCGTTGCCAATAGCGATACTAACCAAAAGGTGTGGGGTGTATCCAAAAGCCCGCTAGGGTGTGGGTAAGCTCACACGTAACAGCCCACGAGGGAGCGTTTGCTCGGTATGGATTTGTACACGCCAATCCTGGTGCTTGGCGCTATTGCGGCTGCCTTCGCAGTCGGCTCGGTCGGCATTGCTCTGCTGGTCGGTCCGCGGCGCTACAACCGCTCGAAGCTCGAGGCCTACGAGTGCGGCATCGAGCCGCTGCCGCCAGACGATCCGTCGCGCCAAGGGATCGGTCAACGGTTCCCGATCAAGTACTACCTGACCGCGATGTTGTTCATCATTTTCGACATCGAGATCGTGTTCCTGTACCCGTGGGCCGTGGCGTTCGACAGCCTCGGGCTGTTTGCGCTGATAGAGATGCTGCTGTTCATGGCGACGGTGTTCGTCGCCTACGCCTACGTATGGCGGCGGGGAGGCCTGACATGGGACTAGAGGAAAAGCTACCCGCCGGGATTCTGCTGTCCACCGTCGAGACGGTGGCCGGCTACATCCGGAAGGGTTCGTTGTGGCCCGCGACCTTCGGCCTAGCCTGCTGCGCGATCGAGATGATGGCCACAGCGGGCCCGCGGTTCGACATCTCCCGGTTCGGAATGGAGCGGTTCTCCGCCACTCCGCGGCAGGCCGATCTGATGATCGTGGCAGGTCGGGTCAGCCAGAAGATGGCTCCGGTGCTGCGGCAGATCTACGACCAGATGGTCGAGCCCAAGTGGGTGCTGGCGATGGGAGTGTGCGCATCGTCCGGCGGGATGTTCAATAACTACGCCATCGTGCAGGGCGTCGACCATGTCGTACCGGTCGACATCTACCTGCCGGGTTGTCCGCCGCGGCCTGAAATGTTGCTGCACGCGATCCTCAAGCTGCACGACAAGATTCAGCAGATGCCGCTCGGCGTCAACCGCGAGGAAGCGATTCGCGAAGCAGAGCAGGCGGCACTGGCAGTTCCTCCGACCATCGAGCTCAAAGGCCTGCTGCGGTGACGAGCCACTCGGGCGAAGAACAGACAAAGATGAGCGGGAACGACAGCGACACCTCGGCCGAGGCACCCGAGATCATCGGCGTGCGCCGCGGCATGTTCGGCGTCGAGGGCGTTGGCGACACGTCGGGCTACGGCCGCCTCATCCAGCCGATCGAGCTTCCGGGCGGCTCACCGCGCCCGTACGGCGGCTATTTCGACGACGTCGTCGACAAGCTGCAGGCCGCGCTGGGCGATGACGGCTACGCGCAGTCGATCGAGCGGGTGGTGGTATACCGCGATCAACTGACGCTGGAGGTGTTCCGCGGGCAGCTACCCGCGGTCGCGCAGGCGTTACGCGACGATCCGGGGCTGCGCTTCGAGCTGTGCCTCGGCGTCAGCGGGGTGCACTACCCGGATGAAACCGGACGCGAGCTGCACGCCTTCTATCCGCTGATGTCGATCACCCACAACCGGCGGATTCACCTGGAGGTGGCGACGCCGGACGACGATCCGCACATTCCGTCGCTGTTCGGCGTGTACCCGACCGTCGACTGGCACGAACGCGAGACCTATGACTTCTTCGGGATCATCTTCGACGGCCACCCCTCACTGACCCGCATCGAGATGCCCGACGACTGGGTCGGGCACCCGCAACGGAAGGACTACCCGTTGGGCGGCATTCCGGTGGAGTATCACGGTGCCGAGATCCCACCGCCCGATCAGCGGAGGGCCTACAACTGATGAGCGCATCCCCCACCCCGCCCGAGCAGGGCGGCGCTTCCCCCTCGGGCGCATCCGGCGACGGACCTGTCGTCGTTGTCGGCGGCCAGGATTGGGACCAGGTCGTGCGGGCCGCCAGGGAGGCGGCGGCGACGCACGCGGGCGAACGGATCGTCGTCAACATGGGGCCGCAGCACCCCTCCACGCACGGCGTGCTGCGGCTGATCCTCGAAATCGAAGGCGAGACGGTCATTTCGGCCCGCTGCGGGATCGGGTATCTGCACACCGGGATCGAGAAGAACCTGGAGTTCCGCAACTGGACTCAAGGGGTCACCTTCGTGACCCGGATGGACTACCTCTCACCCTTTTTCAACGAAACGGCATACTGCCTGGCCGTCGAAAAGCTCCTCGGGGTCACCGACGACATCCCGGAGCGGGCCAGCGTCATCCGAGTGATGATGATGGAACTCAACCGGATCTCCTCGCATCTGGTCGCGTTGGCCACCGGCGGCATGGAACTCGGCGCGATGAGCGCGATGTTCTACGGCTTCCGGGAGCGCGAGTTGGTGCTGAACGTCTTCGAAGCCGTCAGCGGCCTGCGGATGAACCACGCGTACGTCCGTCCCGGCGGGGTGGCCATGGACCTTCCCGACGACGCCGTCCCTCAGATTCGCGATCTGCTCGAGTTGCTGCCGAAACGGATCAAAGACCTCGAAGACCTGCTCAACGAGAACTACATCTGGAAGGCTCGCACGCAGGGCATCGGCTACTTGGATCTGACCGGGTGCATGGCGCTTGGCATCACCGGGCCGTGCCTGCGCTCCACCGGCCTGCCTCACGATCTGCGAAAGGCCCAACCCTATTGCGGTTATGAGACTTACGACTTCGACGTCATCACCGACGAGGGTTGCGACTCCTACGGCCGCTATATGATCAGGGTCAAAGAGATGCACGAGTCGCTGAAGATCGTCGAGCAGTGTCTGGACAAGCTCAAGCCGGGCCCGGTGGTGTTGCAGGACAAGAAGTTGGCGTGGCCGGCCGATCTGAAAGTCGGCTCCGACGGCCTCGGTAACTCACCCGAACACATCGCGAACATCATGGGACATTCGATGGAGGGGCTGATCCACCACTTCAAGCTGGTGACCGAAGGCATCCGGGTCCCGCCGGGCCAGGTGTACTCCGCGGTCGAGTCGCCCCGCGGGGAGCTTGGGGTCCACATGGTGTCCGACGGCGGCACCCGCCCCTATCGGGTGCACTACCGCGATCCGTCGTTCAACAACCTGCAGGCTGTAGCGGCGATGTGCGAGGGCGGCATGGTCGCCGATCTGATCACCGCGGTGGCATCGATCGATCCGGTGATGGGCGGGGTGGACCGGTGATGAGCGTTTGCGCGAAGAGGCGAGGGGCCCGATGAGCATTTTCCTCGAGCTTGGTCAGCGACCCGAAGAACCCGGCCCACCGATCAGCGGGCGTGCATCGTATCCGGATGACGTCACGGCACGGTTGGCGGCCGACGCCGAGAAGATCATCGCGCGCTATCCGCAACCACGCTCAGCGCTGTTGCCGTTGCTGCATCTGGTGCAGGCCGAAGACGGCTGCCTCACCACGGCGGGTATCGCGTTCTGCGCCAAGCGGTTAGGGCTAACGGACGCCGAAGTCACCGCGGTGGCCACGTTCTACACGATGTACCGGCGCACCCCGACGGGTGACTATCTGGTCGGCGTATGCACCAACACGTTGTGCGCGATCATGGGCGGTGACGCGATCCTGGATGCACTCCAGGACCATCTCGGCGTTCACGCAGGCCAGACGACCGAAGACGGTCGCGTCACGCTGGAACACATCGAGTGCAACGCGGCATGCGATTACGCACCGGTAGTGATGGTCAACTGGGAGTTCTTCGACAACCAGACCACGTCTTCGGCACGCGACCTGGTCGACGGGTTACGCGCAGGAAATCCGCCGGAGCCAACGCGCGGCGCACCGCTGTGCACGTTCCGCGAGACGGCGCGCACGCTGGCAGGCCTGCCCGATTCGCGATCCGGCGGCGACCGGACCGGTGACGCCACCCTCGCGGGCCTGCGGGTGGCGCGCGAACACGGCATGACGGCTCCGGCCCCGGACACCGCAGCGGTATCCGGCGACGCACCGGACGACCAGAAGGCAGCCGCAGAAGCGACTCAGGATGCTCCGGCGCCGGGGCCGTCGGCGACGGTCCCGCCCAAGCCGAACACGACTGAGACAACCCCAGACGCAACGGATTCGCAAGAATGACCGCACTGACACCCGTACTCAGCAAGTTCTGGGACGAACCGGAGCCGTGGTCCCTGGACACCTATCGACGGCACGGCGGTTACCGCGCACTCGAGAAGGCGTTGGCCATGTCGCCCGACGACGTCATCACGCTCGTGAAGGATTCCGGCCTGCGGGGCCGCGGCGGTGCGGGCTTCCCGACCGGCACGAAGTGGTCGTTCATTCCGCAGGACGACACCGGCGCGGGCGCAAAGCCGCACTACCTCGTGGTCAATGCCGACGAGTCGGAACCCGGTACCTGTAAAGACATTCCGTTGATGCTGACGACGCCGCACTTCCTGATAGAAGGCGCGATCATCGCTTCGTACGCCATTCGGGCGCACCACGCGTTCATCTATCTGCGCGGTGAAGTGGCTCCGGTACTGCGGCGACTCAATACCGCGGTGGCCGAGGCGTATCAGGCCGGCTTCCTCGGTGAGGATGTTGCGGGCTCCGGATTCGATTTGCAGCTGATCGTGCATGCCGGCGCCGGCGCCTACATCTGCGGTGAGGAGACGGCGCTGCTGGACTCGTTGGAGGGCCGACGCGGCCAGCCCCGGCTGCGCCCGCCGTTTCCGGCGGTCGCCGGACTGTACGCCTGTCCGACAGTGGTCAACAATGTGGAATCCATCGCCAGCGTGCCACCGATCGTGCTCAACGGGGTGGACTGGTTCCGGTCGATGGGCACGGAGAAATCTCCTGGCTTCACGCTGTATTCGCTGTCCGGCCATGTCACCAATCCCGGGCAGTACGAAGCGCCGCTCGGCATCACGCTGCGTGAACTCCTCGAGTACGCCGGCGGCGTCCGCGCCGGCCACAAGCTGAAGTTCTGGACGCCGGGCGGTTCGTCGACGCCGCTGTTGACCGATGAGCACCTCGACGTACCACTGGATTACGAGGGCATGGCCGGCGCCGGCACCATGCTCGGCACCAAGGCCCTGCAGATCTTCGACGAGACCACCTGCGTGGTGCGGGCGGTTCGCCGGTGGAGCGAGTTCTACGCGCACGAGTCGTGCGGCAAGTGCACACCCTGCCGCGAGGGAACCTATTGGCTCATCCAGATCTATGAGCGCCTCGAGACAGGCGCCGGGACGCCGGACGACATCCAAAAGCTTCTCGACATTTCCGACAACATCCTCGGAAGAGCATTCTGCGCATTGGGCGACGGCGCGACAGCCCCGGTCATGTCCTCGATCCAGTATTTCCGCGACGAGTACATCGCCCATCTCGACGGAGGCTGCCCGTTCGACCCGCACGCCTCGACGTTGATGGCCACCGAAGGCGTGGGGATGTGATGAAACTGCACACCATGAGTCGTCGAACGTGCGCTCAACGCGAAAATCGCTGCGAATTTTCGCAGTGGCTGCACGTTCGCAGAGCCCTGGGGGTGGGAGCGCGATGACGCAGACGGCTGACACCGGTGCCGATGCGACGCCGGTCGAAATGGTGAATCTCACCATCGACGGCGTGGAGATCAGTGTTCCGAAGGGCACTTTGGTGATTCGGGCCGCGGAGTTGATCGGTGTGGAGATTCCGCGGTTCTGCGACCACCCGCTTCTGGACCCCGTGGGTGCGTGCAGACAATGCCTCGTCGACATCGAAGGGCAGCGTAAGCCGATGGCGTCGTGCACCATCACATGCACGCCCGACATGGTGGTGCGCACCCAGTTCACGTCCGAGGTCGCCGACAAGGCTCAGCAGGGCATCATGGAGTTTCTGCTGATCAACCACCCGCTGGACTGCCCGGTGTGCGACAAGGGCGGTGAATGTCCGCTGCAGAACCAGGCGATGTCCGCCGGCCGCCCGGAAACGCGTTTCGAGGACGTGAAGCGGACCTTCCCCAAGCCGATCAACGTCTCCTCGCAGGTGCTGTTGGATCGCGAGCGTTGCGTGATGTGCGCGCGCTGCACCCGGTTCTCCGAACAGATCGCCGGCGACCCCTTCATCGATCTGCTGGAACGCGGTGCGCTGCAACAGGTCGGCATCGCGCCGGGCGAGCCGTTCCAGTCGTACTTCTCCGGCAACACCGTGCAGATCTGCCCGGTCGGTGCGCTCACCAGCGCGGCCTACCGGTTCCGTGCGCGGCCGTTCGACCTGGTGTCCAGTCCCAGCGTGTGCGAACACTGCGCGTCGGGATGCGCGCAGCGCGCCGACCATCGCCGCGGAAAGGTCATGCGCCGCTTGGCCGGTGACGACCCACAGGTCAACGAGGAATGGAACTGCGACAAGGGCCGGTTTGCGTTCACCTACACCACGCAGGGTGATCGCATCACCACGCCGCTCATCCGCGACGAAGGCGGCGAGTTGCGGCCCGCGTCGTGGTCCGAGGCGCTCGCGGTGGCCGGTAACGGGCTGGCGGGGGCCAGCGGCAGCGCCGGCGTGCTGGTCGGCGGGCGGATGACCGTCGAGGATGCGTATGCCTACGCCAAGTTCGCGCGAATTGTGCTCAACACCAACGACATCGATCTGCGGGCCCGGGCGCTCAGTTCCGAGGAGGCGGATTTCCTCGCAGCTCACGTAGCCGGCCAGCCGATGACGGTGACCTACACCGATCTGGAGAACGCGCCTGCGGTCCTGTTGGCGGGGTTCGAACCCGAAGAGGAATCGCCGATCGTGTTCTTGCGGCTGCGCAAGGCGGTGCGCAAGAAGGCGCTGCAGGTGATCTCCGTTGCACCGTTCGCGACCCGGAGCCTGACCAAGCTACGTGGCCGGCTGGTCGCAGCGACGCCCGGCGACGAGGCCGCTGCGCTCGACGGTCTTGCCGACGACCCGCAGTTGCAGCTGCCGGGCGCGATCATCCTGGTCGGCGAGCGACTGGCCACCTCACCCGGGGCGCTCTCGGCGGCAAGCAGATTGGCGGCGGCGACCGGCGCCCGGTTGGCGTGGGTGCCACGGCGCGCAGGCGAACGTGGCGCGGTGGAGGCCGGTGCGTTGCCGAACCTGCTGCCCGGTGGCCGACCGGTCGAAGACAGCGCAGCCCGTGAGCAGACCGCGGCGGCTTGGCATGTCGGTGAGCTGCCCACCGCTCCGGGTCGTGACACCACCGCGATCCTGGAGGCGGCGCGCAGCGGTGAACTGGGCGCCCTGCTCATCGGTGGCGTGGAGGTCGCTGACCTGCCCGACCCCGACGCGGCGCTGGCCGCCATCCAGACTGTGCCTTTCGTGGTCAGCCTGGAGCTCCGGGAGAGCGCGGTCACCGCGGTCGCCGACGTGGTCTTCCCCATCGCACCGGTGGTGGAGAAGGCTGGTTCATTCTTGAACTGGGAAGGGCGGCTTCGCCCGTTCGAGCCGTCGCTGAAGACGAACGCCATCCCGGATCTGCGGGTGCTGAACTTCTTGGCCGACGAGATCGGTGTCGCGCTGAACCTGCCGAATCCGTCCGCGGCGGGCGACGAATTGTCGCGCCTGGGCTGGTGGGGCGGTCGACGACCCGAGCCGCCGGATGTCCCGCCGTCAAAGCCGACTCCCCCGGCCGAGGGCCAGGCCGTGCTCACCGGTTGGCGCCTGCTGCTCGACCAGGGTCGCCTACAGGACGGTGAGCCACACCTGGGGGGCACCGCTCGCGCACCGGTCGCCCGACTCTCTGCCGCAACGGCCGCCGAAATCGGTGCCGCCGACGGGGATCTGGTCACCGCGAGGACACCGCGCGGAACGATCACGCTGCCGTTGACCATCACTGAGATGGCCGACCGCGTGCTCTGGCTGCCGCTGAACTCCCCCGGTTCAACGGTGCATCCGAGCTTGGGCGTTTCCATCGGCGACGTCGTGTCGATTGGGCGGGCCGAGCCGTGATCCATCCCGATCCGACGCTGTTCGGGCACGATCCGTGGTGGCTGATCGCAGGCAAGGCGGTCGCGATCTTCGGGTTCCTGATGCTGTCGGTCCTCGCGGCCATCCTGATCGAACGCAAACTGCTGGGACGCATGCAGATGCGGTTCGGCCCCAACCGCGTCGGGCCCAGAGGACTTCTGCAGTCACTGGTGGACGGCGTCAAGCTCGCACTGAAGGAGGGCCTGGTCCCCGCCGGGGTCGACAAGTTCGTCTACCTGGCGGCGCCCGTGATCTCGGCGGTGCCCGCCTTCATCGCGTTCGCGGTCATCCCGATGGGCGGCGAGGTGTCCGTCTTCGGCCACCGCACAGCGTTACAGCTGACCGACATGCCCGTCGCCGTGCTCTACATCCTCGCGGCGACTTCGATCGGCGTGTACGGGATCGTGTTGGCGGGCTGGTCATCCGGATCGACGTACCCGCTTCTCGGCGGCATTCGCTCCAGCGCACAGGTCATCTCGTATGAGATCGCGATGGCGTTATCGTTCGTGGCGGTGTTCATCTACGCCGGATCGATGTCGACGTCCGGCATCGTCGCCGCCCAGGACGGCACCTGGTTCATCTTCCTGCTGTTGCCCTCGTTCCTGGTCTACGTCATTTCGATGGTCGGCGAAACCAACCGCGCGCCTTTCGATCTGCCCGAAGCCGAGGGCGAGCTCGTCGGCGGCTTCCACACCGAGTACTCGTCGATCAAGTTCGCGATGTTCATGCTCGCCGAGTACGTCAACATGACCACGGTGTCCGCTCTGGCGACCACGATGTTCCTCGGCGGCTGGCACGCCCCGTGGCCGATCAACATGTGGGACGGCGCCAACACCGGTTGGTGGCCGCTGCTGTGGTTCGTCGCCAAGGTATGGGCGTTCATGTTCCTGTTCTTCTGGCTGCGCGCCACCCTGCCGCGCATGCGCTACGACCAGTTCATGGCGTTGGGCTGGAAGATGCTGATCCCGTTCTCGCTGGCGTGGATCATGATCGTCGCCACCGCGCGTGCCGTGCGTAACGAGGGCTTCAGCCAAGTGACGACGACGTTGGCGTCGCTCGGCACCATCGTGGCGCTGCTGATCGTCGCCGGCCTTTGGCGCACAGCACGCCGGCGGAAGGTTCGCACGATTCCGGAGCAGAAGCTGGACCACGGCATCTTCCCCACCCCGCCCCTGCCGATCACCAAGGAGCCGACCGCAACTAAGGAGCGAGCCGATGCCTAAGTTCCTCGAGGCGATAAAGGGTTTCGGGGTCACCTTCGGGACCATGTTCAAGAAACCCATTACCGAGGAGTATCCGGAGAAGCCGGGCCCTGTCGCGCCGCGCTATCACGGCAGACACCAACTCAACCGTTACCCCGACGGACTGGAGAAGTGCATCGGTTGCGAACTGTGTGCATGGGCATGTCCGGCCGACGCCATCTACGTCGAGGGCGACGACAACACCGAGGAGGAAAGGTACTCGCCCGGCGAGCGCTATGGCCGCGTCTACCAGATCAACTACCTGCGATGCATCGGCTGCGGCTACTGCGTGGAGGCCTGCCCCACCCGCGCGCTGACGATGACCAACAACTACGAGATGGCCGATGACAACCGCGCCGACCTGATCTTCGGTAAGGACAAGCTGCTGGCCCCGCTCGAGCCGGGGATGCTGTTACCGCCGCACCCCATGGCCGAGGGCAGCACCGATGAGGACTACTACCTCGGAAACATCAAACCCGTGACCGAGGACATCCGATGACGCTCGAGTGGGTCGCCGCGATGGCCGCCGATACCGCAGGCCACACGACGACCACCGAAGCGGTGCTGTTCTGGGTGCTCGGAACGGTCGCGTTGATCGGCGCCTTGGGCGTGGTGATCGCGCCCAAGGCGGTGTACTCCGCGATGTTTCTGGCCTTGACCATGATCGTGCTGGCGGTGTTCTACATCGCGCAGGGGGCCCTGTTCCTCGGCGTCGTGCAAGTCGTGGTCTACACCGGCGCGGTGATGATGCTGTTCCTGTTCGTCATGATGCTCATCGGCGTCGATTCCGCGGAATCCCTGGTGGAAACCATTCGCGGACAACGTGTCGCCACGATGGTGTTCGCGTTGGGGTTCGGCATCCTGATGATCGCCGGAATCGGAAACGTCTCAGCGGGCGGGTTCGCCGGGCTGGGGTCGGCCAATGCCGGCGGCAACGTCGAGGGGTTGGCGGCGCTGATCTTCATCCGCTACCTGTGGGCGTTCGAGTTGACGAGCGCACTGCTGATCACCGCCGCCCTCGGCGCCATGGTGCTGGCGCACCGCGAACGCTTCGCGCGTCGTAAGAGCCAGCGCGAACTCGCCGAAGAGCGGTTCAAGCCAGGCGGCTATCCGACGACGTTGCCCAATCCCGGTGTCTACGCCCGCTATAACGCAGTCGATGTCGCAGCGCGCCTGCCCGACGGCTCCGATTCCGAGCTGTCCGTCAGCCCCATTCTGCAGAAGCGATCCGTCACCTCGATCGACGGCGGGAACGGTCGCACATGAACCCGGACAACTACCTGTACCTGTCGGCGCTGTTGTTCACCATCGGCGCCAGCGGAGTACTGCTGCGCAGCAATGCCATCGTCATGTTCATGTCCGTCGAGTTGATGCTCAACGCCGCCAACCTGGCTCTGGTCGCGTTCTCGCGTATGCACGGCCAACTGGACGGCCAGGTGGTGGCGTTCTTCACGATGGTCGTCGCCGCATGCGAGGTCGTGGTTGGCCTGGCGATCATCATGACCATCTTCCGCACGCGTCGCTCGGCTTCGGTCGACGACGCCAATCTGCTGAGACACTGATGAGCGCTCGCGCGAAGAAGAGACAACCCAGGTGGGCACGATGACAACTCCGGTGTGGCTTACCATCGCCCTTCCGTTGGTGGGTGCCGCGATACTCCTGATCGGCGGCCGACGCACCAACGGCTGGGGTCATCTGTTGGGTTGTGCGGCATCGATCGCGTCGTTCGCCGTCGGTGCGGTGCTGTTCGCCGACATGCTCGGCCGCGACGCCGAACACCGCACGATCCACGAGAACCTGTTCTCCTGGGTCCCGGTGGCGGGCCTGCAGGTCGATTTCGGGCTGCAACTCGACCAGCTGTCGATGTGCTTCGTGCTGCTGATCACCGGGGTCGGCTCGTTGATCCACATCTACTCCATCGGCTACATGGCCGACGATCCCGGCCGTCGAAGGTTTTTCGCATACCTGAACTTGTTCCTTGCGGCGATGCTGCTGCTCGTGCTCGCCGACAACTACCTCGGCCTCTACGTCGGCTGGGAGGGTGTCGGTCTGGCGTCCTATCTGCTGATCGGCTTCTGGTCGCACAAGCCGTCGGCGGCCACGGCGGCCAAAAAGGCGTTCGTCGTCAACCGCGTCGGCGACATGGCTTTGGTGATAGCCATTTTCGCGATGTTCGCCAACGTCGGTTCCATCTCGTACGAAGGCGTTTTCGCCGCAGCGCCCGAGGTGAGCGAGGGCGCGCTCACGTTCATCGGGCTGCTGCTCTTGCTGGGCGCGTGCGGCAAGTCGGCGCAGGTGCCGCTGCAGTCCTGGCTGGGTGACGCGATGGAGGGCCCGACCCCGGTGTCCGCGCTGATACACGCCGCCACCATGGTGACGGCCGGCGTCTACCTGATCGTGCGTTCCGGGCCGGTGTTCAACCTCGCACCCAACGCGCAGTTGGGCGTCGTCATCGTCGGCGCGGTCACCCTGCTGTTCGGCGCCATCATCGGCTGCGCGAAGGACGACATCAAGAAAGCGCTTGCGGCGTCGACGATGTCGCAGATCGGCTACATGGTGCTGGCCGCGGGCCTCGGCCCGACCGGCTACGCGTTCGCGATCATGCACCTGCTCACCCACGGCTTCTTCAAGGCCGGCCTGTTCCTGGGTGCCGGGTCGGTGATGCACGCGATGAACGACGAGGTCGATATGCGCCGCTACGGCGGCCTGCGCAAAGCGCTGCCGATCACGTTCGTCACGTTCGGCCTCGGCTACCTCGCGATCATCGGCGTGCCGCCGCTGGCAGGGTTCTTCTCCAAGGACGGGATCATCGAAGCGGCGCTCGGCGCCGGCGGCGTCAAGGGATTCATTCTGGGCGGCGCGGCGATCCTGGGCGCCGGTATCACCGCGTTCTACATGACCAGGGTCATGCTGATGACGTTCTTCGGCGAGAAGCGTTGGGCCGCCACCGGTGCGAGCGGTGGGCCCACGCCCGAAGGGCAGGGGACGACGGGACAAGCAGAGGCCCATCCGCACGAATCGCCGGCCGTGATGACCTGGCCGATGATCCTGCTGGCCATCGGCTCCGTCGGATCCGGCGCAGCGTTCGCGATCGGCGGCACCCTCGAGCACTGGCTCGAACCGGTCGTCGGGGCGCATGAGGTGCACCACGTCGCACCCGTCTGGGTGGTGACGACGGTGATCCTTTCCGTGGTCGCGGTGGGCATCCTGATCGCCTACCGGATGTACGGCACCAAGCCTGTGCCCGAACAAGTCCCGGCGGGCTCGGCGCTGACCGTCGCGGCGCGCCGGGATCTGTACGGCGATGCCTTCAACGAAGCGGTGCTGATGCGGCCCGGCCAGGTGCTGACCCGCGGACTCGTCGAGATCGACGACGAGGCGGTCGAGGGCGCGGCCGGCGGGCTCGCCGGACTGGTCAGCCGAATATCGGCGAGCCTGCTGCGGGCGCAGACCGGTTATGCCCGCTCGTATGCGCTCTCGATGCTCACGGGTGCAGTCCTGGTGGTCGCGGCAATCCTGGCGGTGCAACTGTGGTAGACAACTTCCCCTGGCTCACGGTGCTGTGGGCGACGCCGACCGTCGGTGCCGCGCTGGTGATCGCGCTGCCCGCCGCTCAGCGGGTGCTGGCCAAGTGGTTCGCGTTGGCCATCTCGGTGGCGGTGCTGGCGATCACCGCCGTGCTGGCGATCGGGTTCGAACCCGGCGGTGAGCAGTACCAGTTCGTCGAGTCCCACCGCTGGATACCGTCTTTCGGCACCGGCTACATCCTCGGTGTCGACGGCATCGCGCTCGCGCTCGTCGTGCTCACCGCCGTGTTGGTCCCGTTGCTGATTATCGCGGGCTGGAACGATGCCGACGCCCAGATCGGCCTCCGCGGACGGTCGGTGCAGACCTATCTTGCGCTGACACTGGCCGTCGAGGGCATGGTCCTCATGTCGCTGATCTCGCTGGACATCCTGCTGTTCTACGTGTTCTTCGAGGCCATGCTGATCCCGATGTATTTCCTCATCGGCGGCTTCGGCGGTGCGAACCGGAGTAAGGCGGCGGTGAAGTTTTTGCTGTACAACCTGTTCGGTGGCCTGATCATGCTGGCCGCGGTGATCGGGCTGTATGTGGTGACCGCCTCGAGCGACGCGTTCGCCTCGGGCACGTTCGACTTCCGCGAGATCGTGGCCGCGGTGGCCAGCGGTGAGTTCGCCGTCAACCCAGCCGTAGTGAACCTGCTGTTCCTCGGCTTCATGTTCGCCTTCGCCGTCAAGGCGCCGCTGTGGCCGTTCCACCGCTGGCTGCCCGACGCGGCCGTCGAAGCAACCCCGGCGAGCGCGGTGCTGATGATGGCGGTCATGGACAAGGTCGGCACATTCGGGATGCTGCGCTACTGCCTGCAGTTGTTCCCCGACGCGTCAACGTATTTCCAGCCGTTGGTGGTCACACTGGCGGTGATCGGAATCGTCTACGGGGCGATCCTCGCGATCGGCCAAACCGATGTCATGCGGTTGATCGCCTACACGTCGATCTCTCACTTCGGCTTCATCATCCTGGGCATCTTTGTGATGACTAGCCAGGGACAGTCCGGTTCGACGCTGTACATGATCAACCACGGCTTGTCGACGGCCGCGCTGTTCCTGATCGCCGGATTCCTCGTGTCGCGCAGGGGAACTCGACTGATCAACGCCTACGGAGGCGTGCAGAAGGTGGCGCCGGTGCTGGCGGGCACCTTCCTGGTGGCCGGCATGGCGACGCTGTCGCTGCCGGGCCTGGCGCCGTTCATCAGCGAATTCCTGGTCCTCATCGGTACTTTCACGCGTTACCCGGTGCTGGCGGTGTTCGCGTCTACAGCACTGGTGCTGTCGGCGATCTACATCCTGTGGATGTATCAGCGGATGATGGGCGGCCCCGTCACCCACGGCAACGACCGAGTGCGCGACCTGGTGCCCCGCGAACTCGTCGTCGTCGCACCGTTGATCGCCTTGCTGCTGGTGCTGGGCGTGTATCCGAAACCCGCTCTGGACGTGATCAATCCGGCGGTCGACCACACGCTGATCACCATCGACAAGCCTGACCCCGCCCCCAGACTCGCGGAAGGGCCGACGCCATGACCCTCACCCCGCCGACCGTCGAATACGGCCTGGTCTCCCCGATGTTGATCGTGTTCGGGGCTGCCATCGCCGGGGTGCTCGTCGAGGCATTGCTCCCGCGGCAGCGCCGGTACGCCAGCCAACTGTTGATCTGCTTCGGTGCATTGGCCGCCGCTCTGGTGGCGGTGGTGGTGCTGGCGCGCGACCTGCACGGCACCGTCGGACGTTCGGCCGTGATGGGGGCGGTCGTCGTAGACACCCCGGCCCTGTTCCTTCAGGGCACCATTCTGCTGGTGGGCGTGCTGGGCATCCTGCTGATCGCCGAACGTCAGGTCGGCGCCGGCGACGGCCCTGGGGTGCGCCGAGGTCTGGACGGGTTCACCTCGCAGGCGTCCGCGGTACCAGGCAGCATCACCGAGCAGCTGGCCACCAAGGCCGGGGTCATCCAGACCGAGGTCTTCCCGCTGACGATGTTTGCCATCGGCGGCATGCTGTTGTTCCCCGCATCCGACGACCTGCTGACGATGTTCGTCGCGCTGGAAGTTCTGTCACTGCCGCTGTACCTGTTGTGCGGGCTGGCGCGCAAGCGTCGCCTGCTCTCCCAAGAGGCGGCGCTGAAATACTTTCTGCTGGGCGCATTCTCGTCGGCGTTCTTCCTCTACGGCGTGGCCATGTTGTACGGGTACGCGGGCACGCTGGAGCTGGTCGGCATTGCCGAGGTGGTCGCCGCCGGGTCGGGCAAGACCTCACTGGTGCTGGTCGGCACCGGCCTGCTGTTGGTCGGCCTGCTGTTCAAGATCGGCGCGGTACCGTTCCAGTTCTGGGTCCCCGACGTGTATCAGGGCGCGCCGACCCCGATCACGGCGTTCATGGCGGCGGCGGTCAAGATCGCCGCATTCGGGGCCATGCTGCGCGTGTTCTACGTCGTGTTGCCCGAACTGCGCGACGACTGGCGTCCGGTGCTCTGGGCTGTCTCAATCCTCACGATGGTGGTCGCCACCGTGGCCGCGGTTACTCAGGCCGACGTCAAGCGGATGCTGGCGTATTCCGCGGTGTCGCATACCGGTTTCATGCTGACCGGGTTGATCGCCGCCAACGAAGCCGGGGTCTCGTCGACGCTGTTCTATCTGTTCGCCTACGGGTTCAGCACCGTGGGAGCGTTCGCCGTCGTCGGCCTCGTGCGCGACGCGGGCGGCGAGGAGGACACCGCAATGGCGCGCTGGGCTGGACTCGGACGACGCTATCCCATTGTCGGCGTTGTGTTTTCACTGTTCCTGCTGGCTTTCGCCGGTATCCCGTTGACTAGCGGCTTCGTCAGCAAGTTCGCGGTGTTCAAAGCCGCGGGCGAGGGCGGCGCGATCCCATTGGTCATCGTCGGTGTGATCGCGAGCGCGATCGCCGCGTACTTCTACGTGCGGGTGATCGTGTTGATGTTCTTCACCGACCCCCCCGACGACGCTCCGACGGTGGTGGTGCCGAGCCTGCTGAGCACCACGGTGGTGACGGTCACGGCGGCGGTCACCTTCGTGCTCGGCGCGCTGCCGCAGCCGCTGCTGGACCTGGCGAACAACGCAGACCAGTTCCTGCGTTAACCGTATCTTTTGCGCTCAGCCGCGCCCGGCTACCGTCTAGGCATGACCGAACTCGTCCTCGTCGCCGACCGTGGGCCTGTGCGGGTGCTCACCCTCAACCGCCCTGAGGCACGAAACGCGTTGAGCCGTACGCTGATCAAGGCCGCCTACAGCGCGCTCACCGAGGCCGACGCCGATGAGTCCGTCGGCGTCGTGGTGCTCACCGGAACCGACCCGGCATTCTGCGCCGGTGTCGACCTCAAGGAGGCGCAGCGCGACGGCCTGGGTTATTTCGAGGAGTTCCGGTCGCAGAGTTGCATCGCGGCCACGGGCAACATGCGCACGCCGATCATCGGGGCGATCAACGGGGCGACGTTCACCGGCGGTCTGGAGATGGCGCTCGGCTGCGACTTTCTCATCGCCTCGGAGCGAGCCGTGTTCGCCGACACCCACGCTCGGGTCGGCATTTTGCCGGGTGGCGGCATGACCGCCCGACTCCCCCAGTTGGTGGGCCTCGCGACGGCACGTCGACTGTCGATGACCGGCGAGGTGGTGGACGCGCCGCGCGCCGAGCGCATCGGACTGGTCACCGAGGTCGTCGCGCATGATCGGTTGCTCGACCGTACCGTCGAACTGGCCACCCAGATCGCCGAGGTGCCGTCGTCGGTCATGCACGGCCTGAAGGAGATCTATACGACCGGCGCGGCCGCGGTGATCGATCCCGCGTTGGCCGCCGAGGAGAAGATCGCCTTCGCACAGCATCGCGACCCCGGCACCGCTTTCGATGGGCTTGGCGACCAGTTCCGTGCAGTGTCGGAGCGCAACAAGCGCCAGATCGACCGTTAGCCAGCCTTTTTGCGCGAGCGTGCGTGTCTGCTGCGCGACTCGCCGTCGCCGTACCGGGTTTGTGCACGCTCGCGGGCTGACGAGCGTGCCGAAAGTGCCGCTTCAGCGCGGTGTTTCGTGTTCAGACGCGCACGCTCGCGGAAGAAGTCAGGGGCGCACCTGGATGAAGCCGACAGCGCGGCGCCCGCCGAACTCGGGCCGCGGCGGCGTCGACAGCTCCACCTGCTTACGGGCCTGCGCCGTGACCGGAGTACCCGGATCGAGCACCGAAAGATAAACCTTGTGCTCGGCCAGCGACGCGACCGCCCGCTCGAAGCAGGCGTCGTCGATCACCTCGGCGTGCGTGAGCTCTGGACCGTTCTGGAACAGCCAGCGCGGCGGGTCGGGCAGGCTGTCATGAGCGGCGACGACGGCCGCCGCGAACTCCATGTGATCCCGCTGGTTGGGGGCCCCGGGCGCCCACTCGGGACCGCCGTAGACACTGATCACCACATCCGGCTCGAACTCGGTGATCGCCTCGACGATCTGTGCGCGCAGTCCCGCGCTGTTGCGGATCGCGCCGTCCGGAAACTCCCAGAACCGGACGTCGGCGACGCCGACGACCGCAGCCGACCGCCGCTGCTCCTGCTCACGCAGCGGGCCGGCCTGTTCGATCGCCATTCCGGCGACGCCGGCCTCCCCCCGGCTGGCCAGCGCGTAATGGACGGTCTTGCCCGCAGCGGTCCATTTGGCCACCGCCGCGGCGCAGCCGTACTCGGGATCATCGGGATGCGGCACCAGCACCAGCGCGGTGCGCCAATCGGACGGGAATACGTCAGCCACGCCTGCTATGCCACCACACCGTGGACCACGAGCGCAGTGGTCTGCTCCACCCAATCGTCACCGAGCGGCTGGCCGGGCTGCAGCAGCATTCGCAGCAGGGTCGCTCCGCCGATCACTTCGACAAGCCGATCCGGTTCGACATCGGGACGGACTTCGCCGCGCTGAACCGCCTCGGTCAACCGGTTGCGCACCGCTGCGAACACCCCGGTGAATCGGTCCATCACCCGCACGTTGAGATCGGCGTCGGCGACCATGTCGGCGATCAGGCCGGGTAACGCCGCGCGCACCACGGGAGTGGCGAACACGTCACGGGTGGCCGCGAGCATGGCGCGAATGTCGGCGGCGATGTCGCCCGGCGGCGTCCCGATCGCCGTCGGCGCGGCCGGGAACGCGGCTTCGTGCACGAGTTCGGCCTTGCTCGACCACCGTCGGTACAACGCGGTCTTGGTGGTGCCCGCCCGCTCGGCCACCGCGGCGATCGTGAGGTTCGAATAGCCGATTTCCGCAAGGAGATCCGCGGTCGCCCGCAGTATGGCAGCGTCAATACGCGGATCGCGGGGTCGCCCGGCGCCCGGGGTCTTGTCAACCGATGGCGCGTCTGGTTTCATAACGCTACTAACCGTATCGTAATTATCGCCAGAAGGAAGAACCTGTGGCCGACGAACCGGCTGTCGAAGACGTCAGCCGCCTCGAGCATTCGAGTCGCGATCTGTCCACGCTGCCCGGTGTGATGTCGCGTTGGCTCTCGACCGTCTTGCCGGGCGGCGTGACGCCGGAGATCACCGTCGAGAGCGGCGTCGACGCCAACGGGATGTCATCGGAGACGATCATCCTGACCGGACGATGGACCGAAGACGATCGGAGGCAGGAACAGAAGTGGGTGGCGCGGGTCGCACCCACCAGCGAAGACGTCCCGGTGTTCTCGTCGTACCGGATGGATCATCAGTTCGATGTGATCCGGTTGGTGCAGGAGCAGACCGATGTCCCGGTGCCGCAGGTGCGGTGGCTGGAGAACAGCGGGGACGTGCTCGGTACGCCGTTCTTTCTGATGGACTACGTCGACGGCCGGGTGCCGCCGGATGTCATGCCGTACACCTTCGGCGGGAACTGGTTCGCCGACTCCTCCGCCGAACAACAGCGGGAACTGCAGGACAACACCGTCGGTGTGATCGCTGCGCTGCATTCGATTCCACAGCCGCAGACGACGTTCGGCTTCCTCGATGACGGGTCCGACCGTAATGCGTTGCGGCGCAATCTGAACTGGCTCAAAGACTGGTACCAGTTCGCAGTCCCGGACATCGGGCGGTCACCGCTGGTCGAGCGTGCCCTCGCTTGGCTCGAGGCGAACTGGCCGGCTGAGGTCGCGGCGAACGACCCGGTCCTGGTGTGGGGCGACTCCCGTGTCGGCAACGTGCTGTACTCCGGCTATCAGCCGGTCGCGGTACTCGACTGGGAGATGGCCACGCTGGGCCCGCGCGAGATGGATGCGGCATGGATGATCTTCGCGCACAACGTGTTCCAAGAGCTGGCCGGGCTCGCGGGGCTGCCCGGGCTGCCCGATTTCATGCGTGAGGACGACGTCAAGTCGACCTACGCCGCGTTGACCGGCGTCGACCTCGGTGATCTGCACTGGTTCTATGTGTACTCCGGCGTGATCTGGGCGTGCGTGTTCATGCGCACCAGCGCGAGGCGGGCGCGCTTCGGCGAGATCGAACGGCCCGACGACGTCGAATCGTTGTTCTACCACGGCGCGCTGCTCAAGAGGCTCATTGGCGAGGAGGCGTAATGCTCGGTCCTACCGACGAATTCCCCATTCACCAGATCCCGCAACCGATCGCCTGGCCCGGATCCTCCGACCGCAACTTCTACGACCGGTCCTACTTCAACGCCCACGACCGCACCGGCGACATCTTCCTGATCACCGGCATCGGCTACTACCCCAATCTGGGCGTGAAGGACGCGTTCGTGTTGGTGCGGCGGGGAGATACCCAGACCGCGGTGCACCTGTCCGACGGCATCGACTCCGACCGGCTCAACCAGCGCGTACTCGGCTATCGCGTCGAGGTCAGCGAACCGCTGCGCAAGCTGAGGATCGTCCTCGAGGAGACCGACGGCATCGCCGTCGACCTCACCTGGAACGGTCTTTTCGACGCGGTGCAAGAACAGCGGCACGTGCTGCGCACCGGTACCCGAATCACCTTGGACGCTCAGCGATTCGCGCAGGTCGGGTCGTGGAGCGGCGTCATGTCGGTCGACGGCGAGGAGATCAGCGTCGACCCGTCGGTGTGGATCGGGAGTCGCGACCGGTCATGGGGCATCCGCCCCATCGGCGAACCGGAACCCGCGGGCCGGCCGGCGTATCCGCCGTTCGAGGGGATGTGGTGGCTGTACGTGCCGATGGCCTTCGAGGACTTCGGCATCGTGCTGATCATCCAGGAGGAGCCCAGCGGATTCCGAAGCCTCAATGACTGCACGCGCATCTGGCGCGACGGCCGGGTCGAACAACTCGGCTGGCCGCGGGTGAAGATCCATTACACCTCGGGCACTCGAATCCCCTACGGCGCCACCATCGAAGCGACCGCCACGGATGGTTCGCCGGTGGTGTTCGAGGTCGAGTCGAAGTTGGCGGTTCCGATCCACATCGGCGGCGGGTATGGCGGCGACTCCGACTGGCTGCACGGAATGTGGAAGGGCGACAAGTTCACCGAACGTCTCACCTACGACATGACCGATCCGGCGGTCAACGGCCGCAGCATGTTCGGGGTCATCGATCACGTCGGACGCGCGGTATGTCAGGAGGGCGGTAAGTCCGCCGAGGGCTGGGGGCTGTTCGAGCACGGTGCGCTCGGCCGGCATGACCCCTCCGGTTTCAAGGACTGGTTCACCGTCGTCGACTGAGCGGACTTCGGTGCGTAACCAATCGCCGAGCGATCAGTAGCGCACCGAAATCACCAAATCGTCAGGCGACCGGCGTCATCCGCGCCGGCGTCCGGCCGAACACCATCGACTCCTCGATGCGGTCGAGTCGGTGGTCGATGGCGTCGAGCACATAGTTGTGTCGTACGTTCCACGGCCGGTGTGTGCCTGACTTCGGCAGCACGTGGGCGGAGCGTTGCACGTAACCGGCGTTGATGTTCCATGCGGGCTTCTCCGCCATCGGCTTGTCGCCCAGATGCGGGTAGGCGTGCGTGTAACCGTGAGAGTCCATGTAGGAAACCAGTTTTGCGAAGGCTCGCGCGGTCAGATCGGCGCGCAACGTCCATGAGGCGTTGATGTAGCCGACGCACCAGGCCAGGTTCGGCACGTCCTCGAGCATGTGCTCCTTGTAGACGAAGCGGTCCTGCGGCTTGACCTCTTCGCCGTCGATGCGCAGGATCACCCCGCCGAGCGCCTGCAACTGGATGCCGGTGGCGGTGATGATCACGTCGGCGTCGAGTCGCTGCCCCGAGCGCAACACGATGCCGGTCGCGTCGATTTGGTCGATGTGGTCGGTCACGACGTCCAGGCGGCCGGTGCTGATCGCCTCGTAGAAGTCGTTGTCCAGCATCGCGCACAACCGTTGATCCCACGGGTCGTAACGCGGCTTGAAGTGCACGTCGACGGGATAGCCGGTGGGCAACTGGCGTGCGGCGTTCGCGCGGATGAAGCGCCGGCTGAGCTTGGGCGCCGCCTTGGCGAACGCATAGATGAACACCGTGAAGATGGTGTTGTAGATGCGGGCACCCCAGTAACCGACCCGACCAGGCAGCACCTTACGCAGCGCCTGCACGACGGGGTTGACCCGCGGCGTCGACAGCATGTACGTCGGCGACCGCTGCAGCATCGTCACGTGCCCGGCTTTCTCGGACAGCGACGGGATCATGCTCACCGCGGTTGCGCCGCTGCCGATCACCACGATGCGCTTGCCGGCGTAGTCCAGCGACTCGGGCCAGTGCTGCGGGTGCACCACCTGGCCGCCGAACTCGTCGAGGCCCGGCAGTTCCGGACGGTAGGGCTCGTCGTAGTTGTAGTAACCGGTACCGAAGAACAGAAAGCGGCTGCGGTACGCCGCGGGCGTCCCGTCTTGCTCGGCCTGCACCGTCCACGTGTCTGTCGTCGAATCCCAGTCCGCCGACAACACGCGGGTGTTGAACCGGATGTGGTCGTCGATCCCGTGCTTGCGGGCGGTCTGCACCAGATAGTCACGGATGTCGGGTCCGTCGGCCACGTTCTCCGGCCGTGTCCACGGTTCGAACGGGTAGCTCAGCGTGAAGATGTCGCTGTCGGACCGGATACCCGGATAGCGATGCAGGTCCCAGGTGCCCCCGATGCGCGCTCGACGCTCGAGCACCGTGTACGACACGCTTGGGTTCTTCTCCTGCAGGCGGTAGGCAGCCCCGATTCCCGAGATGCCCGCGCCGATGATCAATACGTCGGCGTAATCCACTGTCCGCAACCTCCCTTGGTCCCGCTGAGTACCACCATAGGAGTCAGGCGGCCAGCGCGTCGACGATCTCGGCCAACGCGTCGATCGCGATGGGTCCGGGCTGGTAGAGGCAGATGCGGTCGGACACCCCGTCGACCCGGTCGCGGATGTGGGCAGCGACCTCGGCCGGACTGCCGCACGCGGCGATGGTGTACAGCACCTCGTCGTCGATCAGCGTGGCCATCTCCTGCCAACGACCCTGCTTGGACAGCGCGTTGAGCTCCGGCTGCAGTGCACCCCAACCGTGAGCCTCGAGCACCGGCCGGTAGGCCGGCGTCGAGCCGTAGAACGCCAACAGCCGGCGCGCGGCTCCGTGCTCGTTGCCTGAACTGACCGACACGATGATCTCCGGCACCACCGCGAAGTCGTCGAGGGACCGCCCCGACTCGGATAATCCGGCGCGGACCTCGGGCATCGTCACCTCGTGCAGGAACCGCTTCGAGCCGAACGGCATCACCAGCAGGCCGTCGGCGACGGCCGCGGTGGCCCGGGTCAACCGCGGGCCCAGGGCACCGAGGTAGATGGGTGGCACTCCGTACGGGTTGGGGCCGGGGTTGAACGTCGGGGTCATCAACGTGTGCTGGAAGTACTCGCCGCGGAAGTCGAGGCGTTCGCCGGTCTCCCACGCCGCGAATATCGCCCGCAGCGCGCCGACCATCTCGGTCATCCGGGCGACCGGTCGGTCGAACGCCGCGCCGTAGCGCTTCTCGATCTGCGCGCGCACCTGCGTGCCGAGGCCCAGCGTGAAGCGGCCTTTGGCCAGCAGTTGATGGTCGTAGGCCTGATGGGCGAGCTGAATCGGATTGCGCGGGAACGCGATGGCCACGTTGGTCATCAGGTCCAAGCCGTCGACGGCGGATGCCAGGGTCAGCGGCGCGAACACGTCGTGCGGCCCCTCGAACGTGAACACGCCGCCGGCCCCCGCGTCGCGCAGCAATCCCGCGCGTTCGATCGCATCGGTTGGGCCGAACAACGCTGTCATGACCTTCACGGCGTGAGAGCCTAATCGCGTGACATCCCCAGCCAGTACAGATGTCGTCGTGGTAGGTGCAGGGTTCGCCGGGTTGACGGCGGCGCGCGCATTGGTTCGCCTCGGTCACGACGTCGTAGTCCTCGAGGGCCGCGACCGCGTGGGCGGGCGGTCGTCGACGGCGACCATCGCCGGCCTTCCGGTCGACCTCGGCGCCACGTTCGTCGGGCCGACCCAGGACGCCGTCGGCAAGTTGGCCGCAGAACTGGGCTGTGCGGCCGTCCCCACCTTCAGTCGCGGTAAGAACCTGATCCGGTGGCGGGGCCGGGTCCGCTCCTACCGCAGCACCATTCCGCGGCTGTCGATCATCGAGCTGCTCGACGTGTCGCGAATTCAGTGGCGCTTCGAGCGGGCCTGCCGTCGGGTGTCGGTCGACGCGCCGTGGACGTCGCCGAACGCCGACGCCTTGGACTCACAGTCACTCGACGGATGGCTCAAGTCGGTGCATGCCAGCGCGGGAACGCGGGACCTGATGGCGATCATGTCGAGGGTCACCTGGGGTTGTGAGCCCGACGAGGTGTCGATGCTGCACGCGGTGCGCTACGTCAAGGCCGCCGGCGGGCTGGACCGCATGCTCGACGTCGAGGGCGGCGCGCAACAGAGCCGCTTCCCCGGCGGCACACAGCAGATCGCGATCCGGATGGCCCAGGAGCTGGGTTCGCGGGTCGTGCTCGACGCCGCGGTGCGCAGCATCGAACGCCACAGCGACGGCACACTCACCGTAACTTCCAACCAGGGTGCCGTGCGCGCGAAGGCGGTCGTCGTGGCCATCCCGCCCGAACACCGCAAAGCCATCGAATTCGCGCCCGAGCTACCACCCGAGTACGGCAAGCTCGCGCAGCACTGGCCTCAGGGCAATCTCAGCAAGGCCTACGCCTCGTACGAAACGCCGTTCTGGCGCGCGAAAGGCCTCTCCGGAGAGGCGCTTTCCGATGAAGGCCCGGTTTTCATCACGTTCGACGTCAGCCCCGGAGATGAGGGTCCCGGCATCCTGCTCGGGTTCGTCGACGCCCGCTCGTTCGACTCGTTGCCGCCGGCGCAGCGCCGCGACCGGGCACTGTCGGGCTTTGCGGCATTGTTCGGTGAGGCCGCGCTACAGCCGATCGACTACCTCGATCATTGTTGGGGCGCAGAGCAGTTCGCGCCGGGCGGGCCGACGGCCGCAGTGCCGCCGGGCTCCTGGACGACGTATGGACCGTGGTTGCGCGAGCCGATCGACGGGATCTATTGGGCCGGAACGGAAACTGCCGACACTTGGACCGGTTTCCTCGACGGCGCCGTACGGTCCGGCCGGCGCGCCGCCGACGAGGTGCATCGGGCGCTGGCGGGTTAGGAGCTGAGGCGGCGGTCGGCGGTCACCGACTCGATCAGTCCCCGCAGATGCTTGTTGACCTCGTCGGGCCGTTCCAGGATCGCGCAGTGCCCACCATCGAGTTCGACGAAGTCGGCCAGATTGGGCACCCCGCTCGCGATGCGACGAGCCGACGTCACCGGCAGCAGCCGGTCCTTCTCGCTGCCGATCACCAGCGTCGGCACCACCAGGTTGGCCAGCCCGATGTGCCGCGAACCGACGTGGTCGACGAGCGTGCGGGCCCAACCGCCACGACCGGCGGGCGGGGTCGAAGTGAACAAGTCGTGCACGAACGCCGCAATCGTGGGATCGGCGTCGCGGCCCACCGCCAACATCGACAGAAACCGCTGATTCGGGCCGTGAATAGCGCGCGGCACCGGCACCGCTCCGAACGTCTTCAGAAATGTCCCGGCGGTGCGTATCCGAAGCCGCGACAGCGGCGGAGGCACGGGCAGCAGTTGGATGTCGCGCAAGAGGTCGCCGGTGGTGGTGTTGATGAGCGCGACGGCGTCGGCGCGTTCGGCCACCTGCTCGGCGTGCCGTTCCGCCCACGAGGTGATCGCGATGCCGCCCATCGAATGGCCGGCGATGACCGCGCGTTCCCCGGGCGCGAGCGTCGCGTCGAGCACGGAATCCAGGTCGGCAGCCAGATGATCGAGGCTGTAGCCGTGCCGTCGGGCCGGTACCGCGCTACGGCCGTGGCCGCGGTGGTCGAACGCGATGACGCGGTAGTCCTGCGACAGGTCGGTGATCTGATGCGCCCACACCCGGATCGCGCACGTGATGCCGTGCGCCAACACGATCGGATAGCCGTCCTCGCGCCCGAAGATTTCGGCGTGCAGGCGGGTGCCGTCCTTGGAGCGCACCACGGTCGCGCGACCTGGTGGCAGTGACTCGGCGGGGGCGAACCCGTGCACCTTGGACCGGCCTCGTGGACCACTGTTCATGTGCGCTCCGTTCGGACTCGGCAACGTTGCCGAATAACTGAGCGTATCTAAGAGTGTGCGCTCCGAATGTCCGACCCGCCCGGTATCGACGGCGATCTGCCGCCGCGGCGCGGACCCGGGCACCCGGTGCGGGTTAAATAGCGCCCATGCGCGCGATTCAGATTGCCAGCCTCGACGGACCGCAAGCCGCCAAACTCGTCGAGGTCGACGAGCCGGTCGGCGACGGCGCGGTTGTCATCGACGTGCACGCGGCCGGCGTGGCGTTTCCCGATGTCCTGCAGTCGCGCGGCCTCTACCAGTACAAACCGGAGATGCCGTATACGCCCGGCGGCGAGGTCGCCGGCGTGGTGCGCAGCGCGCCGGCCGACGCGCACGTGCAGGCCGGCGATCGCGTCGCGGCGCTGACGATGCTGTGCGGCGCGATGGCCGAAGTCGTCGCACTCCCCGCCGAACGAGTCTTCAAGCTGCCCGACAACGTCTCCTTCGAGGCCGGTGCGGGTCTGCTCTTCAACGACCTCACGATGCACCACGCGTTGCGGACCCGGGGGCGGCTGGCCGAAGGCGAGACCGTGCTGGTGCACGGGGCGGCCGGCGGTATCGGGACGTCGACGCTGCGGTTGGCGCCCGCGTGGGGTGCGTCGCGAGTCATCGCGGTGGTGAGCACCGAGGACAAGGCCGCAGTGGCCCGAGCGGCCGGGGCGACCGATGTGGTGCTGGTAGACGGGTTCAAGGACCGGGTGAAGGAGCTGACGAAGGGTCGCGGCGTGGACATCGTCGTCGACCCGGTCGGCGGTGACCGGTTCACCGACTCGCTGCGCTCGCTGGCGCCGGGCGGACGACTGCTCGTGATCGGCTTCACCGGTGGCGAGATCCCGACCGTCAAGGTGAACCGGCTGCTGCTCAACAACGTCGACGTGGTCGGCGTTGGCTGGGGCGCTTGGACTTTCACCCATCCCAACTACCTCGCCGAGCAGTGGGCCGAGCTCGAGCCACTGCTGGCGTCGGGGAAGGTGTCGGCGCCCGAGCCCGAGGTTTTTCCGTTCGAGCGCGCCGCGGACGCGATCGCCGCGCTCGAGGACCGCTCGGCGAAGGGCAAGGTCGTCGTCGCAGTTAAATGACTACAGCGGTTCGATGACTACAGCAGTTCGATGACTACAGGTAGGGGTCGGCCCAGGCGCTGATGATCCGTGCCGCACGCACCGCCTGCTGCCCTTCGGTCAGCAGATGGTCGGCGCCCTCGAGCGAGACGAAGCTGCGCGGGTGCCGCGCGCACTGGAAGATCTCGCTGGCGTTCGCGATGCCGACGACGTTGTCGGTCGGCGAATGCATGACGAGCAGCGCACGGCGCAGCGTGTGAATACGCTCCCGGAGATCGACGTTGCGGACGTCTTCGATGAAGTGCCGCTTGAGCGTGAGCGCCTTACCGCCGATGAGGAACGGCGCCTCCCCCTCGTTCTCGATCCGTTCCACCAGCGCGTCATAGATGCGCTCGACGTGGGCGGGGTCATAGGGCGCCGCGATGCTGACCACCGCAACGACGCTCGGACACTCCTGGGCGGCGGCGATAACGGCCGAGCCACCGAAGGAATGCCCGACCAGCAGGTGCGCCTCGCGGCCTTCCGAGGCCATGAACTCCACGGCGCGCACGGTGTCGGCGACCTTGTGCGAGAACGACCCGTCGCTCCAGTCGCCTTCGGAGTCGCCGAGGCCGAGGTTGTCGAAGCGCAACATGCCGATGCCCTCGATGGCGAGTTGCTTGCAGATCCGGCTCGCGGCGGGACTGTCCTTGCCGAGCGTGAAGCCGTGCGCGAAGACGCCCCAGCCGCGGACATCGCCGTCGGGCATGTCGACCACGCCCGCGAGGGCGGGTCCGCTGCTGCTCGGGAAACTGACGCGTTCACCCACGCCGGACATCCTGTCAGGCGGCGTGAGCCGATGTGTCGCCGGTCGATGCGACCACCGCCACGACCACGTGCAGACGACGGACGCGACGACAACCACCGCACCGCCGACGACGACGACGGCAACGACCCGCCCGGCCGAGACTCCTCCCGGCGGCTGACGAGAGTTACTGCGACGGTGTCCCACGTCCCGCCCTCAGCGGATGGACGATCGCCGGCATGCCACGCCACACGACGTCGTCGGCTTCGACGGTGAAGCCGCAAGCGCGCATCAGCTCCGTGGTCGGCCGGTTGCACAGGCATCCGCCCGCGAAGTGGCGCCATGGCGTGACCAGCCTGTCCTGGAACGCCGCGAGCAACCGCGAGCTCGCGCGCACGTGCTCGATGAACAGCAGCTGCCCGTTCGGGCGGAGCACTCGTGCGATCTCGCGGAGCGCGCCCTCGGGGTCGTCGACGGTGCACAGGACGAGCGTCGAAACGACGGTATCGACGGATGCGTCGGCCAGCGGTAGGTGCTCCGCAGGGGCGTCGATTATCCGCGCGACGCGCCGATTCTGTTCCAGGTGGCAACCGAGTCGCCGGCGCATCGCGGGCTCGGGCTCGCTGAGAACCAGCTCTGCGACGTCCTCGGGATAGTGCTCAATGTTCAGTCCTGTCCCGGCACCGATCTCGACGACACGACCGTAGGCACCGGCCAGCAGCGCCCTCCGCCGGCGGCGCATACCTGCTATCTCGCCAAGCCAGAGAAACGGATCGTACAACCGGGCCATGATCCGCAGCCACGCCGCAGACGGCCCACCCGTCGAGGGTTCGGTGCTCGCTCGGAGGTTCGCTGTTTCGGTCATGCCGCCGAAGATACGAACATCCAGGTGATCCGCGCATCGCCCGCCGGGGCCATCATGCTCAGCTGGCCGATTTCGGCCAATGTCACAGAAGGCCGAGACGGGCGGCCTCCGCGACGGCGGCCGTGCGTGAGGTGCGCCCCAGCTTGCGGCGGATGTTCGCGACGTGGCGGTGCACGGTGTGCGGACTCAGCACCAGCTGCTCGGCTATCTCGCGATCGCCGAGACCGCGCGCGATGCAAACAAGAACCTCACGCTCACGGCCAGTCAGGAGGCCCGCCGCCGGTCCACTCGGATGGCGCTCCGGCGGCTCGACAGGCGCCAGCGCTTCCCGGCAAGCGCGGACGACGGAGTCGGCGTCACCGTGCCAAGGGAAGTGCGCACTCCCCTGCAGCGGAATGAATGTCGCGCCTGAAATCGCCGCAGCGACCTCACGCCCGCATCGGTAGGGTACGGCACGGTCGTCGCGGCGATGTACGACGAGTGTCGGGCAGCGGACGAGGGGCAGGCGGTCGCGGACGTCGAGGTGATAGACGAAATCCAGTAGGGCGGCTGCAGTTTCGGCGGTCGTCGCCTCGCGCTGCAATCGTGCGAAGTGTTCCTGCTCTGCTGGCTCGGAGCTGCCGAGGAAGATGTCGGTAAGCAGGCGAGAACCCAGTCCCCAATGCGCGCGCACCGCCGCCAGGATCGCGTCGGCGACACCGGGAGCCGTGAGGGTCGTGCCGTCGCGGTAGGACCCGTACAAGACCAGCCGGTCGACACGATCCGGATACGCCGCGGCGAAGGCGATCGCGGTGCAACTCCCGGATGAGCCGCCGACGAGCGAGACACGCTCCAGTCCGAGCTCGTCGAGGAGGGCGCGCAGTGTCGCGACCTCGCAGTCGAGGGTCAGATCCGAATCCCGCAGCGTGCGGTCCGACATGCCGACGCCGAGGCGGTCATAGCGGATCAGCGTGTACCCGTGCGCCAGGTCCTCCCAGAAGCGCCGGAGACCCGCGCTCTGCGCGTCGAGTTCGAGGTGGCTCACCCACCACGCCGGTGCGACGAGCGGTGGGCCGTCGCCGGCTACCTCGTACGCCATCCGACGGGCGCCGAGGGGAAGGAACCGGATCGTGGACTTGCCCAGCATCGCCGTGAGCCTACGACTGCTCTCGACCTGGCAGCGACCGATTGGCGAACCTGTAGCCTCGGTGCGGTTTTCGCCGAGCCCTACTCCACGCCGAGCATGACTTCGGTCGATTTCACCAGCACGGTGACTGCGGCGCCCTCGGCCAGTCCGAGTTCCTCGGTGGCCTCCTTGGTGATGGACGCGGTCACGATCTGCCCTCCGGGCTCGAGTCGCACCTTGACGGTTGCCATCACGGTCCCGATGTTGACCTCGGCGACGGTTCCGGTGAGTTGGTTACGGGTGGACAGACGCATGATTGAGCTCCTTTCGCCACCGACTTCTTACCGCATGTTCCTTACTGCACGGCGAACTACGGCACACCGATAATGCGGGTCCAAAAGGTGGAATCATCCGTGGCCTGGGATGAACTAGGCTGAATTAGCCGCGAACGCGGATTTATATGACCTTGAGGAGTTCGGGTGCCGGCGATTCGAGTCAGGGATGCGGCGGCGGTCCTCGGGGTCAGCGACGACACCGTGCGCCGGTGGATCGACAGCGGCGCGCTGGCGTCGTTCAAGGACGAGTCGGGCCGCAAGGTGATCGCCGGTGAGGTGCTGGCCGAGTTCGCCCGGGACCATGCGACGCCGCCACCGGACCCGCTCGGAGTTGGCAGTTCAGCGCGAAACCGACTCGTGGGTCTGGTCACGAAGGTGACCGCCGACCAGGTGATGAGCGAAGTGCAGATGCAATGCGGACCGTTCACCGTCGTCTCCCTCATGAGCACCCAATCGGCGAAGCAACTCGGCCTCGAAGCCGGCGTGCTGGCGGTGGCCGTGGTCAAGGCGACCAACGTGATCGTCGAGACCCCAGGAGGATCGTCGTGAAATCGATCGTCGGCATCGCGGCGGTGTTGAGTGTCAGTGCGCTCGCCGCGGGTTGTTCCTCATCGCAGAACGGCTCGTCGACGGGTATCGCCGGAGATCTCACCGTCCTCGCGGCCGCGTCGCTGAAGTCGACGTTCACCGAACTGGGGGCCAAGTTCGAAACCGCCCACCCCGGAACGAAAGTCACCTTCAACTTCGCCGGCTCGTCGGATCTCGCCACGCAACTCGGCCAGGGCGCGCCAGGCGACGTTTTCGCTTCCGCCGACACGAACAACATGACGAAGGCAGTCGATGCGGGCCTGGTATCGGGGGGGCCGGTGAACTTCGCGGCCAATACCCTGACAATCGTCACCCCGCCGGAGAACCCAGGGCACATCGCGTCTTTCGCGGACCTGGCCAGACCCGGGTTGCAGGTGGTGGTGTGCGCGCCGCAGGTACCGTGCGGCTCGGCGACCGACAGGATCGAGAAGGCCACCGGCGTCACGCTGGCGCCGGTGAGCGAGGAGTCCGCCGTCACCGATGTCCTCGGCAAGATCACGTCGGGTCAGGCCGACGCCGGACTGGTGTACGTCACTGACGCCGCCGGTGCCGGGGACAAGGTCACCGCCATCCCCTTTCCCGAGTCCAGCGAGGCGGTGAACACCTACCCGATCGCCGTTCTGAAAGGGTCGACGAATCCTCAAGCAGCGCAGGAGTTCGTCGAACTCGTGACGAGCCCGGAGGGTCAGGGGGTCCTTACGGCGGCGGGCTTCGCAAAGCCGTGAGCCCTGGGCGACGAGCGGGTGGACTGATCCAGGTCGGCCTGCCGGCCTGGGTCTACTTCCCGGCGACGGTCGGTGCGCTGTTTGTGCTATTGCCGTTGATCGCGATTTTGCTCAAGATCGACTGGGCGCACTTCGTCCCACTCGTGACGTCGGAATCATCGTGTGCGGCACTGGTTTTGAGCATCAAGACCGCGGCTGCGAGCACGGCGGTCTGTGTGCTCGTCGGTGTCCCGATGGCTCTGGTCCTGGCCCGCGGGCAGTTTCCCGGCCAGCCGGTACTGCGATCACTGGTGTTGCTGCCATTGGTGCTTCCACCGGTCGTGGGCGGCATCGCACTGCTGTACACCTTCGGCCGACAGGGACTGCTGGGCCACCATCTCGAGGTGCTGGGCATCCGCATCGCCTTCTCCACCACGGCGGTGGTGTTGGCCCAGTCGTTCGTGTCGCTGCCCTTCCTGGTGGTCAGCCTCGAGGGTGCGCTCCGATCCGCAGGGTCGGGCTACGAGCACATCGCCGCGACCCTCGGGGCCAAACCCACCACGGTGTTGCGGACGGTCTCGTTGCCGCTGGTGCTACCCGGACTCATGTCGGGGGCGGTGCTTTCGTTTGCGCGCTCGCTCGGTGAGTTCGGCGCAACCTTGACATTCGCCGGGTCGCTGCAGGGGGTGACGCGGACGCTGCCGTTGGAGATCTATCTGCAGCGCGAAACCGACGCCGATGCCGCCGTGGCGCTGTCGCTGCTGCTCATCGTCGTCGCCGCGGTGATCGTCATCGCCTCTGCCAGCCGTCGATTGACGGGCCCGCTATGAGTGGGGTGCTGGTGCAGGCCGGGCTGGCGCAGCGCGGCGTCGAGTTCGACGTCGCGCTCGACGACGGAGAGGTCCTGGCTGTGCTGGGGCCCAACGGCGTTGGCAAGTCGACACTGCTGCTGCTGATCGCCGGTCTGCTCAAGCCCGATCACGGTCGCATCGAACTCGGTGGATCCGTCGTCACCGACACTTCCACCGGAAGGTTTGTCCCCGCTCATGCTCGCGGCGTGGCGATGTTGAGCCAGCGAGCGATGTTGTTTCCCCATATGAACGTTCTCGCGAACGTGGCGTACGGCCCACGCTGCAAAGGGCATTCCCGCTCGGCGGCGCGGAGTGTGGCGCAGCACTGGCTCGACGCAGTGGACGCCGGCGATCTCGCCGACCGTAAACCCGCCGAGCTGTCGGGTGGCCAGGCCCAGCGCGTGGCGGTCGCCCGCGCCCTGGCCGCCGATCCGCAATTGCTGCTACTCGACGAACCGATGGCCGCGCTCGATGTCACTGCCGCCCCGGCCCTTCGCCGCCTGCTCCGCGAAGTGCTGAACCGGGGCCGCCGCACGGCCATCATCGTGACCCACGACCTGCTCGACGTTCTGGCGGTGGCCGACAAAGTCGTCGTCGTCGACGGCGGGCGTGTGGTCGAGAGCGGTCCCGTCCGCACCGTTCTGGGCGCACCCCGCAGCGATTTCGCCGCCCGTATCGCGGGCGTCAACCTCATGTCCGGGGTCATCGTTAAGCCGGGAGTACTTCAGAGCGGTTGGGGGCCAAGCATCTCCGGGCTCGGCGACGTCGATCCGGGTGCCGAAGCGATCGCACTGTTTCGGCCCGCTGCAGTGGCCGTCCATCTCGATCCACCGCACGCCAGCCCCCGCAACGTCATCGCGGTGCGAATCGCAGAACTCGACGTACACGGGATGGCGGTCCGGATCCGAGGTGCCGAGCAGCCCGACGGCGGCACCGGGCTGGCCGCCGATGTCACTGTTGCCGCTGCCGCTGATCTCGACCTTCAACCGGGTCAAGAGGTGTACTTCGTCGTCAAAACACAAGAAGTCCAGCTGCATCCGGCACTGTGATGAGAATCCTTCGATATTCAACGTTTTCCGGGGACGCTCACCGACGAAAAAAGAGGCCCACGATGTCCTTCCGGGACCACTTCAGCTAGTAGCAAGCACTTTTCAGGTGAACACATCGTTGTCTAAGCAATATGATGCACCGGATTTCACTGCAATCTTGCAAAAAGTGTCGGTACATGATAACGGGCGGAGATACTATCCGCGGTTATGAGTACAGGAATTGACATGGTCGAGCCGACCGAAGTCGAGAGTGGCCGCCTGCGGATTGTGTTGCACTCAAGCGCTGAGGGCATGTCCAACTGCTCCGGCACATGTGGTGCATGTTGTTGTTATGAAAAGGAATTGCTGGTGTAGCCGAATCCGGCTACACCGTCAGTCAGGGGACCGACTGTGGCCCTCTCAGTTCCCGACGTCCTGCCCGGCGCATTTGAAGCGCTCGATTACGAGGCGCCGTTCGTAATCGAGAAGCTGGTCAAAGAACAGTTTGTCGACACGGCCCAAGGCGCCGACGCGCTTTTCGCCGAGGTGAAGCGATACCTGGTGCTATGCCATGTCGACCGGACGAAATCCTGGAAGATGCATTCGCTGGCCGTCGATGAGGCGTGGCACCAGTTCGTGCTCTTCACCGCGGAGTACACCGCGTTCTGCGCCAAGTACTTCGGTCGTTACCGCCACCACGCGCCGAGCAATGCGCCTGACATCGGCGAGGGGCACGCTCCCGAAGCGACATTCGTCGAGTTCTGTGACCGGTATCGGGACGTGTTCGGTGAGGCGTTGCCGTCGGTCTGGGATGACGCAACTTGGGTGACCCCCCGCCGGCGAGTGGTGAACTACTTCCCCGGACAATGGGCACTCGGCGCCGCCGGCGGGATGGTTGACTTGGTGGACGGCAAGGGCCGAACCCTACTCAGTGTGAGCCCCATCGCGCAGAACGCATTGCGATTCATTGTCGACACAGGCGCATTTTACGTCCGCGAAATACCCGACGACCTCACCGTGCAGGAGAAGGTCGCGCTGGTCTCGGCACTGGTCGAACTCAAGGTCCTCCGAGTCGGTTGAAATCCCGGGGGGTCCGTGAAATTCGAAGAGCTCTGCGACCAAATCGAAAGGTACGCATTCCCCGGCGAGCAAGAGCTCGAGCGTCCACACAAGGACGCAGTCCTCGCCGCCCGTGCGGCGATGACCGCGGCCGTTCGCGACGACGAGTTTCTGGCCGATTGCCTCGGATATGAGCTGACGCTGCTGGAACGGCCCAGTCGGCGTCGTCAGGACTTGGTGCCGTTCTTCACCGTCCCCGGAACCGGGATTCGCTTCGCCTTCGGCTATTGGCCGCCGGGCAGCAACGCCGGTGCCCACGAACACACTGACTGGACGATCACCAGCGTCTGCCGCAATCGGCTGCTCGTCCAGACCTTCGACCGCAATGAGTCGTACCGCCGTCAGAGCTTGGTTCCGAAGAATCTGTTCGATGCTCATGCCGGAGAGGTCGGCTTCATCTACGAGCCCTGCATCCACGATCCGCGCAACCCATCGGACAAGTGGTCGCTCTCGATGCACGTCAGTAGCCCACATGACGGTCAACGGCCGGCAGACGACGAGCAATGTCTGCCCATACTCAATGAATTCGCATCGCGTCGGGTGAGCGGTCTCGGCGCCGCCTACGACAAGGTCATTGCGACTCGACTGCGTCAGCTGAAGCTTCGCGTGATCGCCCAATTCCTCGCACAAATCGAGGTGGTACCGGCCGCCCATCTGCTTGAGCGCTGCGTTCAGCAAGGCTGCTCTGGGACTCGGCGGTTCATCTATGGATTGGGCGGAGGCGACCTTACGAACGCCGGATCGCCGACGACGCGCACTCTTGTCCGGTCCCACGACGAGTTGGTCCTCGACTACCGAGAAACAGGCGATTCCGTTGCTCTCGGCGTCGAGACAGAGGGCGGGTGGGTCGAAGAACTCACGGTTTCACGCGTCGCTCGGGAAGCGATCGCCTTCTGTGTCGCCGCACCATATTTCGATGTGCAGGACATACCTGGACGCTTGACCGACGACGAAAGATGGGCGCTCACAGAGGCATTGGAAGAGACGGGCCTCTTCACGCTCGTCACCTGCGACTGACGCCGCAAATGAGTTGACGATGCCGAAGACAACGCAACGAGGCCAGATCGACTCGGAATCGTGGGACGACTACAGGTGGCATCTCGCCAACCGCATCGTCAGCCTAGACGGGCTGCGCGGCTGGATCGATGTCACCGAGGACGAGGCAAAGGCGATCGAGGCCTGCGCGGGCGTCTACCGCTGGGGGATCACCCCCTACTACGCGGCCCTGATGGATCCGGTCGACCCGGAATGTCCCGTGCGCCGGCAGGCCATACCGAGGATGAGCGAATTCGAGATCCGACCCGGGGACGACGTCGACCCCGTGGGCGACCGGCAGTTTCGCAAGACCAACCGGGTCGTTCACAAGTATCCCGATCGTGCGATCCTTCTCGTCACGAGGGTGTGTCCTGTCTACTGCCGCCATTGCACGCGCAAGTTCCACACCACGAATCTGGACGGAACTTATTTCGGCGACGGCGAGGCGTTGCCGTACGACGAAGACGTCGCATACATCGCCGCACACCCCGAGATTCGCGATGTTCTCCTCACCGGCGGCGATCCGCTGACCTATCCCGATGCCAGGCTCGATCACCTGCTCGGACTGCTGCGGGCCATACCCCATGTGGAAATCCTCCGTATCGGAACGCGCTTTCCCGTCTTGTTGCCCCAACGAATCACTTCCTCTTTCTGCCAGATGCTCGAACGGCACCATCCGGTCTGGGTGAGCACTCATTTCAATCACCCGAAGGAACTGACGTCGGTAGCAAAAGCGGCGTGCGACAGGCTGTTGCGTGCAGGGGTACCCGTGCAGAATCAGACCGTGCTGCTGAAGGGCGTCAATGACGATATCGACACCATGCGCGCGTTGAATACTGGACTCGTACGAGCACGGGTGCGGCCTTATTACCTCTACCACTGCGACAACGTGACAGGCGTGAGCCATTTCCAGACCTCGCTTCAGACCGGACGGGAAATCATGCGTCAGTTGGAGTGGTCGACAACGGGTTTCGCCGTGCCGGAGTATGTGATCACGACGACCATCGGAAAGGTTCGGGTGGATGGAGATCACGTGACCGAAGACGGTACCGCCCTTCGGATCCGAAACGCGCCGGGTGAGACGCTGCGATTACGCCTACCCGACGCCGCAGGAACCGATTGAGAAAGCCGTGAACCCGACCCTGGTGTTCGTCGACGATCGGCCGGGCCCACTTTTCGACGCGCTGGCCAAGCGAACCGATATCGCCCCGGTGCTGCTGCGCTTCTCCGATGCGCTCTCCGATCTGCCTCGCGAACACCTGGCCAGAACGGAGCGGTTTTCCTCATTCATGGTCGATACCGATCGTGACGCGGCGGTGGAGGCGCAACGATTCAGAGCGTGGATGGGCGCCCAGGGTCATTCCGTGGAGTACTTCTGTAACCCGAGCGAAGCCCGTCAGGACATCGCGCACACCTTCGCCCGTCACGCCGGCCTCCCGGCGTTGAGCGCAGAACAAGTGTTGTGGGTCCGGGACAAGTCGGCGATGAAACACAAACTGCGAGCTATCGGCTTTCACGTCGCTGCTCACGCCTTGGTCATCCGGCCTGAGGACGTCATTGACTTTGCCGCACAACATGGTTGGCCTGTAGTGGTGAAGCGGCGCGATGGCCTTGCCTGCATCGGCACGCATCTGGTCAACAGCGAGAAAGACCTCACGGCGCTGGGTCCGCTCAATCAGTGGCCCATGATGGTTGAGGCTTACCAGCACGGAGTCGAATACGAGTTGTGTGCGCTGTTCCAGCACGGTCGCGTACTCGCGGCGTTCCTGTCCGCGATGCCCGAGCGCCCTCTTGCGATCGTCGAGGGGGCCATGAACGCCAACATCACATTCCGCGAACTCCCCTGCGATGTTCCGATCCAACCGCGGGAAATCGCCCAGGCTGTGATCAGCGGCTTAGGGCTCGAAGCCGGATACCTGCACTCGGAATTCTTCTTGAATGACGCCAGATTGACCTTCGGCGAGGTGGCGGCGCGTGTGGCCGGCGGTCTGATCCCTCGCAACCACTCCCTCGCTTTCGGTTACGACGTATTCGACGCCTTGCTCGACATCCATGTCGGTCGAGTTCCCGACTTGACCCCTACGCAATTCCGGTTCGTGGGCGACTTGGTGTTTCCGGCACCGGCCGGCCGGATCACCAAGATCACCACGGTCGACGAACTGCTCGAGCGGCCCGAAATCCTGGAAGGGTTCGTGAGGTTCCAGCCGGGAGATGTCATCACACCGCGGCGGAATTCACATTTCGGTTCCGGCGGAGTTCATGTGAGCGGGATCTCCGTCGATGAGGTGGAAGCACGCATGCGGCAGTTGCTCGACGAGTTCGAGATCGAAACAGTACCGGTATGACTCGGCCGCTGTTCATCGTCGGCAACAAGCGCTCGGGCACTTCGCATCTGGTCCGTCTCTTGAACCTGCACCCACAGGTCTTCGTCTCCCACGAATCGGACATCGTGTGGGCCCTCTATCAGTTCTCCCACAATCAGCCGTTTCGATCCCATCCGTGGGATTCCGACCGCGGTCTCCGGCACACCGTAAACAGCTGCGCGGACCTGTTTCGTCAGGACTTGAGCCCACGCGAGAGTTTCCTGGCCGTCCAACGGCGGCTGATGGCCGCCGGCACCCCTTTCCTGCCGGCCCAGACCAAATCCAAGCTCTGTTGGATCGGCGACAAAAAGCCGTTCCAGCACGGCGATCCGCAACTGGTGACCTTCATGCTCGAGCACTTTCCCGATGCGCATTTCCTGCACATCGTCCGTCATCCGTTTTCGGTGGCGCTCAGCTCGGACCGCTTCAACGAGAGGCGCGGCGGGGACTTCTGGCTGGGCCTTACCCGCGAGGAGAAGGTCGAACGGTGGGCCTTCCACGAGCAACGAGTCCTATCGCTTCGCGACAGGCTGCCCGACCGCGTGCACAGCCTGCGGTACGAGGACCTCTGCGAACGGACTGAAGAGGAGGTTTCGCGGTTGTTCGCCTTCCTCCAACTGTCGACCTCTCCCGACATGCTGGACGAAGCCGTGCGACAGACCCGTACGGCAACCCGTCCTCCCGTGGTGATCGAGTGTTCAGCGGAGACGTCGCGCATCGCCGGGGGCTATGGCTACGACCTCCGGTGACGCGTGGGGAGGACCATCACTGCATGGTGCCTTGCGCCGACAAGGCGCGCCCCAACTCTGCCGCACCACGCTTTTCGACGTACTCCGACACGGTCCTTGACATCGCCGACACGCCTGTCTTGATGGCGTCGTCGGTCAGAACGCTGTTCACCGCGGCTGAAAACGCTTGAGCATCCAGACTGTTCCTGAGGAAGTCACGGCCGAGATGACGTCCGCAGTCAAGATCTTCGAGACGTAAAGCGTTGTCCTCTCGATCGTATTGACCGCTTGTCAGCGTCAGCGACGGTTTGCCGGCGAGGAGCACGGTATGCAGCGTTCCGTGCCCGCAATGGTGGACGACGAGGTCCACCCGTTCGGCCAGATCACTGAGGTCGGTGAGACCGACGACTTGAAATCGTGAGCCGTTTCGCCGCTCGAGACGCTGCCGCTCACGGTCGTCGGGAACGACCATGATGGCGGCGAAGTCGGTTCGGTCCAGGCAGTCGGCGAGCGCCGTGTACATCTTCGTTTCCCACGCCGTCCCAAGGGTCACGAGAATGACCGGAGCACCTCTTCGTCGGCAAGACGCGATCCACTCTCGCAGCGACGCGGGTGTAGGGCTGCCGATCTGAAGCAACAGAGGACCGGTGTACACGAACGTCGACTCCGGGTAGTGGTCCCGTACACCCTCGGGCAGCGGATCGATCTCAGGGATGCTCGGCACGACAATGATCTCGGCTCGGCAGAGCTCCCGCCAGTCGGTGAGCCGGTCCAGCCCGAGCTGGGACAGGCAGTCATTCACCCTGTCGAGCAAACCCACGGTTTCGAACGGAAACTTGGCCGGGAGTAATGGATTGCGACGCTCGTATCCGTACAGCAGCTCGCATCGCAGGATCGAGACCCGACATGCCGGGCGCCACGCCTGCAGCGCCAGCCACAGCGCCCTGCTCCAGTCACAGACGGTGACGTCAGGTCGATAGGTCTCGAGAATCTTCTTGACTTCCAACAGATTTCGCACCGGATCATTCGGCCGCAACGTCGCGGGGGTCGCACAGATCTGGTATCGACCGAACAGCTCCTGGGTCGTATCGTTGAACGACACCATCTGTACATCGTTCCCGGCCTTGAAAAGCTCGAGGCCCAACGACAACACAGGCACCGTGTGGCCATAGATGGGCGCCCCGGCGCACAGAATCTTCTTTCGCGACAGCATGGCTCCTCCACTGGGCCACGTCATACTGTCACCAACTATGTCACCTCGAGACGACTCGTACCCGCTTCCCGGCTTTACTGCATCGAGAGCACGCAGACTCGCCGCGGAGTGGGACGACGACGGGCTCTGGGACGACGTAGCGTGGCTTGGCGAACGCTTCTGGGCTGCGGGCGACACAGTCGATCGCGCTGTCAGATGGCACCATCTCGTGTTGGCCGCCGGCAATTTCAAGCGGCCGCGGGCCCGGTGGCTGCGTCCCGACCCGCTGGCGGCAATCCCGCGGCAGCAGCCCAAGATCGCCGACTCGTTTGATACTCCCGAGGGTCTGCGTGTCGATCGAGACGACCGCGCGTCGTGGGAATCCCTGCGCGACAACCTGGCGGGCGCGGACGTATCGACCACCGCTTCCCTGCTGGCTGCCCTGTGGCCGAGCCACCACTTCGTTTTCGACTGGCGCGTGCGCAATGCCGCCAGCGGACTGCGCTTGGCCGCCGACCTGGAACCGTGCCCTGGCGTCAAGCCGTCGATCGCAGGAGGCGAAGCATCGCCTCTCGACTTCGACGACTACATACTCGCTCGAACCTGGCTCCAAGCACTTGAGCTTCCGTTGATCGTGTCGCAACGCGCCTTGTACTGCTTGTCGAAGAAGGCAGGATCCGAACCCAGCCGCCCCTGGTCCGAATACGCCCAGGTGCTGGTGTCCATCCTCGGAAGCGTCGACGATCCGCGGCCCTAGCCGGTCAGTCAGCGGCCGCGACCATCGGCGTGCCGCTGATCATTCGACTCGTCTGCCCGTGGATATCGACGGGCACGTCGCCCATCAACGTGACCCGGTGCATCAGCCGATGCTGGTCGTCGTAGTCGTCGACGGCCCGATGCTGTGTGGCGCGGTTATCCCAGATGGCGACGTCACCCAACTCCCAGTTCCATCGAACAGTGTTGTTAGCCGTGGTGATTCGTCGTTGCAGCAACTCGAGCAGCACGCTTGATTCGTGGTTGTCCAGACCGATGAAGCCGCGCACGAAGGCGCCGGCCAACAGGGTCCGTTCGCCCGTCTCGGGGTGCACGCGCACGACGGGATGCTCGGTGCGGAAATCCGGTGCCTGCCGCTGGTCGGTGACGGTTTCGGTCATCACGTAGTCGTAGCGGTTGGTGTGCAGAGCCCACAGGTTCTCGGTGAGCACTTTGAGCGGACCGGGCAGCTCCTCATAGGCCGCCGCGGTGGACGCCCACAGCGTCGACCCGCCGTAGGTGGGCAGATTGACCGGGCGCAGGATCGACGCCGCGGGGTAATTGGCGAAGTACGCGAGGTCGGTGTGCCAGAACGTCGGCCTTCCGCGTCGTGTTCGGTGCGCGGCCGGGTTGGCGATCGGCGTGCCCAGCAATCTGGCGAACGCGAGCTGTTGATCGTCATCGAGGTGGAGTTGGCCGCGGAAGAAGATCACCCGATAGGCCAACAGGGCCCGGCGAATCTCGCAGACGGTGGCCGTATCAAGGTCGCCACCGAGCCGCACGCCGTCGACTCGCGCACCGATTCTGCTACCGAGCCTTGTCACGGTGCTCATTGCTGTCGTCCTCGATAAATGCAAGAGTTTGCACCTATGAGACCACGACGAGCGGGCGTCGTGCAGCCACTTTGGTCTCTTCGACGAGTCACAGTTGCGGCGCGGTCGCGCGGGTGACCATGAGGCCACTGCGCGTCTGCATCGTGGGCAAGTACCCACCGATCGAGGGCGGAGTGAGCGCGACGACCTACTGGTTGGCTCGGGGTCTGGCATCGCGGGGGCACGAGATACACATCGTCACCAACGCCGATGAGGTCGAAGACCGGTTTCGTATGCGACTTGAGCCAGGTGACGCAGAAATGCTTGCGGCGCAGTTCGACAACGGTGGTTTTGTTCGCGTCCATCACATCGAGGCGTTCGACCCGATCGCGATGGCTCACATCCCGTCCGCCAACCCCTACTTCACCCGGCTCGCGTCACTGGCAACCGACGTGGTTCGTCGATTCGAGTGCGAGGTGGTCCTGGCGTCTTACCTCGAGCCTTATGGGATGGCGGGGTGGTTCGCCGCCCAGCGTTGCGGTAGGCCCCTGCTGATCAGGCATGCTGCCAGTGACATCGACCGCCTTGCCAGGGTGCCCGACCTAGCGCTCGCGTACAAGGAGATTCTTCGCGACGCCGCCGCGGTGCTGACGTTCCCTTGGCTCGTGCGTCGCTTCGCGGGCATGCGTGTCGCCCCATCGCAGATTGTGGAGGCGCCGCGTTATCGGCATGACTCCCGCTTCTTCAGCCGCGACGGAGCCGTCCTCGATGTGGGTGCGACGGCACTTTGCGACGGGGCGGGAAGGCCGTTTCTTCGACGAGCACCCATACCGACGTTCGGCGTTTACGGCAAGGTCGGGATGGCAAAGGGGACATTCGATCTCATCACCGCACTCGGCCGGCTGGCCGACGAGGGTCGGTCCTTTCAGTTCGCTGCGATGGTGGGTGACGACTTCGGGTCAACACTGCGAACCGCTCTGGTGGAAGCAGGCATCGCCGAACGAACGCTGATTCTTCCGTTCCTCCCGAACTGGCGGGTAGCTGAGTTCATTCGCGCCTGTACCGCGGTGTGCTTCTTGGAGCGCGGTTTTCCAGTCGTCAGCCATGGGCCGATGATCGCGCGCGAGGTCCTCGCATGTGGTTCTTGTCTTGTCGTCTCCAAAGAGATCGCCGACAAGCAGTGGAACCGTGAACAGCTGGCCAGTGGGGTTCATCTTCTCGTGGTCAGCGATCCGCGCGACACCGATGAGCTCGCGGAATGTCTCCGTACCGTCGTCGACGATCCAGCGAGGGCAAAGGAGATCGGGGCAGCGGGCGCGCAAGCCGTGGCCCAGCATGGCGAGTACGAGCGATTTATTGTCGCGTGGGAGGGTCTCTTCGAGCGTTTCTCCCGGCCTCTCACCAGCGCGGTCGCTCGGGGCCCGACGGCCCGCCGGTTGGCGCTCGAGGTGGCCGTGCCGTCCCTTCTGGCCTACGCCGAGACAGTGGGGCCGTCCATCGTCGACAGGTTCATCAACGGTGGCGGCGACGCCGGACTTCCCGGCTGCGCTCTGGACTTCTGTTCCGTTCTCGGACACGACTTGCCGGCGGCATTGGCCGAAGATCGACGACCCGTTCTTGCCGAAGCGCTGCGGTACACGGCCGCGCGCCTTCGCGCCGGATTCGACGTGGCTGGCGACCCGCCGCCGTTTGCGGTTGCCGACGAACTTCACGGCCGCGTGTTCAGCTTGAGCGACGCGGCCAAGCTGTATCCGGTGCGCGGAAACTCGGCGGTTGTCGAGGAGTTCGACTACGACGTGTCCAAGGTGTTCGGCGCGGGCCGGCCAAGCGACACCGCCGCGGACGATCCCCTGGCGAGGGCCGAGGCCCGGCACTGCCTCGTCCTGTTCCACCGAACCGTGAACCTTGTGCCGTGTGAGCTGGAGGTCAATCCCGTCGTCGTCGCACTGCTCGAAAACTGCGACGGCCGTCGAACGACGGAGGAGGTGGTTGACGCGGTCGCGCACGGTGACGACCGCGGTGACCGCGAGCTCGTGATCGATGCGCTACGGCGCTTGTATGGCCTCGGCGTCATTGTGTTCGGCCGCGTTGATCCTATGTGGGGCTGGCGCAAGGGCGTCCGTTCGGATCTTGCGGCGATTCCTCCGCTCCGGGGCTCTGCCTCAGATCCCGGTTGGGGTTGACGCCACTTGTTGTAGCGGGGCCGCCCGTGACGACGAGCCTGGCGGTACTCCAGACCACCACGCAATCAATTCACCGCCCGAGAGACCCTGTCTCCCACGTTCCAGAGCTCATCGGGATCAAGTCCCGCGACCGGTACCACGCTCGCCGGCCCGTTCTCGTCCTGGCCCAACATCGAGGCGATCTCGGCGAATCCGGGATGACCGGTGGCTTTGAAGTTGCCCTTCCAGCAGCCCGAGATCATCAGGCGCCCGTCTTTGATCGACAGTTTGAACGGCGGGAACCTTCTTCCATAGGGGTAGACGAACACCGCCCCACGCGGGCGCTTCCCGTAGTGCAACCTGGAATGGGTTCCCTGCGCGGGGAGCTGGCCGTTGGCGTCGATCAGTTCGAGGAATCGCAGGAGAAAGGCCTGGTCGCCCGGATCTTCGACGGCCGCCACGAACTCTCGACGCGTCCAGCCTCCCGCCTCCGCCGTGGAGTAGGCCTCGGGGTAGCTCGCCGAGGCGCTGGGAACCAACGGCCGGCCGGTCAGCCATGACCGGAGCAGCTCGACCTTCCGAGCCGTCTTGTGGTCGATAATGTCAACGTCGCCGTTTGCACCACGCTTCACCGCGCTGTCGATCGTGTCGTTCCTGGAGTACCGAACTTCAATGGTGGTATCACTTTTCGTGAACAAATCGGCCTCGTGCGTCGACTCAACCTTCCACCCTGAGCTGTCCGCGAGGTCCACTGTGTCGAGCCGAGCTCCAGTTCCCTGCACCAATACGGTCTCCTGATCTCGTACTTGAGCGTATGAATCGGATGTTATCGATTGCGTGTGATCGTCGGCCCGTCGTCCAGGCCACCGACTACCTGTATCGCTTGTCTGAAACGAACGTGCTGTTCGATGAGCCAATCCATCATCGCTGGCCACCCATCGCGCGCATCAATGCTGCGGAACGGCGACTCGATGTACACCCGAGTGTCGTTCTTGCCCTTCATCTCATCCCACACCAGGCTGTATCCCAACGCCTTCTCGAACTGCTCCTTCTTCGCGCGCAAGGCTTCGAAGCGAGCGATATTGACCGCAGGGTCGGGATGTACGAATGCCAGCTCAAAGCGAAGAGGTCCCGGTTTGAAAGCCGAACAGAAGATCGTCCGGGGCGTGCCGGCCGGCAGGGTGGCATTCGGCGACGTTCTCGACGTACCGGCTCGCGCCTTCCAGTCGGGATGCTCCGTGGCGACACGGTCACGGAACTGTCGCCAAAACTCCGAGTAGAGCTGGGATTGCGTTGTAATAGGGTCTGCAGCGGTAACCACTTCGTCTGCCACAATTTGCCCGCCGCCGGTCAGCCAAGAACGAAGTAGGTCGACCTTGCGGGCGGTCTCCTGGTCGATGGCCTCGGATTCACCTTTCGTGCCATGCTTCACGGCGCTCTCGATGACATCGCTTGTGGAGTACCGGACTTCAATAACGGTGTCACCTCTGGTGAATAGATCGGCCTGATGCGTCGACTCGATTGTCCAACCCGAATTATCCGCGACATCGACGGTGTCGAGCCGGGCGCTAGTTCCCTCTGCCAACGGTCATCACTCCTCAGTGATACTCAAGCATGTGTATCGGGGTCATCGTTTGTGCGAGGCCGTCGATCTGTCCGAGCAGATCGGTGGGTTGAAGCGCCAAATCAAGTGCGTGGCAATGAATCGTCACACCGGCGTTCTGCACAATGTGGGTACTTACCGGCTCGTTACCCTTTGCATAGACGAGGTGCCCGTTCCGCAGTCCGAGAACCGTGCAATAGGCCAGCATTTGGTAGAGGTCAGCGTTCGGAAAGCCCTCGGGCCGTTCGGCTTTGTACTTGGCGTCGATGACCCCTGCCGGCAATCCACGGCGGCGGCATAAGAGATCCGGTCGCATGTCGACCCGGCGGTGCTCGTCCAGATGCAATCTGGCTTGCGTCTCGCACTGCCATCCGCGGGCGGTCAGGGATTCGGACAACGCGACGGTGACGAAGTCCTCGAAGATCCGCCACATGTCGAACATGTAGCCGGTGACGGTGACATCCCCGAGGTGGTGGTCGAACGACTCAGCGGCCAAGACGATCTCGGCCAGCTGCAACGCCGGCTGGTAGCGGGTATTGAGCCGGCTCGGCTGCCACCGCGGAAGCCGGCTGCCGCGAGCAGGTATCGATACTTCAGCCAGCGTGCGCCGGAGCCGTTGCAGCAATCTGCGTGCGGGGTCGCTGACGCGCGGAACGGTCAACAGTCGCAGAGCCGCCATTGCCAGAAGTTGATTCTCCGCAATGTCCACCGTGAAGTCGTCGTATTCGACCGCAATCGGAACCGGAAGGCCGTAAAGGCGGTTCATCTGTTCACCGGCCAGGATGCGGCCGCGTAGCACCGGAAGGGTGTCGGTGATCGTCCGGTATCCCTGTAGCAGCCCTTGCTCGACTGCACGGCCGCCGAGCCGGGCGAACGGTTCGGCGACGGCCGGCAAGAGGTCGTCGGCCGCGTCGAGTTGCACCGCGTCGTCGCGCCATATCTGCGGGTCTCGTGCATATCCGAGCAAGAACAACAGTCGGTTCAAGTCGGTGATCTTCGGCCGCACGACGACTTGACGTCCGTCTATGCTGACGGCACCGATCTTGCGTCCGGCAACCACGTCGAACAGCCCGTCATGCAGCGTCGGAGTGACAACCGCAAGACCAAGGTCCGTCAACGCTCGGTATTCGCTGACCGACAGTTTCGCAGTTTGAGGCGGACCGCCCTCAGTCAGAAGAAGTGGTTCCGGCATCGTCACTATCCTCATAGACCACAGCAGATTTCGCGGCAATGCTCTTGGTCAAGACATCCAGCCCGTACCTGGCGCGGACGTCCACGTTGCGATCACCGAAGTGGTGCTCTTCAAGCAAAGGCAGGATGTCGGTGCGCCACATGAGTTCCAGGGCTTTGCCCGTTGCGTCGCCGGCGATCCGGTCGCGCATGAAGTAGGACGGTCCGACCTTGAAATCGGTGTCGGCTATGCGCGAGTTCAGCTCCTCGTGCAGGTCGGCCAGGGCGCTCGGATGTCCCTTGGACGCCAGCCAGCTCCGCAGGATTCCGCGGGTGGGCTCCTCGGAGGGGTGAAGCGGCAGAAAGGCGAAGCGTCGCCGCAGTGCGGCGTCGACGAGGGCGATGGACCGGTCCGCGGTGTTCATCGTGCCGATCACGAAGATGTTCTTCGGTAGCGAGAACGGCTCGGAACTGTCCGACGAGTACATCAGGTCGATCGCTTGATCGCGATATTCCAGGAGGAAGTACAGTTCACCGAAAATCTTCGGCAGGTTGCCGCGATTGATCTCGTCGATGATCAGAACGTATGCGGCGTCGGGATTGTCGGCGGCTTTGTCAACCAGCGAGCGAAGCGGGCCGGCCTTCAACGTGAACCCGATCTGACCTTCCCCCTCGCCCTGAGGACGGAAGCCCTCGAAGAAGTCCTCGTACGAGTAGGCCGGGTGGAACTGCACCAGTTTCACATTCGCCTTGTCGGTGATGTGACGGGCGAGTTGCTGTGCGATGTAGGTCTTTCCGGTCCCGGGTGGGCCGTAGAAAACGAGCTGACGACGCTCCCGAAGAAGCTCGATGCAGTCTTGCAGCCAACCGACACCGACATGGATCCGATCGGCAAGCTCGCCGGTGGCGTCCGGAAGGTGAACTGTTCCGGAGCCCGGCTGCCTTGGACGCCGTTCGGCCAGCGCCACGAGCGTCTCCAAGTGTTGGCTGAGGTCGAGAACTTCCCGTTGCGCACTCAGGAGGGCTGCGAGGTCGTCGGGAACATCCGACCACGGGCACTGGTAGTCGAACCACTTCACCGACCGACGCAGGTTTGATCGGCCGTCGCTACTTGCGACGAATTCGGCGGGTCCGGTGATGGTGCCAAGGTGGACGACGCCTCCTTGGCTTACCGTCACGATCAGGTCCCCGCGATGCATTCGCTTGAGGAACGAATAGAACTCCTCAAATTTCTCTTGGCGAGCTGCGTATCCCGACGAACGATAATCCTCGTCGACGATGTCTTTCAGCTCTTCTCGCCTGAGGTCGTCATCAACGGGTCTTAGCAAGCTCGCCGCGAGCGACACCGACTGCTTGTGCCGCCAGATCGGCACCATGTCTTGGCCTTTGACGTTCGACCCGTGCACCTTCCATGCGTGCTGCACCGGGCTAGTAGGCTCCGACTCTTTGTTGGGCTTCTGCCAACGGCTCAGCCAAGGCTCCCCGTAGAGGTCGACGTGACCGCCTTCGCTATCGGTGATGGCCTCGTAGATCGCAGACAGATCGGCGTCGACGTCTCCAGTGGGCGTGGTCAGGAAGTCTGGAGCCAGTCCATCTCGAATCGCCTTGCGGTGCTCGAACTTCACGACAGGAAGGAAGAACAGAGGAAAAGCCAGGTAAAGCAGCGACTGTCGCTGCGCCGCCTGCCCAGTGGGCACGGCGTTGACCTCCTCCCGAAACGGGATCGGCTCAGCCATCACATCCAGCAACCGCGCTTCAGGTAAAGACTTGAAGTGCTGAGCCAACTCGATCAAGTACACGAGCTGGGCCCACCGGTAGGTCGTGAAAGCTTGGCCACCGTGGAAGACACCACCACCAGCGAGGGCAGCCTCCACGTCATCGGGCAGGTCGACTGGTGTGGCGCTCATTGCCAGAACCTCTTTCACCTGCTTCACCTTCAAGACGCCTCCCACGTTGACGATGGGCAGGACGTTGAGAATCAGCAGTTCGGCGAACAACTGGACCGCATCCGGTGCTGCGCCGGTCAGCTGATCGTGCAACTTCTCGAAGAAGCCGCGGTCGCTCTCGTCGGGCTTGTCGACATACAGCCGGGTCAGCTCATCGAGGTTGTCGATGGTCCACACGGGACGCCCTGGTGTCAGTAGAGAATCGGCTCTCCCAAGACCCGCTTCGATCAATTTCCGGCCGACCGCCTCAACGGCCACCGCAGGGGGCCGCCGGAATGTCCCGACTCCGGCATCGCTCATCGTGACTCTCTCCTCCACCACACGACCCAGCCGGCGAATGAAACCGGTCGCCGCGCCGTGAGCCAATTGTCTACTAGCTCAGCTAATGCTCCCAAGCGTGTCGCCCACCCCATAGAGAACGGCCCCCGGACCGAAGTCCGAGGGCCGTTCTCATCTAGTAGCGGGGACAGGATTCGAACCTGCGACCTCTGGGTTATGAGCCCAGCGAGCTACCGAGCTGCTCCACCCCGCGTCGGGTGAACGCCACGTTACCGAAGGCGGACGTGCACTTCCAAATCGCGCGGTCACCGCGGGCGATGACTTGCCCTCGCATGGCCGGTCACCTGGCGCGAGCGACCGCGAATGTACGTGCCGACGCGGCGTGTCGCTGTACAGACGCGGTCGCTCGCGCCGGCAAGTGATTACCCGGCCGACTGGTACTTGCGCATCGCGTCGTCGAGGCGTTGCAGAGCCTCGCCGAACTGACCGAAGTTACCGCTCTGCTGGGCTTGACGCAGCGCGTCGAGCGCCGTATTGACCTCCTGCAGCGCAGCGGCTTTCGGACCCGACAGCTGCACCGGCCCACCCGGCGGCACCGCCGCGGGGGTAGGCGCCTCCGGCGCCCGGCCTTCCTGGTTGGCCGGCGGACGGGCCGCGGGCTGTTGACCGTCGGCCGGTGGCGGCGCGGCGGGTTGCTGCCCGCCCGGCCCGGCGATCGGCGCGGGCCCGGTGGCCGTGGCGTCAGCTCCGGGGCCGAACAACTTGGTCAGCGCATCGCGCACGGTGGGGCCGAAACCAATCTTGTCGTTGTACATCATCGCCACCCGGATCAGGCGCGGGTAGGACGATGCGGCATCGCTGGTACCCGGCGAGGCGTACACCGGAGCGACATAGAGCAACCCTCCGTCGGCCATGGGCAACGTGAGCAGGTTGCCCCAGCGGATGCGGTTTTGGCCGTCGCGGCCGATCAGGCCCAGTTCCTGAGACACCGTGGTGTCGGTGCTGATCGCGTTGAACGCCAGCTTCGGACCGTTGACCTGACCGGGAATCGTCAGCACAGTGAGCCTGCCGTAGGTGTCCGGGTCAGAACTGGCGCTGATGAAGGCGGCCAGGAAGTCGCGGCGGAACCGGTTCATCGCGCTGGTCAGCTGGAAGGACGCCGAACGATCGTCGGAGGCAAGGTCTTTGGCGACGATATAGTACGGCGGCTGGAAGCTGCTGGCCGTCGGGTTCGGATCCAGCGGGACATCCCAGAAGTCCGACGTCGAGAAGAAGGTCACCGGGTCGTCGACGTGGTACTTGGCCAGCAGCGCACGCTGCACCTTGAACATATCCTCGGGATAGCGCAGATGTTCCTGCAATTCCGGGGTGATCTCGCTCTTGGGCTTGACGGTGCCGGGGAAGACCTTCATCCACGCCTGCAGAACAGGATCCTGCTCGTCCTGGGCGTACAGCGACACCGTGCCGTCATAGGCGTCGACGGTGGCCTTGACGGAATTTCGGATGTAGGAGACCTGTTTGTCGGGCTGCAGCCGGTTCAGCGCCACCTCGTTGGAGTCGACGGTGGCCGAGGACAACGACGTCAGCTCGGAGTACGGGTAGTTGTCCAGCGTGGTGTAACCATCGACGATCCAGACGATCCGCTCGTTGACGATCGCGGGGTACACGGTGGTGTCGGTGGTCAGCCACGGCGCCACCGCCTTCACGCGGTCGGCCGGGTCTCGGTTGAACAGCAGCTTGCTGTTTTCACCGATCACGTTGGAGAACAGGAAGTTCCGCTCGGCGTACTTGGCGGCGAACACGCTGCGGGTCAGCCAGTTGCCGATCGGGACGCCGCCGCTGCCGGTGTAGGTGTAGTTCCTGGTCTCGACGTTGTTCTCGTAGTCGTACTCGCGTGGCGCGCCGTTCTCGCCGACGATCGCGTAATCGGCCGGTGTGTTGGCGATGACCGGACCGTAGTAGATCCGTGGCTGCGACAGCGGGGCCGGCCCGGGCGAGATCACCTCGCCGTTGGCGCCGACGACGCTGGCCAGGAACTCCGGATACCCGCCGTTCTGGTTGGGGTCGTTGGCCACCCCGCGCACGGTGTTCGCCGGTGAGGCGACGAAGCCGTTGCCGTGGGTGTAAACCGAGTGGCGGTTGATCCAGTCCCGCTGGTTGTCGATGAGTCGGTCGGGATTGAGTTCGCGCGCGGCGACGACGAAGTCGCGCAGGTTGCCGTCGTTGTCGCGGTACCGGTCCATGTTCAGCTGATCAGGGAAGTAGTAGAAGTTCTTGCCCTGCTGGAACTGCGTGAAAGCCGGGCTGACGATGTTGGGGTCGAGCACCCGGATGTTCGATGTCGTCGCCCGGTCGGTGGCCACCTGCGCGGCGGTCGCCGGGGCGTCGCCCGGGTAGTCTCGATAGCTGACCACCTCGTCGGTGAGTCCGTAGGCCTGTCTGGTCGCCGAGATGCTGCGGCTGATGTATTCGCTTTCCTTCTGCGCCGCGTTGGGCCGCACGCTGAACTGCTCGACCACCAGCGGCCAGCCCGCACCGACCACCAGCGACGACAGCAGCAAGAGCACCACGCCGATCGCCGGAATGCGCAGGTCGCGCAACACGATCGCCGAGAACACGGCGGCCGCGCAGATCACCGCGATCGCCATCAGGATCAGCTTGGCCGGCAGCACCGCGTTGATGTCGGTGTAGCCCGCGCCGGTGAACGGCTTACCGCCGCGGGTGTGGCTGAGCAACTCGTAGCGGTCCAGCCAGTAGGCGACCGCCTTGAGCAGCATCAGGATGCCGACCAGGGTGATCAACTGGATGCGCGCCGCACGGCTCAACGCGCCGGTGCGGCCGGACAGCCGGATACCGCCGAACAGGTAGTGGCCCAACAGGTTTCCGAGGAACGCCAGGAAGGTCGCGACGAACAAGTAGTTGAGGACGAGCCGATAGAACGGCAGGTCGAAGGCGTAGAAGCCGAGATCCTTGCCGAACTGGGGGTCGGTGATCCCGAAGCTGTTGCCGTGCAGGAAGAGCTGCACGGTCTCCCACTGCCCCAGCGCGAACAGCCCGATGAACAGGCCGATCAGCGCGGGGATGCCGAAGCCCACGAGCCGCAGCCGCGCCATCACCGCGGTGCGGTAGCTCGCGACCGGGTCGTTGGGGCCGTTGGTCGGCACGAACACCGGCCGCGTGCGATAGGCCAGTGCCAGCCCGGCGAACAGGATGGAGCCGATCACCAGCGACACGACGAGGAACAAGATGATCTGGGTGAACAGCACCGTGGTGAACACCGAGCGGTAGCCGAGTTCGCCGAACCACAGCCAGTCGACGTAGGTGTCGATCAGCCGGGGCCCGATCAACAACAGGAGGACGGCTACGGCCCCCACCGCGATGAGAATTCGGCTACGTCGTGTCAGCTTCGGCATTCGTGCTGCGGGCCGCATACCCACTCGTCGACTCCAGTCTCATTCCCGTACGTCCTGATCGACGTCACCCCAAACTCCGCCACAACTCTACGCAACGGCTCTGCCGCGTCGATCTAACAATGGGGGCGTTCGCCACCGGCGGACAAGGTCTTCAGGGCGTCGACGGCGTGCCCCAGGGTGTCGACCTTGATCAGTTCCAGGCCGTCCTGCGGTGCGGTCTTGGCTTCCTCGCAGTTGTCGGCGGGCACCAGGAAGATGGTCGCGCCCGCCTCGCGCGCGGACAGCATCTTGTGGGTGATGCCGCCTATCCCGCCGACCTCCCCGTCCCCGCTGATGGTCCCGCTGCCCGCGACGAACTGGCCGTCGTTGAGGTCGCCGGTGGTGAGCTTGTCCACCACCGCCAGCGAGAACATCAATCCCGCAGACGGACCGCCGATGTTCGCGAGGTTGAAGTCGATCGAGAACGGCGCCCAGGGCGCGTCGAGGACCCCGATGCCGAGATAGCCCTGGTCGCGCTCGGGGTGCTCGCCCAGCGTGATGGTGGCGACGCCGGGCGGACCGTCCTGGCGACGGTAGTCGAGCACCACGGTGTCGCCGGGCTTGGTGTCCTTCAGCAGGGCCTGGAACTCCTCGAGGGTCGCCACCGGCTTGCCGTTGACGGCGTCGATCGCGTCGCCGTCGGCCAGCTTGCCCGCCGACGGTCCCGGGTCGTTGACGTTCTCCACCGTCACCGCCATCGGAAAGTCCAGGTAGTGCAGCGCGGCGTACTCGGCGCTGCGCTCGGAGTTGCGGAAGTCGGTGGTGTTGGCCTTGTCGATCTCTTCGCGGGTCTTGTCCGGCGGGTACACCAGATCACGCGGGACCAGCTGCTCGCGGCCCGACAGCCACAGCACCATCGCCTCGCCCAGCCTGAGCTGATCGCGCTGCGACACCGTGGTCATGTTCAGATGTCCCGACGTCGGATAGACGTCGGCACCCTCGATGGCGACGACCTGCTTGCCGTCGACCTCGCCGAGCGTGTTGAACGTCGGCCCGGGCCCCAGTGAGACGTACGGCACCTTCACCATCGACACCAGCACCCCGAACGCCACGATGGGGGCGAGCGCGACGAGCAACGTCAAAGTCCGCCTGTTCACGCCGCCCAATGTAAAGGTGACCGTGCACACGACTTCCACCGCAGGGCTGTGAAAAACCCCCGAGCACGACCGTCACGCAGAAATCGGCGGGGTCGAGGGCCGGTTCGCTGTCAGCGAGAGCCGCGCACCCACACCGCACGGCCTCGGTGAGTACGGTTGAGGACATGGCTGACCTGCCTTTCGGCTTTTCCGCCGGGGATGACCCCGAGGGCGAGAAGCGCAAGAAAGATCCCGACTCCGGCCCCGGCGGGGCCGGCGACCCGTTCGGCATGGGCTTCGAAGGCGGGTCCGAGTTCGACATGTCGCAGCTGGGTCAGATCTTTTCCAAGCTCGGCGAGATGTTCAGCGGCGCCGGCGGCGCGATGGCCGGCGGTAAGCAGTCCGGACCGGTGAACTACGACCTGGCCCGCCAGCTGGCGTCGAGCCAGATCGGTTTCGTCGCGCCGGTGCCGGAAAAGACCGCTGCGGCCATCGCCGACGCCGTGCATCTGGCTGACACCTGGCTCGACGGCGTGACCGCGCTGCCCGCCGGCACCAGCAAGGCCGTCGCCTGGACGCCGACGGACTGGATCGACAACACGCTCGACACGTGGAAGCGGCTGTGCGACCCGGTCGCCGAGCAGATCTCCACGGTGTGGGTCTCCGCGCTACCCGAGGAGGCCCGCGCGATGGCCGGCCCGCTGCTGGCGATGATGACGCAGATGGGCGGAATGGCGTTCGGCTCGCAGCTCGGTCAGGCGCTGGGCAAGCTGTCGCGAGAAGTGTTGACCTCCACCGATATCGGGCTGCCCCTGGGACCCAAGGGGGTGGCCGCGCTGCTGCCGGAGGCGGTCGAGTCGCTGTCGGAAGGCCACGAGCAGCCGCGCAGCGAGGTGCTCACGTTCCTTGCTGCCCGCGAGGCCGCGCACCACCGTCTGTTCAGCCACGTGCCGTGGCTGGCCAGTCAGCTGCTCAGCGCGGTCGAGGCGTTCGCCCGGGGCATGAAGATCGACATGAGCGGTATCGAGGAATTGGCGTCGGGGATCAATCCGGCCGCCCTGACCGACCCCGCGCAGATGGAGCAGCTACTCAACCAGGGCATCTTCGAGCCGAAGGCGACGCCGGAGCAGACCGCAGCCCTGGAGCGGCTGGAGACGCTGCTTGCGCTCATCGAGGGTTGGGTGCAGACCGTCGTGTCCGACGCGCTCGGCAACCGCATTCCAGGGACGTCGGCGCTGGCGGAGATGTTGCGCAGGCGCCGCGCCACCGGAGGACCGGCCGAGCAGACGTTCGCGACGCTGGTGGGGCTGGAACTGCGGCCGCGCAAGATGCGCGAGGCCGCGGTGCTCTGGGAGCGGTTGACCCAGGCTGTCGGCTCCGACCGTCGCGACGCGGTGTGGCAGCACCCCGACCTGTTGCCCAGCGCCGAGGATCTCGACGAGCCCGCCGGGTTCATCGACCGGATGATCGGTGGCGACACCAGCGGCATGGACAGCGCCATCGAGGAGGCGATCGCCGACCTCGAAAAAGAGATCCAGAATCCCGACAGCGGCAAGGACGACGACACCGGCCGCTGAGCCCTGTGGATAACTCCGGTTGGTCCTCGCGCGCCGTGGCAGGCTCGATCGATGACGCGATACGCGTTGAGCGCGGAGACACCGGTGCTCCTGCGGCCCGACGGGGCCGTGCAGGTGGGCTGGGACCCGCGGCGTGCGGTGCTGATCCGTCCGCCGTCCGGGCTGCCCACAGCGACGTTGGCGAACCTGCTGCGCCACCTGCAGTCCGGCGCAGAACTGACCGACCTGCAGGCGCGCGCCCCCGCGGTGGACGCAGCGATCGTTGAGGACCTGATCGCGTCGTTGGTCGACGCCGGGGTGGTCACATCCGGCGCGCGACGTCGCGGTCGCGCCGCGGCGGTGCGCATCCATGGCCGCGGGCCCCTGTCGGATCTGCTCGCCGGGGCGCTGCGCTGCTCGGGTGCGCGCATCACCCACAGCAACCGAACCAACACCGGCGCGCCGTCGGCGCCCACTGATCTGGTGGTCCTGGCGGACTATCTGGTGGCGGACCCCCGCGTGGTGCGCGAACTGCACGCCGCCGGGGTCGCACATCTGCCCGTGCGGGTGCGCGACGGCGTCGGCCTGGTCGGGCCGCTGGTCATCCCGGGTGTGACGAGCTGTCTGAGGTGCGCGGATCTACACCGCAGCGACCGGGATGCGGCGTGGCCCGCGGTCGCCGCGCAGCTGCGCCACACCGTCGGAAGCGCCGACCGGGCGACGGTGCTGGCTACCGCCGCGCTGGCACTCAACCAGGTCGACCGCGTCATTCGGGCGGTCCGCGGCGGCGCCGACGTGAGCCGTCCCACCGACCCGCCACCGACGCTCGACACCACGCTGGAGTTCGACGTCAACGTGGGCTCGGTGGTGGCGCGCCGATGGTCGCGGCATCCGCGGTGCGCATGTTGACATCGCGCGTTGGCAAGTCGGTGCGGTGTGTTCAGCGGTGTCGTGGATGATGGTCTGGTGAGTGAAATCAAACGGGGCCGGGCTGCGCGCAACGCCAAGCTGGCGAGCCTGCCCGTCGGCATGGCCGGCCGGGCCGCGTTGGGCTTCGGAAAGCGGTTGACCGGTAAGTCGAAAGACGAGGTCAACGCCGAGCTGATGGACAAAGCTGCCCAGCAGCTGTTCACCGTGCTCGGTGAGCTCAAAGGCGGCGCGATGAAGGTCGGCCAGGCCCTGTCGGTGATGGAGGCGGCGATCCCCGAGCAGTACGGCAAGCCGTACCGCGAGGCGCTGACCAAGTTGCAGCGCGAGGCTCCGCCGTTGCCCGCCGCCAGGGTCCACCGGGTCCTGGACGCGCAACTGGGCACGAAGTGGCGCGAGCGGTTCTCGTCGTTCGACGACAAACCCATCGCGTCGGCCAGCATCGGCCAGGTGCACAAGGCGGTGTGGTCGGACGGCCGCGAGGTCGCCGTCAAGATTCAGTACCCCGGCGCCGACGAGGCGCTGCGCGCGGACCTGAAGACGATGCAGCGGATGGTGGGTGTGATCAAGCAGCTCGCTCCCGGCGCCGACGTCGACGGTGTGGTCAACGAGCTCATCGAGCGCACCGAGATGGAACTCGACTATCGGCTCGAGGCCGACAATCAGCGGGCGTTCGCCAAGGCCTACGAAGGCCACCCGCACTTCGTGGTGCCGCACATCGTGGCCAGCGCGCCCAAGGTGGTGATCCAGGAGTGGATCGAGGGCGTGCCGATGTCGGTGATCATTCGCGAGGGTACCCAGCAACAGCGAGACCTGATGGGCACCAGGCTTTTCGAGCTGACCTACGACGCGCCTCGCCGGCTGGAGATGATGCACGGCGACACGCATCCCGGTAACTTCATGCTGCTGTCCGACGACAGGATGGGCGTCATCGACTTCGGCGCCGTCGCGCCGATGCCCGGCGGTATTCCGATCGAGATCGGCCTGGCGACGCGGTATGCCTTGGAGGACGACTACGACAACCTGCTGACGACGATGCAGAAGGTCGGGTTCATCCAGAAGGGCGAGCAGGTGTCCAAGCGTGAGATGGACGACATGATGCGCCAATACGTCGAACCACTCGAAAACGAGACGTTCCATTACAACCGCAAATGGCTGCAGCGCATCACCACGGCGAACATCAGACCCGATCGCGCCGCCGGCCAACTCAAGGCCGCTCGGCAGATGGACATCCCGGCCCATCTGGCGATTCCGATGCGGGTGATCGCCTCCAACGTGGCGATCGCGTGCCAACTGGATGCCCACGTTCCGGCGAGAAGGCTGGCCACCGAGCTGATTCCGGGCTTCGCCCAGGAAGCGGCCTAACGTTTCGGCGGCGTCACGCCGAGCGCACGCTTGTTCGCGGCTCTACTCGCGGTTTGCGTGCACAACCGTGCGCTCGGCGACGTATTCGCACAGCCGGCTCAGGCCGCTGCCGGGTTCCCGACGGTGTCCTTGCGTGGCCGGCCACGTGGCCGCTTACGGGCGATGATCGTGCCCCGCTCGAGGATCTCACCACCCCAAACACCCCATGGCTCTTGCCTTTCCAGCGCGGCAGCGAGACACTCGCGCCGGATCGGGCAGTCCGCGCACAACGCCTTGGCGCGTTCGAGTTCGAGGGGATCCTCGGCGAACCACAGATCGGGATCGGTCTCGTGACACGGCACCGCCAGCTTCGTCTTCTCTCGGCATGTCGCGATTGACATGTCCAGTCCTCTGCTTCCTGGTCGTGGGTTTCGTATCTCTTCTGCTCGATCCGTGACCAGGTCTTCGAGAGGGCCGATGACTTCTCAATGACTAAGGCCACGGATCCGACTGCGGGTCCGTGGCCTTTTTCGGCGAAATCTGGGCTTACCTAGATGGTGCCCCGATCGACGGACTTCGCAGTCGCGGCGGCGGCGCGGCGCTTGCGCTGCGGGGTGATGGCAGCGGCGGCACCGGCGGCGTGCGCGGGATGCGCCGCAGTGGCGACGGCATGGAGGGACCGCGGCATGCCGACAGCGGCTACGCCGGTGAACGCGCTGTTGCTACCCATGATGTCGGCCCCTCCTCTCGCACGAAAAAGCACCCAAGCGGTGCGAACTCGAGGCTAAGCGTAACAGCCGCGACTGACAACTGATTTTCTGACCAGCGGTTTTGGCGCGATCTTTACGACGATTGGCGGGCCTTGACCATCGCGAGCACGTCGGCGCCGTACTGCTCGAGCTTGCGTGCACCGATACCCGGGATCGCAACGAGCGCGGCATCGTCGGTGGGCAGCGCCTCGGCGATCGCGATCAGTGTGTTGTCGGTGAACACCACATAGGCGGGCACGCTCATCTCCTTGGAGGTGCGCAGGCGCCAGTCCTTGAGTTCGGTCAGCAATGCCTCGTCGATGTCGGACGGGCAGCTTTCGCAGCGGCGCAACATGATTGCGGCAGGTGCGCTCAACACGCCGTTGCACACGCGGCAGCGCGGGGTGGCACCGCGCGGACGGCGGGGCTTGGCCGGGATGTCGCTGTTCGTCGGGAACTGTGGTGCGATGCCGTTGAGGAACCGGGACGGTTTGCGGCTCTGACGACCACCGGGTGCGCGGGCCAGCGCCCAGCTGAGCGCCAAATGCACACGGGCCCTGGTGATTCCGACATAAAGGAGCCGGCGCTCCTCCTCCACCGCTTCACTGTCGGGACCGTGCGCCAGGGCGTGCGAAATCGGCAACGTGCCGTCGGCGAGCCCGACCAGGAACACCGCGTCCCACTCCAGTCCCTTGGCCGCATGCAGCGACGCCAGCGTGACGCCCTGAACGACCGGAGGGTGGCGGGCATCGGCCCGGTGGCGTAGTTCGGCCAGCAGTGCGCGCAGATCAAGGCCGGGACGCAGCGCGACCTCCTCGTCGACGAGTTCGGCCAGCGACGTCAGCGCTTCCCACCGTTCCCGCGCCTTGGTGCCCGGCGGCGGCTCGGCGGTGAGCCCGAGCGGTTCCAGCACGGAACGCACCACCTCGGGCAGCTCGCCGTCGAGGTCACGTTCGGCCGCCCGCTGCAGCGCCACCAGCGCCTGCCGGATCTCCTGGCGGTTGAAGAACCCCTCGCCGCCGCGGACCTGGAACGGCACGCCCGCCTCGGTGAGCGCCTCCTCGTAAACCTCCGATTGTGCGTTGATGCGGTAGAGCACCGCGATCTCGGCCGGTTCGGTGCCGGATTCCAGCAGGCGTTTGATGTGCTTGGCCACCGCCTTGGCTTCGGCGACCTCGTCGGGATATTCGCCGAACGAGGGCGCCGGGCCAGGGTCCCGCTGGCCGACGAGATGCAGCTTGCTGCCCGCCATCCGGCCACGCGCGGCGGCGATGACCCGGTTCGCCAGCGACACCACCTGCGGCGTCGAACGGTAGTCGCGTTCCAGGCGGACAACCGCCGCATCGGGAAAGCGCCGCGAGAAGTCCAGTAGGTAGCGGGGAGTGGCGCCGGTGAACGAGTAGATGGTCTGGTTGGCGTCGCCGACGACGGTGAGGTCGTCGCGTTCACCGAGCCAGGCATCGAGCACGCGCTGCTGAAGGGGCGTGACGTCCTGATACTCGTCGACGACGAAACAGCGGTAGCGGTCGCGGAACTCCTGCGCGACCGCGGCATCCGTCTCGACGGCCGCGGCGGTGTGCAGCAGCAGGTCGTCGAAATCCAGAAGGGTGGTCCCGTCGCGGCGGGCCTTGAGCGCCTCATAGCCCGCGTACACCGCCGCCACCTTCGCCGCTTCGAACGGGATGTCGCGGCCCACCTGCGCGACCGCCGCGGGATAGCCCTCCGGGCTGATCAACGACGCCTTCGCCCACTCGATCTCGCCGGCGAGGTCGCGCACATCGTCGGTGCTGGTCGACAGGCGCGCCCGGTTCGCGGCCTGCGCCACCACCGCGAATTTGGTGTCGAGCAGTTCCCAGGTGGTGTCGCCGACGACCCGGGGCCAGAAGTAGGACAGTTGGCGCCGGGCAGCGGCGTGAAACGTCATCGCCTGCACCGAACCGGTGCCGACGCCTTCATCGAGCGCGCGCAACCGAGCCCGCATTTCCCCGGCGGCGCGTTGAGTGAACGTGACCGCGAGGACCTGTCCGGGCGCGACGTGCCCGGCCGCGACCAGATGAGCGATGCGCCGGGTGATGGTGCGGGTCTTGCCGGTACCCGCGCCGGCCAGCACGCACACCGGTCCGCGTGCGGCCAGCACGGCTTCGCGCTGCTCGTCGTCGAGGTCTTCGATCGAGTTCGAGCCACTGCGCACAGAAGCGGCCTCTACCGACATGCGGTCCATCTTGGCAGGGCCCGGTGACAAGTGACCGGTACGCCGCAGGGCATGTTCGATCCATCCGTTACGTTGAACCCGTTATGAGCGCAACACAGACTCCCGTGATCATGTACACCACCACGTGGTGTGGCTACTGCGTGCGCCTGAAGAAGGCGCTACAGGTCGAGGGCATCGCGTTCACCGAGGTCGACATTGAAGAGGACCCCGCTGCCGCGGAGTTCGTCGCCGCGGCCAACGGCGGCAACCAGACCGTCCCCACACTGAAGCTGCCCGACGGTTCCACGCTGACGAACCCGACCGCCCGTGAGGTCAAGGCCAAGCTGGCGAGTTAGTCGCGCTCAGTCCAGTGCGGCCCAGGATTCGATGATCTCCCGCGCGATCGAGATCGACCCCGGTAGCAGTAGCCGGGACGGCGAGTCGCTGCTCCAGTCGCCGTGCTCGAGGGCGTCGCGGATCTCGGCGCGAGTGAACCACGCCGCCTCGGCGATCTCGCCGTCGTTGAACGAGAACTCCTGCTCGGGATCGCCGATCGCGTGGAAGCCGACCATCAGCGAGCGCGGGAACGGCCACGGCTGGCTGCCGAGATAGGTCACGTCGGTGACGGTCAATCCGATCTCTTCGGCGATCTCGCGGGTGACGCAGCTTTCGAACGACTCACCGGCCTCGACGAAGCCCGCCAGTATCGAGAACAGCCGCTCCGGCCACACCGTTTGGCGGGCCAGCACCGCGCGATCGTGTCCGTCGTGCACCAGGCAGATGACCGCGGGATCGATGCGGGGGAATTCCTCGTGCCTGTTGACCGGGTTGATCCGCGACCAGCCGCCCTTGATCGATTTGGTCGGTGAACCGTCGACGGTGCTGAACCGCGCGTTGTCATGCCAGTTGAGCAGCGCGGTCGCGGTCGCGACGAGCTGCGCGCTGACGTCGTCGAACACCTGGCCGGCCCGGCGCAGGTCGAGCACCTCGGTCTCGGTGTGCGGGTTCTGCGGGCCCTCGAGCGCGGCGCGGATCGCCCACACATGCCGACCGTCGTTCAGCCGGCCGAGGAACACCGCGCCCTCCGGAGGCCGGTCCCCCAGCTTGGCGGCGTCGCCGAGCACGACCCGGCCGTCGGCGATCAGCACCTGGTTGCGACGGTCGACGCGCAGCACCTGCGCGTCCGGCCACCCGGCCAGCGCCGCGTCGATATCGGTACGCAGCGCGTCGGCGCGGTCGGCGCCGATGCGGGAGAGCAGCGGGACGTTGCGAAGGCGGAACGGCGTCATCACTCGGATATCACTCGGATATTCACTCGGATATTCACTCGGATATTCACTCGGAATCCGCATTGCGGATGTAGAGAAGCCGGTCACCGGCCTCGACCGTGTCCACCTCCGGTGAGTCGACCCGCAGCAGCGCTCCGTCGCGCACCACGCCGAGCACGATGTCGTGCAGATGCCGCGGGGACCCGCCGACCTCTTTGGGCGTCACCTCGCGTTCGGCGATCGCGAAGCCGGCGTCGGGGGTCAGCAGGTCTTCCATGATCTGGACGACGCTGGGGGTCTGGGTGGCGATGCCCAGCAGCCGTCCCGCGGTTTCGGAGGACACCACGGTGGAGTCCGCCCCGGACTGTTTGAGCAGGTGCTGGTTGTCGGATTCACGGGCGGCGGCGATGATCTTGGCGTTTGGCGCGAGTTCCCGTGCGGTCAGGGTGACCAGCACCGCGCTGGCGTCGTCGTCCGTGGCGACGATGATCGACTTCGCGTGCTGTGCGCTGGCCAGGCGCAGGATGTCGGCTTTGGTTGCGTCACCGTGGACGGTGACCAGTCCGGCGCCGCGGGCCCGCTCCAGCGAAGTGGAATTCATGTCGACGACGACGATGTCGGCGGGTGCGACCTCGTCGCCGACCATCGCGGCGACGGCCGTCCTGCCCTTGGTGCCATAGCCGATGACGACGGTGTGGTTGCGCACTCTGCTCCTCCATCGCTGGATCTTCAATGCCGCACGCGACTGGCTGGTCAGCGTCTCCACCGTGGTGCCGATCAAAACGATCAGGAACGCCACCCGCAACGGGGTGATCACCAGGACGTTGACCAACCGCGCCTCGGGCGAGAACGGGGTGATGTCGCCGTAGCCGGTCGTCGACAGCGACACCGTCGCGTAGTAGAAGCAGTCCAAAAACGACAGCTGGTTGTCCTGCACGTCGCGGTAGCCGTCGCGGTCGAAATAGACGATGAGCACCGCGGCGAACAGCGCCAGCGTGGCGTAGATGACCCGGCGGAAGATCTTCTGCCCCGGGCTGACGAACGGTTCGGGAATCCGCAGGATGTCGGTGAGCGCCGCGACGGGCTGGGTGGTCAGGTCCTGCTCGATCGCGGCGAGCCGGCGCCGCAACCTACCTTTTTCCACGAGAACCCATTACCGGTCCCGCAGGGATGTGCACGCCACAATGTAATCATGACCTCTGTCCCGCCCGAACTGCAGCAAGCCGCCAATCCGTCGCGCGCCTACCGGATGGCCGCCGGCCTGCTCGGAATCGGCACCCTGCACTTCGTCGCGCCGAAACCGTTCGACGCGATCATTCCCGCCGAACTGCCCGGCAGCCCGCGGTTCTACACCTACGCGTCGGGTGTGGCCGAACTCGGCGTGGCGGGGCTGCTGGCCGCCCCGCAGACGCGGCGCTTCGGTGCCCTGGCCGCGGCGGCGCTGTTCTTTGCGGTCTTCCCGGGCAACCTCAACATGGTCCGGTTGTGGTGGAACAAGCCGTGGCCGATGCGAGCGATCGCGATCGTTCGCCTGCCGCTGCAGGTTCCGATGATCGTCGAGGCCGTGAAGGTCTACCGCGAGTCCTAGGCGACCTCGAGCAATCCGGCGAGTTCGTCGACGCCGGGCAGCGTGTCGGGGGTGACGGTGACGCCGCTGCGCACGTAGTGGAACGCGGCCCGTACCGATTCGACCGCGCATCCGTGCAGCGCCGCCCACGCCAGCCGGTAGACCGCCAGCTGAATTGCGCTGTGCTGCTTGGCTTGCGGTGTGCTCGGCGGCTCACCGGTTTTCCAATCCACCACGGTCGCGCCGCCGTCGTCGTCGGCGAACACCGCGTCGATGCGGCCCCGCACCACCCGCTCGCCGATGACCATGTCGAAGGGTACCTCCACATCGATCGGGGTGCGGGCGGCCCACGGTGACACCGCGAACGCCGCCTGCAGTTCGGCGAGTTCGTCGGCCACGACGGCGGCGTGGTCGACCGCGCCCGGCAGATCGTCGAGGTCGAACAGCCGCTCGGCATGATAGAAGCGCTGAACCCAATCGTGAAATGCCGTGCCCAACAGCGCATGCGGATCGGGCCGCGTCGGTACGCGCCGGCGCATCCGCTGCACGACCGACTTGGGGTCCCTACCCAGTTCCACCAGCGTGCTGACCGACACCTGAAGTGAGAGCGGAGGCGCGGACCGATCGGCCACTGGATCGCGCTCGGCGATGAGCGCGTCGACGTCGGCCACCCAACCCTCGCCGGAGTCGGCGGCAGACTCCTCGCAGCCCCCCGCCATCGCCTCGGCCACGAGCGCGGCGCCCCGATCCAGGTCGCCGCGCTGCGATCCGGCCGGGTCTGCGGGCCACACGGCTTCGATAACCCTGTCCCGCAGCGGGTTCGGTTCGCCGTCGGCGGGAGCGGTCGCCCACTGCTCGACGACGCCGCAGGGTTCACCCGCGGCGGCGGACTCGTCGATGATGTCCTTGAGTTCGCACAGGAACGCCGACGGGCCGCGGGCCTTGGTCTCGGCCGCTCCCCAGTGGTGACCGGACAGAAGCAGGGTGCCCTCGGCGCGGGTGAGCGCCACGTAGAGCAATCGGCGTTCCTCATCGATACGGCGCTGCTCGAGAGTCTTCTTGTGCTCGGCGATCACGTCGGACAACTGCTTGCGGTCGTTGACGTCCGTGGCGTCGAGCACCGGGACGCCGTGCTCGGACATCGTGGCCCGGTCGCCGCGCAGCAACGGCGGTAGCTCCCCCGCGTCGGTGAGCCAGGTGCGGCTGGCGCCGGTGGACGGAAACACCCGGCCGCTCAGGTGTGGAACGGCCACCACCTGCCATTCGAGTCCCTTCGCCGCGTGGATCGTCAGAATCTGCACCCGGTCGGTGGCGACGGAGATCTCGGCGGGCGCCAGCCCGTCCTCGACGTCTTCGGCGGCCTCCAGGTAGGCCAGAAGCCCGGTCACGTCGGAGCCCGGGCGGCCGGCGAAGTCGGCCACCACATCGGCGAACGCGTCGAGATGTTCGGTCCCCGACCAGCCCGCCGAGACCGGACGGCGTGCGCGCACCTCGGTGTCGACTCCCAACACCCTGCGCACTTCGGCGACGAATTCGGCAAGCGGGTGCGAGAGGTGCGCCCGCAGGGCGGTCAACTCGCGACCCAGCGCGACGATCCGGGCGTAACCTGTCGACGAATACGCCTCGGCCGCACCGGGATCGGTCACCGCCTCGGCCAGACAGGCGGTGTCGGCGTCAGGGGCAGCCTGAGCGGCGATCCGCTCGGCGGCGCCGGCGATCTCGTCGCTGCCGATGCCGTCCAGTTGCACCGCGCGCCGCCACAGCGCCGTGATGTCGCGGCCACCAAGCCGCCACCGCGGCCCAGCGAGCACACGCATGGCCGCGCTGCCCGCCGTCGGATCGGCGATCAGTCGCAACATCGCAACCACGTCGGCGACCTCAGGCATGCCGAGAAGGCCTGCCAGACCCACCACTTCGACCGGCACGCCGCGTGCGGTGAGCGCATCGGCCATCGGTGCGGCATCGGCGTTACGCCGCAACAGTACGGCCGCCGTCGGCGCGGGCACACCGTCGGCACGCGCACCGTGGTAGATCTCGGCGATGTGATCGGCAACCCAATCACGCTCTGCTGCAACGTTGTTCAACAGCGCACACCGGACCGTCCCGGGCTGGGCGTCGGGCCTGGGCAGCAGCGAACGCACCGCCACCGAACGGCGCCGCGCCTGTGCCGACACCGCGTTGGCCAGGTACAGGGCGCGCGGCGGGTTACGCCAGCTGGTGCGCAGCTCCAACGTGGGCGCCGGAGTGCCGTCCGAACGGGGAAAGTCGGTGGTGAAGCGCGGGAGGTTGGTGGCCGACGCGCCGCGCCAGCCGTAAATCGACTGGATGGGGTCGCCGACGGCGGTCAGGGCGAGGCCGTCGTCCACCCCGCCGCCGAACAACGACGACAACGCGACCCGCTGGGCGTGGCCGGTGTCCTGGTACTCGTCGAGCAGCACGACCCGGTAGCGGGCGCGCAGTTGCTCCCCGACGTGCGGGAAACCCTCGGCCAGCCGGGCGGCCGAAGCCATCTGCATACCGAAGTCCATCACCTTCTCGGCGCGCATCCGCTGGCGCAATGCGTCGATCAAAGGCACCAGCTCGGTGCGGTCGGTCTGGGCGGCCAGCAGGCGCAGCAGCCACTGGCTCGGACCACGATCGCGTTGGTACGGACCGGCGGGCAGCGTGTGCACCAGCCGCTCGAGTTCGACGTGGGTGTAGCGCAACTGGTTGGTGTCGACGAGGTGCTCGGCAAGCTGGCCCGCAAGTCTGATCACCATCGACGTGACCGCAGCCGGTGTCTTCTCGGTGTCCAGTTGCGGGTAGTCGCAGACCACGCGAAAGGCCAACTGCCACAGTTCGGTTTGGCTCACCAGCCGGGTTTCGGGCTCGAGGGGCAGCAGCAGCCCGTGCTCGCGTAGCAGGTTGCCCGCGAAGGCGTGGTACGTGCTGACGGTGGGGGTTTCGTCAACGCCGATGGCGCCATCGAGGATGCTGGTTCCCGAGAGGCGGGCCAGCCGGGTGCGAACCCGACGCAGCAGTTGTCCGGCGGCCTTGCGGGTGAACGTGAGGCCGAGAACCTCGCCGGGGCGGGCGTACCCGTTGGCGACCAGCCACACCACCCGTGCGGCCATCGTCTCCGTCTTGCCCGCGCCGGCGCCGGCGATGACCACGAGGGGTCCCGAGGGCGCGGCGATCACCGCGGCCTGCTCGTCGGTCGGTGCGAAGATGCCCAGTGCCGCGGCGAGTTCGTGCGGACTGTAGCGCTGGTTCATCGTCCGCCTCCAATGGTGGTGTGTGCGGGGCACATCGCGCGGACCGGGCAGTGACTGCACCCGTCGTTGATCCGCGCGACGAACTCGGGGCCCTGCGTGGCTGTCGCGGCCTGGCGCACGATGTCGCGCCATCCGCTGCGTTTCTCGGGCGTCAGCGCGTCCTGGACCCGCTCGGTGGCACCCGCGGCACCGGTCTTGCCGAGGTAGACCAGGCGACCGCCACCCGCCGAGTCACCCTGACCGAGCAGGCCTTCGGCGATCGCAAGCTGATACATCGCCAGTTGGGCGTGGCTCTGCGCGTCGTTCTTGGTCACCGGGCTCTTGCCGGTCTTGAGGTCGACCACCACGAGCCGCCCATCACTGTCCCGCTCGAGGCGGTCGACGCGCCCACGCACTCGCACGTCCGGCTCGCCGTCCGGGCCGCCGACGATCACGCCGTCGATATCGATCTCGGTGCCCGCCTCGGTGAGTTCGCCACGGGTCTGTGCGAGCCACTGCGCGAACGTCGCCAGCATCGCACGGTGGCGGCCGAGTTCGTTGCCGGCATACCAGTGCGACTCGAACGGCAGCTTGGGCCAGACCTTTTCGAGCTCGTTGACCATCTGGCTTTCGGTGCGTTCCGGGCCGGCGACAAGGGCGTGCACCAGCGAGCCGACCGCGGAACGCACATCGCGAGCGTCGGCGCCGCCGTGACGCTCCAGCAGCCAGCGCAGCGGGCAATCGGTGAGCATCTGCAGCGTCGACGGCGAGAGCGTCACGACGTGGCCGTCGCCGCTCCACAGCGGTTCCTCGCTGGACAGCGGCGTCAGCGACTGCCACTGCGCGGGGTCGGCGCCCGGCACACCGGCAGCCGCCAGACGCGCCAACTGCGTTGCTGCACAGCGGCGGGCGGAATCATCGACCGCACCATCGGCTGCGCACACCACTGCCCGCAACCGCCCGACCAACGCGGCGGGCGCCAGCACCCGGGGTGCGGCGACCGGGGCGGTGACGTCCGTACCACTGTCGCCGGCCAGCGCGCTCAACTCATAGCAGAACGCCGAGGGGAGCATCGACTCGTCACCGTTGTCGCTGTCGACGGCCGTCACCAGCAGGCGGTTTCGGGCACGGCCCATCGCGGCGATGAGCAACCGGCGCTCCTCCGCCAACAGCGGCGCCCTGGTCGACACTGCGCGGTCGCCGGGTGCGATGACGCCGTCAAGCACGTCGACGAGCTGTTGGGTGGCCAGCACACCGCCGCGAGGAACGGTGTTGGGCCAGAGGCCTTCCTGCAGACCGGCGATGACGACGAATTCCCAATCGCGGCCCATCGCGGCGTGAGCGCTGAGCACCGCGACCGCCTCGAGGTCGCTGCCCTCGTCGCGGGGAGGCAGCCGCAGCCCCTGGACATGGTCGATGAGCCCGCGCAGGGTGGCGCCCGCGGTGCGGTTGACGTACTGCTCGGCGACATCGAACAGCGCGGTGACGGCGTCGAGATCACGATCGGCCTGCGCGCCCGATGGGCCGCCGCGTTCGCTTGCCGCGAGCCAGCGCCGTTGCAGGCCGCAGCGGTGCCAGGCCTGCCACAGGGTGTAGCGCAAGTCGGCCCCGTCGTCGACGCTGCGGCCGGCGGCGGCCAGCACATTGCGCACGCGATTCACGGGCCGAGCCAGGTGCTCGGGCAGTCCGTCGACGCCACACTTCAGTGCGTCGACCAGCAGCCCGGCGAACTCGCGTGGCGGTTGGGAACCGTCGGCCCGCCGGAGCGCGCGCCGTAACTGGCGCAACGACACCGGATCGACGCGACCGATCGGCCCGGTCATCAATGCCGACGCCTGTTCGGCGTCGAGACCCTGCGCGGTCGCCGCGAGCACGGTCAGCAGGGCCCGCACCGCGGGCTGCTCCCCCAGCGGCGCCGCGGACGTCGACGTGTGCACCGGGACGCCCGCGGCCGACAGCGTGCGGGCCAGCGCGGCGCCGAGGCGAGGGACCGAGCGCACGATGACAGCCATCTGCGACCACGGGACCCCGTCGACGAGGTGGGCCCGTCGCAGCGCATCGGCGATCATCGCCGACTCGGCGTGCGGTGAGGCGGCGATGCGCACGCCAAGCGTGCCCGCCGAACCGGGTCTTCCGGTCAGCACGCGACCGTCGCCGGCACCCGGCAACCGTCGTGCGACTTCGGTGATGGCTCCGGCGATGACCGGTGCGCAGCGGCGCGACTCGGTCAGGACGATCGCCGGTTCGTCACCGCGCAGCAACACCGGGTCGGCACCGCGGTAACCGAATACCGCCTGGTTGGGATCGCCTGCGAGCACGGTGAGTTCGGCACCCTGCGCGAGCAGTTGAACCAACCGCGCGGCCTGCGGGTCCAGTTGCTGCGCGTCATCGACGAGGAGCAGTCTGACGCGGGCCAGCTCGCCGGCCAGTAGCTCGGAGTCGGTGGCGAACGCCTCCAGCGCCGCGCCCACCAGCTCGGCGGCGCCGAGCGCCGGGATGGTGGCTTGCGGTGCGGCCGTTCCCACCGCCGAGCGCAGCAGCATGATCTGTTCATAGGCTTGGGCGAACTGACCGGCCGCCAGCCACTCCGACCGGCCCGCACGCCGCCCGATTCGTTGCAGCTCAAGGGGATCCACTCCGCGTTCGGTGCAGCGAGAAAGCAGGTCACGCAACTCGTTGGCGAAGCCGACGGTGCTCAGCGCGGGCCGCAGGTGTTGCGGCCACGCGGTCGCCGCGGAGTCGCCGTCCTCGAGGTCGCCGGCGAGCAGTTCGCGGATGATGCCGTCCTGTTCGGCACTGGTGATCAACCGGGGGGGCGGATCGCCGTTGCGCTGCGCGGCCAAGCGCAACACCGCGAACGCGTACGAGTGCACGGTGCGCACCAGTGGTTCGCGCACCACCGCGCGGACACCCGCCCGCAACAGCGTGGAGGTGATGTGTGCGCGCGCCCGCACACCGAGCCGGGCCGAACCGGTCAGCAGCAGAACCGATTCCGGGTCCATCCCGGCGGCGATGCGCGCGGCCGCCGTCTGGACCAGCAGCGCGCTCTTACCATTACCCGCCCCGCCGATCACCCGAACCACGCCGCGGGCGCCGGGATCGGTGAGCGCGCTCGGCGTGAGGTCGGTGTGCGGTGCAGACATGTGGGCATGACACCACGGGGGTCCGACATCTCACCGGCAGCCGAAGCTGGCAGCATCAACCGTTGTGACCGAACTACTGCATGTTCACCGGTACGGGCCGGCGACGCGGGCCCAGGTGTTGGCGATCCACGGCCTGACCGGCCACGGTCAGCGGTGGCAGACGCTGGCGGCACGGCACCTGCCCGAGCATGCCATCGTCGCACCGGATCTGATCGGGCATGGGCGGTCGTCATGGGCGGCGCCGTGGACGGTCGAGTCGAACGTCGCGGCACTGGCCGAGTTGATCGAAGCGGACGGACCCGTGGTGGTGGTCGGCCACTCCTTCGGCGGCGCGGTCGCGCTGAGTCTCGCTGCCGCCCGGCCGGATCTGGTGTCGCGGGTGGTGCTGCTGGACCCGGCGATGGGCCTGGACGGCGACTGGATGCGTCGGATCGCCGACGACATGTTCGCCTCGCCCGACTACACGGACCGCGCCGAGGCGCGCGCCGAGAAGGCGAACGGGTCGTGGGGTGAGGTCGAGCCGGCCGAACTGGATCGTGATCTCGACGAACACCTGATCGCACTGCCGTCCGGGCGGGTCGGCTGGCGGATCAGCATCCCGGCGATGATGTCGTATTGGAGCGAGCTGGCCCGTCCGGTTCCGTTGCCGCCCACTGGTACTCCCACGACCTTGGTGCGTGCCGCCCGCACGACACCGCCGTATGCGACCGAGGAAATCGTCGCGGCGCTGGCGCAGCGTCTCGGCGCGGATCTCACACTGTTGGAGTGGGACTGCGACCATATGGTGCCCCACGCCAAGCCCGCCGAAACGGCGGCGTTGATCCGCGAGCAACTCGAGTCCTAGCGATGGCGGCGATCACCGACGAGCAGGTGGAAACCGTGCGCGCGCTGGTCGCCGCGATTCCTCCCGGCCGGGTGTCGACGTATGGCGACATCGCGCAAGCCGCAGGGCTTTCCAGTCCGCGCATCGTCGGTTGGATCATGCGCACCGATTCGTCGGACCTGCCGTGGCACCGGGTGATCACCGCCTCGGGCAAACCGGCCGCGCATCTGGCCACCCGACAACTGGAACGGCTGCGCGCCGAAGGGGTGCTGGCCGATGACGGCCGCGTCCGCCTCAGCGAGGTCCGTCACGCCTTCTAGCTAGCGCCGAGCGAGAACCGGTGGTCGTGATGGAGGCCGAAATGCCGCCAGGAATGCTATTTCGTGGATGCCGGGTTCACAGCACCAGGCGGACCAGCGCCGCCGTGCGCGCCAGACCGGGAAACGCAGCCGCCGTCGACCGCGGGTGAAGCGCATGTACGGCGATGCGGAACATCAACGCGCGCAACAACATCTGTGGCCATTCGGGTAACGGACTCCAACGTTCGATGAGCCCGTCGTCAGCCTCGCCCCAGGCCAGCGCGTCGACGACGACGACACCGGCCGCCCACGAGGCGGGCCGCCAGTACGGGATGATGTCGGTGATACCGGGTGCGGCGGTGCCGGAGAAGAGCACCGTGCCGTAGAGGTCGCCGTGCACCAACTGGCTGGGGCTCTTCGTCGGCCTGCGCAAGCCGGCAAGTTGATTGAGCAACTCGATCGACCGCTCCCCATCGGCGGAGCCGGGGGAAACCGTGGCGCCGGGCGGCAACGAATGCAGCGGGCGTTCCTCCCACGCGGCGCGGTCGGCGGCGATGAACACGTCGACGTCGGCCCACGGCGCCACCGGCGGCTGCGTCAAGAACCTCGGGCGTTCGAGTTTGGCCGTCGCCTCGTGTAGCCGCACTGCGGCCGAAACCACCTCGTCATGGCGGGGTTCCGGGGTCCCGGCGACGAAAGTATCCGCGCGCCACCCAGCCACCACATACCGTCCGTCGGTGGAGCGCACCGGCCGCGCGAGCCGCACCCCGTCGACGAACAACGTCTCCCGCACCTTGGCCGACCAAGCGGCGCGGGCATGGTCGGCGACCATCGACACCACGACTTCGCCGCAACGCCAGCCGCCTTCCCAACCCGGCCCGAGCGGAACCGGTGCGACACCCGTCAGACCGAATGCGGCCAGCACATGATCCGGTGGCCGTTCGACAGTCACCACCTCAGCGTAAGCCGAGTTCTGGCAAACCAGCGGTTAGTACATGACCATGTCGGGCTCGAGTTGCCTGCCCCATGCGACGATGCCGCCCTGCACATGCAGCGCGTCGGAGAAGCCCGCCTTCTTGGCGATGGCCAAGACCTCCGCCGAGCGCACACCGGTCTTGCAGTAGAACACCGGCGTCCGGTCGACGGGCAGCTTGGCCAGCGCCTCACCCGACTCGAACGCGCCCTTCGGAATGAGCTCGGCGCCCTCGATGCGGTTGATGTCCCACTCGACCTGTTCGCGGACGTCGATCAGCGCCAACGGCTTTCCGGAGTCCAACAGTTCCTTGAGTTCCGTCGGCGTGATGGTCGCGTCGGCGGCGGCTTCGGTGGCGGCGTCGGAGACCACCCCGCAGAACTCCTCGTAGTCGATGAGCTCGGTGATCTTCGGTGTCGAGGGGTCCTTGCGGATCTTGATGGTGCGGTAGGTCATGTCCAGTGCGTCGTAGACCATCAGACGGCCCAGCAGGCTTTCCCCGGTGCCGGTGATCAGCTTGATGGCTTCGGTGCCCATCACCGAGGCAACCGAGGAGCACAGGATGCCGAGCACCCCGCCCTCGGCGCACGACGGCACCATTCCCGGCGGAGGCGGCTCCGGGTACAGATCCCGGTAGTTCAGGCCCCGCTTTTCACCATCCGGCGCGTCGGGGGCGTCCTCCCAGAACACCGAGATCTGGCCCTCGAACCGGTAGATGGACCCCCACACGTAAGGCTTGTGGGCCAGCACTGCGGCGTCGTTGACCAGGTAGCGCGTCGCGAAGTTGTCGGTTCCGTCCAGGATCAGGTCGTACTGCGCGAACAACTGGACCGCGTTGTCGGCCTCGAGCCGGAACTGGTGCAACCGCACATCAACCAGCGGGTTGACGGCGCGAATCGAGTCACGGGCGCTCTCGGCCTTGGCGCGGCCGATGTCGGACACGCCGTGGATGATCTGGCGCTGCAGGTTCGACTCGTCGACCACATCGAACTCGACAATCCCGATCGTCCCGACGCCGGCGGCGGCCAGGTACAAGAGCGTCGGTGAACCGAGTCCGCCCGCCCCGATCACCAGCACGCGGGCGTTCTTCAGCCGCTTCTGCCCGTCCAGACCGAAGTCCGGAATGATGAGGTGACGGCTGTAACGCGCCACCTCCTCGCGGGTGAGTTCGGCCGCCGGTTCCACCAGCGGCGGCAACGGTGTCGACACCGTGTTTCTCCTTGTCTCACCTTGACGTTGCAGCTTGACGCTACGTCTCTGACCATCTCAGCAGTTGCGACGTTCAACAACAACGAGACGCCGACGCTTCCCGCACGTCCCCAGCTGCGCGTGGGGCCACGGCGCCGGCGAGTGTGCGCAAAAGGCTGAAAAACGGCGGCGTGTCGCGTGCAGGCGCGCACGCTCGCGAAGAAAGGGGGCAGCGATCAGGCGATAGGGTACGGCCAGGGGTTCGGTTTGCAGGTGTGGTTGTCCGGCTGCACCGACTGCGGGTCGAACCGAGCGGCGTCGTTGTTGCTGGTCGAAAACGTCTGCTGCATCATCACCGGCGCCAGTTCGTCGTCGCCGCCGCACGGCTCGTGCCGCTGATAGCCGATCGCGTGGCCGACCTCGTGGTTGACGAGGTATTGGCGATAGGAGCCGACGTCGCCCTGGAACGGGACCGCGCCGCGCACCCAGCGAGCCTCGTTGATGAACACGCGCGGCTGCCCGTCACGGTAGGCCGGGTTGTAGCAGGACGCCTCCAGCTGGATGTCGTAGCCGCACCCCTCGCGCACCGTCATCGGCGTGCTCAACGACACCCGGAAGTCGGGCTCGACCCCGGACGCCGCGTCGAGGCGGGTGAATGCGAACTGTGGATTGTGCGTCCAGCTCTTGGGATTGGCCAGGGTTTCGGTGACCATGCGGGCGAACGCCTCGTCACCGCCGAACGTCGTGGTGTCGATGCCGTCCTCCACCTCGACGGTGTAGGTGAACGCCTTCGCGGTGCCCTGACCGACTTGCGGAGTGCCGCCCGGTACGACGTGCCACGTCTTGGCTCCGGCCTCGGTGAACGGACCGCCCTGCGGCAGGATCCCGGTCGGCAGGTTGGCGTCGAACTGCGTCAGTCCCTTCGGTGGCGCGCCGATGATCGCCGTGCTCGCCACCCCGATCGTCGGTGGCCCCTGGACCGGACCTTCGGCCTGCTTGGGTGCGGGCGCGCTGGTCCCGGTGATCGTCTGGTAGACGACGACCGCGGTCAGCACGACCAGAACCGGGAGCGCGTATGCCCGCCAGCCGTAGGTGGAGATGAAACGGCCCAGCCACGTCTGTTTGCGCAACCCGCGGCGCTCGTCGCGGTTGGACCTGGGCCGTCCCGAACTCTCCGTGAGGGGGTCGCGCTGGGCGCGGAGCGGCTCGCGCCACTCGTTGCGCAGCGCGGGCACGCGACCACCCCCGCGATGCTCCAGACCCATTTCTCCTCCTAGCGTGCGGGAGTCGTAGGTCACCGCAACAGGATGACACAGGTCAGAGCCCTCCTACTTCCGGCACGCCCGCGATCGTCGCGGGCACTGTGAGCCGCGCCTCAGCTGCACGCTTCGCCGACGGTAGTAATGTCATTGCGAAAACCTGACCCAGATGACCCCGGACGAAGGATGCGATGAGCGAGCTCGCCGACACCGCCGCGAGGAGAGGCGCGCAGCCGGGCAGCGGCGAAGCCTTGAACCGTCGGGGCGGCAGGCTGCCGCGCGATGAGCGCCGCGGTCAGCTACTGGGCGCTGCGAGCAAGGTTTTCGTCGACCGCGGCTACCACGCGGCGGGGATGGACGAGATCGCCGAGCGTGCCGGTGTGAGCAAACCGGTTCTCTACCAACACTTCTCGTCGAAGTTGGAGCTGTACCTGGCGGTGCTTGCCAGGCATGTCGAAAACCTGGTCTCCGGTGTGCGCCAGGCGCTGCGCACCACCACCGACAACCGTCAGCGGCTGCGTGCCGCGGTCCAGGCGTTCTTCGACTTCATCGAGCACGACAGCCAGGGCTACCGCCTGATCTTCGAGAACGACTATGTGAACGAACCGAAGGTCGCCGCACAGGTGAAAGTGGCCACCGAGGCGTGCACCGACGCGGTGTTCGACCTGATCAGCCGCGATTCGGGGCTGGAGGCGCACCGCGCCAGGATGATCGCGGTCGGTCTGGTCGCGATCAGCGTGGACTCCGCGCGCTACTGGCTCAACAACGACCGGCCGATCTCCAAGGACGACGCGGTCGAGGGCACCGTGCAGTTCGCCTGGGGCGGCCTGTCACACGTCCCGCTTACCCGGTCTTAGCCCCGAGCCCGACCCCGAAACCGACGCGCCGCACATCGGCGGCGCCGATCTCCACGTAGGCGATCTTGGACGTCTGCACCAGGAAACGCCGGCCCTTCTCGTCGGTGAGGGCCAGCACGCCCGAGTCCTTGGCCAGCGCGTCCGTGAACAACTGCTCCACCTCGCTTGGTGTCTGCGCGCTGTTGAAGCTCAGCTCGCGCGGGCTGTCCGTGACACCGATCTTGACCTCCACGCCATGGTCCTTCCGTCGCATCGAAGTACTTGAGGCAAGGCTAGTGGACGGCGCACCGCTCGCTCCGCGCCGGTGACTTCGCGGTCAGCGAAGCTTCGAGACAATCGGCGACCGAACCGAGTCCGGACCGTAATCAACACACCAGCCGGTGAACCTCATCTGTCACTTGCGCCTCGATAGCATCAGGCGCGGCAATGGTTAAGACGACTGGGAAAGCCCACATGAACAGGTCACATACCGCGCACTCACCGTATTCGCTGGCCCCGACGGAGCGGATTCCCAGCTACCCCGGATACTCCGATCCGCCCGCGGAGGACCTCGACTACGAGTACCCCGGGGAGCAAGAACCCGAGGAATACCGCGACTACGACGACGATTACGACGATTACGAGCAGCGGTTCGACGAGGAGCGCATCGACCGGCGCTGGATGTGGGTGGCCGGAATCGCCGGCGCCATCCTGTTCATCGCGATCGGCACCACCGGCATCATCCTGGGCGGCGGCGACAGCGGTTCGGTGTCCGCCACCGCGACGTCCGAGGCGCCCGCGCCGTCGAGCGCGCCGGCCACCACCAGCGCACCACGCGCCGCGGGCACGTCTGCGCCGATCGTGCCCTCACTGCCGCCGGAGACGGTCACGACCGTCAGCCCCACCGCCGAAGTGACGCCACCACCCAGTACGACGCCGCCGGCCGCCGTCCCGCCGCCCCCGCCACCGTCCCCGCGCACCTTCACCTACCGGGTGACGGGCAACCGCCAGCTGCTCGATCTGGTGACGGTGATCTACACCGATGGACAGGGCGCGCTGAGGACCGACGTCAACGTCGCGCTGCCGTGGGTCAAACAGGTGATCCTCGACCCCGGCGTGGAGCTCAAGTCGGTCACCGCGACCAGCGTCGCCGGCCAGCTCAACTGCAGCATCCTCGATGCGGCGGGCACGCTGATCGCCGCGCAGAACAACAACTCGATGATCGCCACCTGCACCCGATAGCGGGCTCGGGCGATCGCGTCACGCCAGGCCCAACTCCTGCATGCGGGAGGCGTGCGTGTGCTGCAGCCGGGCGAAGAACTCGGTCATCTGCGTCAACCCCTCGCCGCTCGCCAACACCAGATCCACGAGCTCATCGTGGTCGGCCAGCACGAACTGCGCCTGGGTGATCGCCTCACCGAGCAGCCGCCGTGACCACAGGGCGAGCCGATGCCGCTGTTTGTCGCTGGCCGTCACCGCCGCACGCACCTCGGCGACGACGAACTGCGAGTGGGCGGTCTCCGACAGCACCGCACGCACCACGTCGGCGACCTCATCGGGCATGGCGTGCGCGATCTCGAGGTAGAAGTCCGCGGCGAGAGCGTCGCCGACATAGGTCTTGACCAACGCCTCGAGCCAGGTACTCGGGGTGGTCAGCCGATGGTAATTCTCAAGGGCTGACGCGTATTTCGTCATCGCAGGTACGACGTCCACTCCCCGGCCCTCGAGTGCGTCGCGCAGCACCAGGTAGTGGTTCATCTCGGCGGCAGCCATGCACGCCATGTTGATGCGCCCGCCAAGGTTCGGCGCCATGCGCGCCTCGTCGGTGAGCCGGTAGAACGCCGCCACCTCCCCGTAGGCCAGCAGCGAGAACAGTTCGTTCACGCCGGGATGGTCGGCCGACACCCCTGGCTCGATACCCGGACTGGCCGAGTCGGTCCGCCCGGGTGCCGGTGGCGTCGCATTCATACGGCCAACTCTAAACGTCGCCACGCACCTCGCCCGTCGGGCGAACCCGGCCAGGTATGATGGGTCCGGGCCGTGTATCGGGAAAGGCATTCGGAACGCCCGCCACGGCCCAGGAAATGTGCGTGCACGCAGTCGGCCCGCCTACCTCAGTGCAGGGCTCTGGTCTTCACCGGCCATCATTTCGTCGAACTCGTGCGCGCGTGGAAGCCCATGAGGACGACAAGTGAAAGGCCTCGTTTTCGCGTATGACGCATCTCAATCCCACATTTGCTGAACTCGGAGTTCGCGACGAAATAGTGCGCGCCCTCGCCGAGGACGGTAAGCACCACCCGTTTGCTATTCAAGAGCTGACCCTGCCGATGGCCCTGGCCGGCGACGATCTGATCGGCCAGGCCCGCACCGGTATGGGCAAGACGCTTGCCTTCGGTGTGCCGCTGCTGCAGCGGATCACGACCGATCCCGACCGCCCCTTGACCGGCGTGCCACGCGCGCTGGTGGTCGTGCCGACCCGCGAGCTGTGTCTTCAGGTCTACGGCGACCTGGCGATGGCAGCGAAGTATCTCACCGTCGGAGGCGGACCGTCTTCAGACCCGCCCGACCGCAAGCTGTCGGTCACCTCGATCTACGGTGGACGGCCGTACGAGGGACAGATCGAGGCGCTGGAGAAGGGCGTCGACGTCGTCGTCGGCACGCCCGGCCGGCTGCTCGACCTCGCCCAGCAGGGCCACCTGAAACTGGGTGGTCTTTCCATGCTGGTGCTCGACGAGGCCGACGAGATGCTCGACCTGGGCTTCCTGCCCGATATCGAGCGGATTCTGCGCCAGATTCCCGACAGCAGGCACTCGATGCTGTTCTCGGCCACGATGCCCGACCCGATCATCACGCTGGCCCGGACCTTCATGAACCAGCCCACTCACATCCGGGCCGAGGCCCCGCACTCGGCGGCCACCCACGACACCACCGAGCAGTTCGCCTACCGGGCCCACGCGCTGGACAAGGTCGAGCTGGTCAGCCGCGTGCTGCAGGCCGAGGGCCGTGGCGCCACGATGATCTTCACCCGCACCAAGCGCACTGCGCAGAAGGTCTCCGACGAGCTCGCCGAGCGCGGGTTCAAGGTCGGCGCCGTGCACGGAGACCTCGGCCAGAGCGCACGCGAGAAGGCACTCAAGGCGTTCCGCACTGGCGGAATCGACGTACTCGTGGCCACCGACGTCGCCGCCCGCGGCATCGACATCGACGACGTCACCCATGTGATCAACTACCAGATCCCCGAGGACGAGCAGGCCTACGTGCACCGCATCGGGCGCACCGGGCGGGCCGGTAAGACCGGCGTCGCGGTCACCCTCGTCGACTGGGACGAGCTCGCGCGCTGGGCCATGATCGACAAGGCGCTGAACCTCGGCTGCCCAGATCCGGCCGAGACGTACTCCAGTTCGCCGCACCTCTACAGCGAGCTGGGCATCCCCACCGATGCCACCGGAACCGTCGGCGAGCCCGCCAAGGTGCGAAGCAAGCGCGCCCAGGCGGACAAAACGGTCGACCGTCCCGCTCGCAGCAGCAACCGGACACGTCGCCGCACGCGCGGGGGCAAGCCGGTCACCGGGCATCCCGAAGCGACGACGTCGCCCGAGCAGGGCACGGGCGATGCCGACGAAGGTTCCGGCGACGCGGGACCGGCCAAGCGCAGGCGCCGTCGCCGGCCACGCAAGGCCGCGGCCGGCACCGGCTAGCCAGGCGCCGCCCACGCGATGGTCAAACCCGAACGCCGCACCCGAACCGATGTGCTGGTGGCTCTTGCGATAGGCGTGGTGGTTGCGGTGGCCGCCGGGTTGGTCTGGTGGGTCAGCGACGCGCGGGCCACGATCAGCAGGCCCGCGGCCGCCCCGGTTCCGGCCCTGACTCCCGCGAAGACGGTTCCGCAGTCGCTGCACGAGTTGTGGACCGCGCCCAGCGGGCGCACGACGATGCCGCTGGTCGTCGGGGGTGCCGTGGTGACCGGCGACGGCCAAACGGTGCAGGGCCGTGATCCCGCGACGGGAAACACGCTGTGGACCTATGCGCGTGATCTCGACCTGTGCGGAGTGAGCTACGTCTACCAGTACGCGGTGGCGGTCTATCCCGACACGCGCGGATGTGGCCAAGTCAGCACCATCGACGCCAAAACCGGCACGCGCGGGTCGGCCCGCACCTCATACGCCGACGCCGAGGTGACGTTGACCTCCGACGGCACCACCGTGCTCTCGGCGGGCCAGAATCGGCTGGAGCTGTGGCGCTCCGACATGGTGCGGATGATCAGCTACGGCGCCCTCGATGCCCGCATCAAGCCGGACGTCCCCACGATGCCGCTGTGCCGGTTGGTGTCGGCGCAGGCGAGTTCGAGCGCGGTGTCGGTGCTCGAGGCGTGCCCACGGCAACCCGATCTGCGCCTCACGCTGTTGCGGCCCTCCGACGAGGAGGACACTCCCGACTTGAAGTACGTGCCGCAGCCGGGCGTTGCGTCGGATTCGGACGCGCGGGTGGTGGCCGTCGCCGACACCACGACCGCCGTCTACGTGCCGACGCCCAAACCCGCGGTGAACATCGTCGACGAGACAGGCGACATGATCGCCAGCACCGGGTTGGCCAACCCGCCGTCGCCGCAAGCCACGATGTCGCGGGTGGGCGACCTGATCACCTGGTGGACCGGTGACAGCGTAATGGTGTTCTCCGCCAACGGACTTGGCTACAAGTACACCGTCGCGGCCGCGGCCCGCAACGTTCCGCTGGGTCCGGCGACGATCATGGCGGGACGGCTGCTGGTGCCCGTCACCGGCGGCTACGACGTGTTCGACCCCGAAACCGGCCAGGGCGAACGCCACATTCCGGTGACGCGGCCGTCGAGTTCGGCGCCGGTGGTGCCCGCGGTCGCCGGCTCGACGCTGCTCGAGCAGCGCGGGGACCAGGTCGTGGCGCTCGGCGGCTGAGCGACTTGGGTGCGAAACCAGTCGCGCAGCGATCGGTTACGCACCCAAATCGCTAGATCTCCGGGGCGAACGTCGGCATCGGCTTGCCGCTCTTCCAGTGCTTGAGCAGCTCGGTCGCCAACTCGCGATAGGCGCCCGCACCCTTGTTCTTGCGGCTGGCCAACACCGACGCGCCCGACGCGCTGGCCTCGGCGAACCGCACCGTGCGCGGGATCGGCGGCGCCAGCACCGGCAGGTCGTAGCGGTCGGCGACGTCGAGCAACACGTCGCGGCTGTGCGTCGTGCGCGAGTCGTACAGCGTCGGCAGCGCACCCAGCAGGTTCAGATCGGGGTTCGTGATCGCCTGGACGTCGGCGATGGTGCGCAGGAACTGCCCGACGCCGCGGTGCGCCAGCGTTTCACACTGCAACGGCACGATCACATCGTCGGCGGCCGTCAGCCCGTTGAGCGTGAGCACGCCGAGCGACGGCGGGCAGTCGACGATCACCACGTCGAACCGGTCGCTGATCTTGGCCAGCGCGCGCTTGAGCGCGTATTCGCGCCCGGCGCGCATCAGCAACATCGCCTCGGCGCCGGCCAGGTCGATGTTGGCGGGCAGCAGGGTCATTCCCTCTGCCGTGTCGACCAGGGCTGCCTCCGGTTCGACCTCGCCGAGCAGCACCTCGTGGATGGACACCGGCAGCTTGTCGGGATCCTGGCCGAGCGAGAACGTCAGACACCCTTGCGGGTCGAGGTCGACGAGTAACACCCGCTGACCGTTCTCCACCATCGCCGCACCCAACGACGCCACCGTCGTCGTCTTGGCTACCCCACCCTTTTGATTGGCGACCACAAGTACCCGCGTCACGGTGCCCATCGTTGCACGGGCGGGTACACCGCGCCGCGCCGTGCGGCAGAATCAGTCGGCGTGGCCCTTCTGGAGCACCGCCTGATCCTGCTTCGTCACGGCGAGACGGAGTGGTCGAAGAACGGCCGGCACACCAGCCACACCGACCTCGAGCTCACCGATACGGGCCGAGAGCGTGCCAAGCTGGCCGCCGAAGCGCTGGCCGAACTCCAACTCGACAATCCCCTCGTGCTGTGCAGTCCGATGCGACGTGCCAGGGACACCGCCCAACTGGCCGGGCTGACCGTCGACGAGGTGACCCCGCTCGTGCAGGAGTGGGACTACGGCCGGTACGAGGGTTTGACGACGCCGCAGATCCGCCAGACGGTTCCGGACTGGCTGATCTGGACCCACGGCGCCGACGGCGGCGAGAGCATCGACGCGATCACCCAACGCGCCGACGGCGCCGTCGAGTTGGCGCTGAGGCGCCTGCGCTCGCGCGATGTGGTGTTCGTCGGGCACGCGCACTTCTCCCGCTCGGTGATCGCGCGGTGGCTGGAGTTGCCGGTCCCCGACGGCATCCGGTTCGCGATGGCGCCCGCGGCGATCGCGGTGCTCGGGTTCGAACACGCGGTGCGTCAGATCATCGCGCAGGGACTGACCGGCCATCGAGATCCGTGTAAACCACGGTGACTCGCGAGCCGTCCTTCGTCCTGGCATCCCGCGGCGCCGTCGTCGCGGACGGCGTACACACCGCTTTCCCGAAAGTCGGCGATGCGCGCGCCGCGCTGGCGTCGCACAGCGCTCCGATCATCGTGGGCGCGTTGCCTTTTGACATGACCAAGCCGGCAGCGCTGATCCGGCCGCAGAGCGTTCAGTTCCTCGACGCGCTGCCGGACTGGCCGCTACGTGAGCTGCCGGACGTGCGGATCGCCGAGTTGCTGCCGGACCCCGACGAACATCGCGCGCGGGTCGCCGCCACGGTGGACCGGCTGAACAACCCGTCGAGCGGGCTGCACAAAGTCGTGCTGGCCCGCGCGCTGCGATTGGCCGCCCAGCGCCCACTGGATGCGCGCACCGTCCTGCACCGACTCGTCACCGCCGATCCGCTCGCCAACGGCTACCTCGCCGATCTGACCGCGGCGGGCGGTGGTTACTCGGGGACGATGCTGGTGGGCGCGAGCCCGGAACTGCTGGTGGCCCGCCGCGGCGACCAAGTCCTGTGCGCGCCGTTCGCGGGATCGGCGCCGCGCTCCCCGGATCCGGACACCGACGAGGCGAACGGCGCCGCGCTGGCCGCGTCGGCCAAGAATCTTCGCGAGCACCAGTTCGTGGTCGACACGATCCGCGATGCGCTCGAACCGCTGTGCGCAGATCTCCACGTCGCGGCCGAACCGGTGCTGCGAAAGACCGACGCCGTCTGGCACCTGGCCACCCGCATCACCGGCAAGATCCGCGAAAGAAACATCACCGCATTGGATTTGGCGATCGCACTGCACCCGACGCCGGCGGTCGGTGGTGTGCCCACAGCCGATGCGGTCGCCCTGATAGCCGAACTCGAAGGCGACCGCGGCTTCTACGCCGGCGCCGTCGGCTGGTGCGATCAGCGCGGTGACGGCCGCTGGGTGGTGTCGATCCGCTGTGCTCAACTGTCGGCCGATCGCCGCACGGCCGAAGCCTATGCCGGTGGCGGCATCGTCGCCGAATCCGATCCCGACGACGAAGTCGAGGAGACCACAACGAAATTCACGACGATCCTCACTGCTCTGGGTGTCCCGCCGTGACCGAGGTGATACGCCGGGTGCAGCCGGGTGACGAGCTGGAATTGACCGCGATGGTCCACGAGCTCGCCGAGTTCGAACACGCCGCACGCGAGTGCACCGTCACCGAAGACCAGTTGCGCCGAGCGCTTTTCACCGAGCCGGCGACGGTGTACGGCCATATCGTCGAGGTCGACGGGCAGGCGGCCGCGGGCGCGCTGTGGTTCTGCAACTTTTCCACGTGGGACGGCGTCGGCGGTATCTATCTGGAAGACCTGTACGTGCGCCCGCAATTCCGCAGGCGCGGACTGGCCCGCAAGCTGCTGGCCACGCTGGCCGGTGAGTGCGTCGCGCACGGATACAGCCGGCTGTCGTGGGCGGTGCTGGACTGGAACGTCAACGCGATCGCGCTCTACGACGCCGTCGGCGGCAAGCAGCAGACCGACTGGATCACCTACCGAGTCTCGGGACCCGAGTTGTCGGCGCTGGCCGCAGAGTCACCCTGAGCGCCCACCCACTGCAGCGTCGACGGGCTGAACAGCAGTATCAGCGTCACCACCGCCACCACGCCGATGGGGGCGGCGTAGAGCCACTGGTGTGAGCCCACACCCATGTAATAGACCACCGGCAGCAGAAGCAGTTGTGCGAACACCGCGATCCCGCGACCCCACCGCCGCCCGGTCCACAGTGCCCAGGCCGCGGCGAGCACGCCCGCGCCCATGAGCGCGAACCACAGCGCGGTTCCGTACTTGTTGAGCCCGGACTCCTCGGCCCTACCGAACCCGCTGACGACGTAGACCAACGCCGCCACCAGCGCGGCGGCACCCTCCAAAGCGACGAGGACAGCGGCCTGGCGCACCGTCGTCGGAGAGGGAACGGTCACGCCCCCGAGCCTAAACCGTGGCCGGTTAGGCTCGACCCTCGTGCGCGCCGTGCTGATCGTGAATCCGAATGCCACCTCGACGACTCCGGCCGGGCGCGACCTGTTGGCGCACGCGCTCGAAAGCCGGGTGAAGCTCACCGTCGTCCATACCGATCACCGCGGACACGCGATCGAGATCGCTCGCGACTCGGCGCGCGACGGAGTCGACGTGCTGATCGTGCACGGAGGCGACGGCACGGTGAACGAGGTGGTCAACGGCATTCTCGAGATCGGCGGTCCCGGGGCCGCCGCGCCGGCCGTCGGCGTGGTGCCCGGCGGCTCGGCCAACGTGTTCGCGCGCGCCCTCGGCATCAGCGCGGATCCCATCGAGGCGACCAATCAGCTGATCGACCTGTTGTCGGGGTACCGCCGCCGCAAGGTCTGGCGGCGCATCGGGCTCATGGACTGCGGGGAACGCTGGGGGGTGTTCACGGCCGGCATGGGGGTGGACGGCGATGTGGTGGCGGCCGTCGAGGCGCAGCGCGCGAAGGGCCGCAAGGTGACCGCCTCCCGCTATGTGCGCGTCGCCATCCGGGAGGTGCTGGCCAGCGCCCGCAAGGAACCGTCGCTGACGTTGCATCTGCCCGGTCGCGACCCGGTCCGCGGAGTCCACTTCGCATTCGTGTCCAACGCCAGCCCCTGGACTTACGTCAACGCCAGGCCGGTGTGGACCAACCCGATGACGACGTTCGAGACCGGCCTGGGCGTTTTCGCCACCACCAGCATGAATGTGTGGGCGAATCTGGGCTTGGTGCGCCGGATGCTGGCGAAGAAACCCCGCATCGAAGCCAAGCACCTGATCCGCGACGACGACCTGCCGTGGCTACAGGTGACCAGCGATGCACCGGTCGCCTGCCAGATCGACGGCGATTACGTGGGGTTGCGTGACTCGATGACGTTCACTGCCGTTCCCGACGCGCTCGGCGTACTGGCACCGCCGCCGGAGAACGCCGCTGACCTGCGGTGATATGCCCGCGGCGTACGATTCTAGGCGCAGTTGGATCGAGTCTAGTACAGACGAATGAGCGGAGTGCGAAGCCACCGGTCTAGTGACATTGCGCACTTGTTAACTCGCGAGTATTGACATCTGTCCAGCCTGTGAAAGCATCGAAGCAACGTTGCAGAAACATTCAATGTGCACGCGTTAAACAGCCGAAGAAAAATCCGTGCGCTGTGCTGCGCACACGGGACGTATTTGACGAGGAGTTGAATCAATGGATTGGCGCCACAAGGCGGTCTGTCGCGATGAAGATCCGGAGCTGTTCTTCCCGGTGGGGAACAGTGGGCCGGCGCTCACTCAGATCGCTGACGCGAAGCTCGTCTGTAATCGTTGTCCGGTGACCACCGAGTGCCTCACCTGGGCATTGGAGTCCGGACAGGACGCCGGCGTGTGGGGTGGTATGAGCGAGGACGAGCGGCGCGCACTCAAGCGGCGCAACGCCCGCACCAAGGCTCGCAGCGGAGTCTGAGCCCTTCTCGCACCAACCATTACGGCCCCGACATTTGTCGGGGCCGTATCTTTTCTGCGAATTCATTGAAGGCCGATTAGCGACGCCATTGGTCAATTCACGAACAGTTGAGTCGATTACTGCGCGGCCCGTCGGTGCCGGCCCAGCGGCACCCGCAGGATGACGTCGGTGCCGCCGGTGGCCACCTCGTGCATGCCCAGCGACCCGTCCAGTTCCGCCGACACCAGCGTGCGCACGATTTGCAGACCGAGGCGGTCGGATTTCTCCAGGCTGAACCCATCGGGCAGGCCGCGCCCGTCGTCGTGGATGACCACGTCGAGCCACCGGGCCGACCGTTCGGCCTTGATCGTGACGCAGCCCTGCGGCGTGCCCGGGTCGAACGCGTGCTCGATGGCGTTCTGCACCAGCTCGGTGATGACCATGACGAGCGCGGTGGCCCGGTCGGCGTCGAGCACACCCATATCGCCGACGCGGGTGATGCGGATCGGGCTGTCCACCGCCGCAACATCGTTCATCATCGGCAGGATCCGGTCGACGACCTCGTCGAGGTTGACCTCCTCGTCCACCGACATCGAGAGCGCATCGTGCACCAACGCGATGGACGACACTCGCCGCACCGATTCCATCAACGCCTCGCGGCCTTCGGCGTTGTTGGTGCGCCGGGCCTGCAGGCGCAACAGCGCGGCGACGGTCTGCAGGTTGTTCTTCACGCGATGGTGAATCTCACGAATCGTCGCGTCCTTGCTCAGCAGGGCACGGTCGCGGCGCTTGACCTCGGTCACGTCGCGGATCAACACCGCGGCCCCGACGGCCTTGCCGTGCACCACCAGGGGCAAGGTGCGCAGCAGCACGGCCGCGCCCCCCGCTTCGACCTCCATGCGCATGCTCGACCCACCGGCCAGCGAGTCGCGCACGTGGTTCGCCAACTCCTGCGCCTCGAACGGGTCGCCGATCAGCGGACGCGTGACGGTGACGAGGTTGTGACCCCCGAGTTCGGCGGCAAACCCCATCCGGTGGTAGGCCGAGATCGCGTTCGGGCTGGCGAAGGTGACCACACCCGCCTCGTCGAGCCGGATGAACCCGTCACCGACACGCGGGCTCGACCGCGACATCGCCAGGTCCCCCACGTTGGGAAAGGTGCCCTCCGCGAGCATGTGCAGAAGGTCGCCGGCGCAGTCGAGGTACGCAGCCTCCAGCCGGCTGGCCTTGCGGGTGGCCAGCGCGGCCCGATGGGTCAGCACCGCGACGACCTCGTCCTTGTACCGAACGGGCACGGCCTCGACGTTGAGCCCCGACGAAACCTGTTGGCCGGCATCGTCTCCCACTACGATGTCACCGGAGGTGAACGCCGTGGTGACGAGCGGCATCGCGTCGACGTCGGCCAGCGTGCTCACGGCGTCCGCCAGCAGTACCGTCGGCGCGGTGTTCGGCCGCACCTGCGCCACGCAGACCAGGGCGCCGTCGTCGCGGCGCACCCACATCAGGTAGTCGGCGAAGGACAGGTCGGCGAGCAGCTGCCATTCGCCCACCACCGCATGCAGATGATCGACCGCATTGCCGGGCAGCATGGTGTGCTCGGCGAGCAGGTCACCGAGGGTCGACATGACGGGTTACTTCCGACGGAGTGTCAGGCGGACGCGCCGATCAGCTGATCACCGCGATGAGGTCACCGGCCTGGATGACGTCGCCAACTGACACGCTCACCTTGCTCACGGTGCCCGCCACCTCGGCCAGCACCGGGATTTCCATCTTCATCGACTCCAGCAGCACCAGGGTGTCCCCCTCACCGATCTGATCGCCCTCGCTCACCACGACCTCGAGCACACTGGCCACGATCTCAGCGCGAACGTCCTCGGCCATCATCACCCCATTTGCTTTCCGCTGCTGTATGCGTTTCGGCCTACATCGAACCACACCACCGGCGTGTCAGCGGTGTCGCCGGGTCATGAGACAATGGTTCGAACGCGCCCGCCGGATGCGGGTCGAGTAAATCGCCAGAGCATTTCGGAGGTAGACCATGGCCAAGCGTGGCCGTAAGAAGCGCGACCGCAAGCACTCCAAGGCCAACCACGGCAAGCGGCCGAACGCCGGTTCGAAGTCGGTGCGCTGAGCGCACCAAACGACGCGGGTGCGCTGAGCGCACCAAACGGCGGGAGTGCGCTAACCGCGCCGAATGATGGTGGTGCGGCTGATCTCGATGCGCAGCCGCTCACGCAGCCCTTCCGGCGCTTTTTCGCCGCTGCACTTCCTCGCGATCAGCTTCTTGACCCGCTCCTCGACGCCGTAGTGACGTAGGCAGGCAGGGCACGCTTCGAGGTGATGCCGCAACTTGTCCCGTGTTTCGGGGGTGCACTCGCCGTCCAGGAGCGTCCATACCTCCGCGACGACCGCGGCGCAATCGGGGTGCTCCGGGTCGACGGGGCCGATCGGGGGCTGCCAGCGCTCCTCGTCAGAGCTCATGACGAGACCTCCTCGGGCGTGTCCAGCTGCTGTCCCCGAAGGAACCCGCGGTCCTTGGCCACCCCGGCCAGCAGTTCGCGGAGCTGGCGCCTGCCCCGGTGTAACCGCGACATCACCGTCCCTATCGGCGTGTCCATGATCTCGGCGATCTCCTTGTAGGGAAAGCCCTCGACGTCGGCGTAGTACACCGCCATCCGGAAATCCTCCGGCAGAGCCTGCAAGGCTTCCTTGATCTCGCTGTCGGGCAGCAACTCGAGCGCCTCGACCTCGGCCGAGCGCAGCCCGGTCGACGAGTGCTCGGCATGGGCGGCGAGCTGCCAGTCGGTGATCTCCTCGGTCGGATACTCCGCGGGCTGGCGCTGTTTCTTTCGGTAGCTGTTGATGTACGTGTTGGTCAGGATCCGGTACAGCCAGGCCTTGAGATTGGTGCCTTCGCGGAACGACCGGAAGCCGGCGTAGGCCTTGACCATGGTTTCCTGCAGGAGGTCCTCGGCGTCGGCGGGGTTGCGCGTCATGCGCAGCGCACCGCCGTACAGCTGGTCGAGCAGCGGGATCGCGTCACGTTCGAAGCGGGCCGTCAATTCGGCGTCGGTCTCCGGCGGCGGAGACGTCTGCGCCGCCGTATCAGGCGTTGACCCGTCGGAGTCGGTCACGGGGAACACCGTCCCTTCTGTCGCGGTGCCAGCGAACCAGCCCGGTAGGTCCACCGGGCGCACTGGAATATCCATCACCAGCGTTGGCACCTGACCCCCTTCACTCATCCTAGAGGTTGAGACCGACATGTTTTCTGCCCGCGGAACCGCGGCAGCAGTCACCGGCAATAACAGCGGCCCCGGGCCGGGTTGTTCCCGAACCCCCCGGCATCCACCCAGCGCACCAGTCTTCAGCGGTGGCGTGCCTGCTCACGAATCAGTATTCCGTCAGGAAAAAGTCCGAGTGGAAGCCTGCTGGATCCAGTTTCGCGGCATCTAGGGTGAGAGCCATGGCACACGCATCGTTGTCCGGCAAAACCATGTTCATCTCCGGCGCGAGCCGCGGCATCGGGCTGGCGATCGCCAAGCGCGCGGCGGCCGACGGCGCCAACATCGCGTTGATCGCCAAGACCGCCGAGCCACATCCCAAGTTGCCCGGCACGGTTTACACCGCAGCCAAGGAGCTTGAGGACGCCGGCGGGCAGGCGCTGCCGATCGTGGGCGACATCCGCGACGGCGACTCGGTAGCGGCGGCGGTCGCGAAGACCGTCGAGCAGTTCGGCGGTATCGATATCTGCGTCAACAACGCCTCGGCGATCAACCTCGGCTCGATCACCGAGGTGCCGCTCAAGCGGTTTGATCTGATGAACGGGATCCAGGTGCGCGGCACGTACGCGGTTTCCCAAGCCTGCATCCCGCACATGGTGGGCCGAGAGAACCCGCACATCCTGACACTCTCGCCGCCGGTGCGTTTGGAGCCGCAGTGGCTGAAACCCACCGCATACATGATGGCCAAGTACGGAATGTCGTTGTGCGCGTTGGCCATCGCTGAAGAACTCCGCGATGCGGGCGTTGCCTCCAACACGCTGTGGCCGCGCACGATGGTGGCCACCGCCGCGGTGCAGAACCTGCTCGGCGGCGACGAGGCGATGAGGCGCGCCCGCAAGCCCGACGTCTACGCCGACGCTGCGTACGTGATCCTCACCCAACCCGCCCGCGAGTACACCGGCCAGTCGCTGCTGTGTGAGGACGTGCTGCTGGAATCCGGCGTGACGGACCTGTCGGTGTACGACTGCGTGCCCGGCGCGGAACTGGGCGTCGACTTGTGGGTCGACACCCCTAACCCGCCGGGATACACCGGTCCGTAGTCCGGCGACGAGACGCGCCACCGCATCGGCGACGACAGGGTCTCTCCGCCGGCGCATCTCATCAGGTGGGCGTGCCTTCGGCCCGTCGTCACGTCGCGCTCGACAGCTCAGGGGACGCAGAGCTCGATGCCGAACAGGTTGGCCGGCCAGAACGCCGCGGTCACCAGGAACGCGCCGATGTCCGACCCTGCCGGTATCCGCGTGCGCAGCGCGGTGTCGATCAACTGCACCTGCCCCGCGTCGAAGAACGCCCACGCCAGTCCGATCAGCAGGTATGGGATCGCCAGCCACATCGCGGTCTCGATCATCGCCGCGACGCTGACACGCCGACTCAGCATGCGCCGCAACGTCGTCATACCAGCGCCCGCTGTGCGCGAACCCGGCGGCGCACATCGGCGAGCAGCACGTAGCTGCCACCCTGGCGGAGGAACACCGGCATGAACCTATTGACGAAAGCGACCAGCAGGAACAGCGATTCGAACAGCAATTGCCGAAACCGATTCCACCGCAACCCCATTGCGTCGCGGAAGACGGGCGCGAGGAACCCGGCGGTGAGGAACTTCAACAGCGGCCGAAACGGCAGCCCCAATAGCGGGTTGATCATGCGCAGGTTCAACATGTGCAGCAGGTGTTCACGCACCCGGTCGTCGATCGAGACCCGCTCGCAGCCGGTTCGCCAATACTCGTCGAACTCGGCGCGGGTCGGCGGCCACTGGTCTTCGGTCACCTGCAGGGTGGTGCCCAGCGGCCAGGCAGAGCGATAGAACTGCTCGGCCTGCTCGGCTGTCATCTGCCCGCGCAGCAGCTGATAGGTGTCCTCCAGCCCGACGAAAAGGCAAGCGGCCACCCACATCTGCAGGTTGCGGTCGAAGGCGTTGTACCGGACGGGGCTCTCCGCGGTCGACTTGACGTACCGGTGCGCGGCGTCGACGGCTTCCCGGAACGCGCAGCGGTCATCGGGAGTCCCTAGCACCGCCACCGCGAGGTACTGCAACGTGGTCCTGGCCCGCTTCCAGGGATGCTTGAGCAAGTTCCCGGAATCGACCTTGCTCTCCGCGACGCCGTGTCCGACCTCCGGCCAGGACAGCTGCATGACGACATTGGCGGCGGCCCCGGCGAACGCCCAGAAGTCCATCGCCTCGGCAGCGCTGACCTGAGCGTCGGGGTCCCATCGGGCGGTGCGCCGTCGGACCGAAATGCGATAGCGGTCGGTCATGCCGCGCACACCGCCGAGAAGACCAGCGCGGGCCAGAACGCGATCGAACCGATCAACTGGACCAGCCAGACCACCCCACCGCCGTCGAGCCGGCCCGGGTTGAAGGCCGTCCACGCGATGCCGATGACGACGTACGGAGCGGCGAGAATGAGCGCGGTGCCGATCCACTCGGCGATGGTCATCTCGAAGCTCAAGACCTTCTTCACCGCACCGACCATACCGGCCCCCTCGTCCGTCGTAGCGCAATATGTTAATGGCCATTCAAGCGTGAGCAGGCGGATTCGGCCGAAGTCGGCACCGGACGCCGGGCATTCAGGAGAGCATCGAGCGCACACTGTCGGCGAATGCGGCGGTGGTGAAGCACGTCGGTTCGGCGAACTCCTCCAACGTGAGCGCACCGGCCCATTCGGCGTCGGCGGCAGCACGCAGCAGCGGCTTGGTCATCGCGACCGCATGCGGCGGCATCGCGGAGATCCGCGAGCACCATTCGTCGGCGACCGCTAGCAGACGGTCGTGTTCGACGACTTCCTGCACGAGGCCGAGGCGCTGCGCCTCGTACGCGTCGATGTGCTCGCCGCGCAGGTAGTACGCCAGCGCGCCCTGATAACCCAGACGCCGGGTCAGCGCCCAACTGGTGCCCACCTCCGGGATCAGGCCCAACCGTCCGAATGCGGGCACCACAACGGCACGCTCGCTGGCGATCACGACGTCGCACGTCAGCGCCCAGGCCAGCCCGACGCCGGCCGCCGGGCCGTTGAGCGCGGCCACGTATATCGTGTCCGACCCGGCGATCAGCCGTGCGATACCGCCGAATTCGCGGCGAATCCAGCGCCAGATGTCCGCAGCGCCCTCCGACGCGCCGAGCTGCTCGATCGCGGCCTCCATCATGCGCAGGTCCCCGCCGGCGCTGAAGCCCGGGTCGGCGCCGGTGATCACGACGCTGCGCACGTCGGGGTCGGCGTCCAGATCGGCCAGTGCACGCCGCAGTTGGCGCACCAGCGGGGCGGACAGCACGTTGAGCCGCCTGGGCTCGTCGAGCGTGACGACGGCCCGGTCCCCGCGGCGCTCGACGCGCACGCGGGCGGGCGCGTCGGGGTCGTCGCCGTCTGCGACCATCGCCCGGTACAGCGAGTCTTTGTCGGTCATGTCGTGTCCTCCTCGATGGTGTTGGCGCGCAACGTGGCCCAGGCGGCGTCGGCGAAGATCTCGATCGTGGCCGGAGGTATCCGTTTGGCCGCCCTGGCGATCCAGTACCTGCTGTACTCCTGGGCCGGGCCGAGCCACAGCGCCGCCGTCACCCCGATGTGCATCGGCTGCAGCACCCCGTAGGCGTGATGGGGGCGCCACCAGTCGCGGACGGCGGCGAAAAACGCGTCGTTGTGTTCGCGCAGTTGTGCGCTGTCGAGCCGGGGGCCGAGCAGCAGGGTGGCCTCGCCACGATGAGCCGATACCCACCGCAGGTGATAGGCGACCCCGCCGCGGATGCCTGCCTCGGCGGTTTCGTGTTCGCGCAGCATGGCGACGAAGCCGACCTGGTATTCGCCGAGCAGTTGGGCGAAGACGGCGGTGGCGAGCGAAAGTTTGTCCGGAAAGTGGTGATACAGCGCGCCGACGCTCACGTCGGCCTCGCGACGTACCTCGTCCAGGGTGGCCGACAGCGCGCCGTCGAACGCGAACCGGCGCCGCGCGGCGTCCAGCAGCCGGCTCCGCGCATCGGGACGGATCCTCGAAGGCACGAGGATTACTCTAGTCGAACCGAGAAATCCTCTGTCAAGGGTCGGTGCCGGACGCGTCCGGCCGCGTCAAAGCAGGGTGCCTTGTTCGGCCTGCGGTTCGACGGGCTCGATCAGTTCCGGGCCGTTGTTGCGGACGCTGTTCACCAGGCGGGACACCTCCCGGATTTGAATGCGGTCGAGGTCGCCGTGCCCGCGCAGCAGACCTTCGTCGATCGGCGCATCGGGGTCCAGCCAGCGGTCCCAGTCACGTTCGCTGATCGTCAGCGGCATCCGGTCGTGGATCTCGGCCAGCGGGCCGACCGCGTCGGTGGTGATGATCGTGCAACTGAGCAACGGCTTGGCGTCTTTCGGCGCGGTCTTGGACCGCCACGTCGACCACAGCCCCGCCGCGAACAGGGGCTCACCGTCGCCGCCGTAAAGGTAGAACGGGGTCTTCGCGCCCTTCCGCCCCTCCCACTCGTACCAGCCGTCCATCGGCACCAGGCAGCGTTTGCTCTTCGCCGAGGCACGAAACACCGGCGAGGTGGTCAGCTTGTCGGAGCGGGCGTTGATCAGCAGCGGCCCCTTGGTCTCCGGGCCGCCGTCCGCGCTGGCCTTGGCCCACGGGGGCACCAGCCCCCACCGCATCGACCGCACCCGCCGAGTGGCCTCGTCATCGGGTTCACTGTGGCGCCTGACCACGCTGCTGATCGTGGTGGTCGGCGCGACGTTGTAATTGGGCCCCGCGGCGTCCTTACCGTCGGAGGTGGCCGTCACCGTCTCGTCGATCGCCTTGATTTTCTCGGCCAGCAGCGCCGGGTCGGTGGTCACCGCAAAACGTCCACACATGAATCCCATGGTGGCACGCGCAGCCGACAAGGGAAGATGGAGCGGTGAGCGTGCATCGACATCAAGAACGCGAGGCCTGGCCCGCGCCGTCGACGTCGAGTCCGGTGCATGCGACCGTCACCGTGCCCGGCTCCAAATCGCAGACCAACCGGGCGCTGGTGCTGGCGGCGCTCGCCACCGCGAACGGCGATTCGACGATCGGCGGCGCGCTGCGCAGCCGCGACACCGACCTGATGATCGGTGCGCTGCAGGCGCTCGGGGTGACGGTCGACGGAGACGGCGACGAGCTCGGCGTCAGCGGGCGGATCGCGCCGCTGGACGGAGCGCGCATCGACTGCGGACTGGCGGGTACGGTGCTGCGATTCGTCCCGCCCGTCGCGGCCCTCGGCACCGCCACGGTCACGTTCGACGGCGACGAACAGGCCCGCGCCCGCCCGATCACGCCCCTTCTCGACGCCCTGCGCGCCCTCGGCGTCGACATCGACGGCGATGGGCTGCCGTTCGCCGTGCGCGGCGCCGGCACGGTCGCCGGCGGGACGGTGGAGATCGACGCGTCGGCGTCGTCGCAGTTCGTCTCTGGGCTGCTGCTGTCCGGCGCGGGCTTCACCGAGGGGCTGACCGTTGTGCACACCGGCCAGTCGGTGCCGTCTGCACCGCACGTGGCGATGACGGTGGCGATGCTGCGCGACGCCGGTGTCGACGTCGACGACAGCGAGCCCAACAGGTGGCGGGTGTCGCCCGGGCCGGTCGCCGCGCGGCACTGGAGCATCGAGCCCGACCTGTCCAACGCGGTGCCGTTTCTCGCGGCCGCGGTGGTCAGCGGAGGCGCCGTGCGGTTGGCCGGCTGGCCGCGGGTCAGCACACAACCGGCAGACACCATCATCTCGATCCTCGAGAAGCTGGGAGCTGTTGTGCGCCATGGGGACACATATCTTGAAGTGCACGGCTCCGCGGTCTACGGCGGCATCGACGTGGATCTGCACGAGATCGGAGAACTCACGCCCGCGGTCGCGGCGCTCGCTGCACTGGCCGCCCCCGATTCGGTGTCCAAGCTGTCGGGTGTCGCGCATCTGCGCGGACACGAAACCGATCGCCTCGCCGCACTGGCGGCCGAAATCAACGGCCTCGGCGGCCGCTGCGAGGAGACCGCCGACGGCCTGGTGATCACCGCGCGGCCGCTGCACGGGGGGCTGTGGCGGTCGTATGCCGACCATCGGATGGCCACGGCGGGCGCGATCGTCGGGCTTCGGGTGCCCGACGTAGCGGTGGAGGACATCGAAACCACCGCCAAGACGCTGCCCGGTTTCGCGCAGTTGTGGGCCGACATGATGGCGGGTCAGGCGACGGAGGTCGACCCGGCTTGAGTCCGCGCGAGTACGACGAGTCCGATGTCCGGGTGCGACCCGGCCGAGGCTCGCGGCCGCGGACCAAGATTCGGCCGGACCACGCCGACGCACAGGAAGCGATGGTGGTGACCGTCGACCGGGGACGGTGGGGTTGCGCGCTCGGCGGCGATCCGGGCCGCCGCGTCACCGCGATGCGGGCCCGGGAACTGGGCCGCACTCCGATCGTCGTCGGCGACGACGTCTGCATCGTCGGGGACCTGTCCGGCAAGCCGGACACGCTGGCCCGTATCGTGCGGCGCGGTGACAGGCGAACGGTGTTGCGCCGCACGGCCGATGACACCGATCCCACCGAGCGCGTCGTCGTCGCCAACGCCGATCAGCTGTTGATCGTCGTCGCGCTGGCCGACCCGCCGCCGCGCGCCGGTCTGGTCGAGCGCGCGCTGATCGCCGCCTACGCCGGTGGCCTGCAACCGATCCTGTGTCTGACGAAGACAGATCTCGCGGCGCCCGAACCGTTCGCGACGCAGTTCGCGGATCTGGATCTGACCATCACCACCGCGGGCCGTGACGACCCGCTCGACGTGGTCGCCCCGTTGTTGGCCGGACACGTCACCGTACTGCTCGGCCACTCCGGGGTCGGCAAGTCCACACTGGTGAATCGTCTTGTGCCGCAGGCCGAGCGGGCCACCGGTGAGGTGACCGACATTGGCAAGGGCAGGCACACATCGACGCAGTCGGTGGCACTGCCGCTCGATTTCGGCGGCTGGGTCATCGACACCCCCGGCATCCGGTCGTTCGGGTTGGCCCACATCAAGCCCGACGATGTGCTGCTGGCCTTTTCGGATTTGGCGGAGGCCATCACGGACTGTCCCCGCGGCTGCGGACACATGGGCCCACCAGCCGATCCGGAGTGCGCGCTGGACACGCTGACCGGCTCAGCGGTGGGCCGTGTCGCGGCGGCCAGGCGGCTGCTGTCCGCCCTCGTGCCGTGAGCGTGCGTGTTTGCGCACGACCCGCCGCGGAAATTCAGCACTTTGCGCACGCTCGCGGAGGCGTCGGGCCGATCTGTCCGCCAACGCGATTGGCGGGTGGAGCGCCTCGACCTCGGACTTGGATGTCGTTTCGGTAGATCGAGAAGGGTCAAACCCAGTTAGTCACCGATACTTTCGGTGATTTGACGTTCCGGCGCCGCGATCCGGGACGCCTGGGCTGGGATCGCCTTTCGGTGCGGACCCCAACGACGATGGCACCACCGTCACGCTCGTAGGCCGCGAGCGTGCGCAAAGGTCCGGGATTCGACGGCGTGTCGTCTACAGACGCGCACCCTCGCGCACCATCCGCTTCTCGCGGCGGCGTGCCCGCGCTGCCGCGATCGCCGACTTGAGCCCACGGCGCTGAGCCGGTTCGAGTTCGGCGAACATGCGCTCGCTTCGGGTCTCCGGCGCATCGTCGGCGGTGTCGCGCAGGTACCTGTCCGGCAACGACAGTTTGGCGATGGTCCGCCACGTCTTGCCGTACTGCACCACGAACGAACCCGTCGTGTACGGCAGGTCGTACTTCTCGCACAACTGGCGCACCCGAAGCGAGATCTCGTAGAGGCGGTTGCTGGGCAGGTCCGGATAGAGGTGGTGTTCGATCTGGTGGCACAGGTTGCCGCTCATGAACCGCAACACGGGACCGTTCTCGAAGTTCGCGCTGCCCAGCATCTGGCGCAGGTACCACTCGCCTCTGGTCTCGCCGACCATGTCGGTCTTGGTGAATTTCTCTGCGCCGTCGGGGAAATGGCCGCAGAAGATCACCGCGTTCGACCAGATGTTGCGGATGATGTTGGCCACCGCGTTGGCCTTCAGGGTGGACTTGTACGTCGCGCCCGGCGAGAGCGAGGTCAGCGCGGGCCAGGCCACGTAGTCCTTGACCACCTGCTGGCCCGCCTTGGCGCCGAACTCCCGCATCCGCACCAAGGTCGCCCTGCGGTCGTCGCGACCCTTGAAGATCTTGCCGATCTCGAGGTGCTGCAGCCCGACACCCCACTCGAACAGCGTCGCGAGCATGGCGTTGAAGAAGACGTTGAATACGTTGTGCGGCTTCCACTTCTGGTCGCGGGTCACACGCAGCAGGCCGTAACCCACGTCGTCATCCATGCCCAGGATGTTCGTGTACTTGTGATGCATGAAGTTGTGCGTGAAGCGCCAGTGCTTGGCGGCGCCGCTCATGTCCCACTCCCACGTCGAGGAGTGGATCTCGGGATCGTTCATCCAATCCCACTGGCCGTGCATGACGTTGTGGCCGATCTCCATGTTCTCGACGATCTTGGCCACACCCAGCGTGACGGTGCCCGCCCACCAGGCGGAGCGCCGCGCGCTCGCCGCCAGCATCACCCGACCTGCCACCTCCAGCGCGCGCTGGGCCGCGATGGTGCGGCGGATATAGCGCGCATCGCGCTCACCGCGGGAGTCTTCGATGTCCTGCCGGATCGCATCCAACTCCACGGCAAGACTCTCGATGTCCGCATCGGTCAGATGCGCGAACTCGGGAACGTCGGTGATTGCCATCGTCAAGCCTCCTCTCGCGTGCCTACGCTAGCGTAACCTACGAAGCCGTAAGTTACTAGCCAGTAAACCTCACACATCGAGTACGCAATCGCCCGATGCCACGGAGACACAGGTCTGCACGCGGCTCCCCGGTTCGTGCTCCACACCGGTTCGCAGGTCACGGACATATCCGTCGACCAAGCCCACCACGCACGACTGGCAGATGCCCATCCGGCAGCCGAACGGCATCCGGACACCTGCCTTCTCGCCCGCCTCCATCAGCGGGGTCGCGGCGTCCACGGTGGCGGTCTTGCCGCTGCGCGCGAACTCGACCGTGCCGCCCTGCCCGTGCGCTTGCCCCTTCAAGGACACCGCGAAGCGCTCCAGATGCAGCCGTTCGACGAGGCCGGCGTCCGACCAGGCCCGCAGGGCCGCGTCGAGCATGCCCTCGGGCCCGCACGCCCATGTCTGGCGCTCGTGCCAGTCGGGCACCTCGTCGGCCAACCGCGACAAATCCAGCCGACCTTGGCTGCGCGTCGAGCGCAGCCGCAGCCGGTAGCCGTGATGGTCGCGGGCCAACGCATCGAGCTCATCGGCGAAGAGCACATCGGATTCCGTTGGCGCCGAATGCAAGTGCACGATGTCGGTGATCTGATCGCGCCGGGCCAACGTGCGCAGCATCGACATCACGGGCGTGATGCCAGAGCCGCCCGTGAGAAACAGCACCTTCGGCGGCGCGGGGTCGGGCATCACGAAGTTGCCCTGCGGCGCGGCCAACCGCACGACCGTGCCCGGGGCCAGGCCCTCGACGAGATGCGTCGACAGGAACCCCTCGGGCATGGCTTTGACCGTGATCGTGATGGTGCGCGCGGTTCGCGACGGCGCGGACGTCAAAGAGTACGACCGCCACCGCCAGCGACCGTCGATCTGCACACCGATCCCGATGTACTGGCCGGGCTGATAATCGAACGAGAATCCCCACCCCGGCTTGATGACCAGCGTCGCCGAGTCCTCGGTCTCGCGCCGGACGTCGAGCACCCGGCCGCGCAGTTCGCGTGCCGACCACAGCGGGTTCGCAAGCTTGAGGTAGTCGTCGGGCAGCAGTGGCGTGGTGATGCGCGTCGCGATTTTCCGCAGCGCGCCCAAGCCCGGGTGCTTGCCCTGGGCGACGGTCGGTCGCACGGTGTCGGCGACGTTGGCCGAGACCTTGACGGAGTTCTTGGCCATGAAGCTACGGTACCGTAACTTACGCTGCCGTATCTAGCTGCCCAGCAGGCGCGAGACTGCCTGTTTCGCGCGACGGAGGGGCAGTTTTGCGTCTTTTCGCGGAGAAATCCGAGCTCAGAGCAGGTCGAGCAGGAACGGCAGTTCTTGCGGTGCATACCAGGCCAGGTCGTGGTCCTGCGCATCGCCGACGACGAACTCCGCGTCCTCGTCGCCGAGGTCGGCCTCATCGACGGCATCGAGGGCGGGCAGGACCTCCGCTTCGGCCTCGGCGTTGTCGACATAGGCGGCGATGACGTCCTCGTATGCGATGGGACCGGCGAGCCGCACGACCGCATCGTCGAGATCGGGGCGGTGTGTCGCACCGCCGACGTCGGCCTCCAGCACCGCGCGCCGCGGCGGCAGTGCGCCGAGCCCGTCGCCGGCGAGCAACCGCAGCGACGCCAGCGCCGCTTCCCGTCGCGCCACCTCGGCCAGTTCTTCGTCATCACCCTCGGCGTACGACTCGCGCAGCGCGGGCGTCACCGCGAACGCCGTGCCGCTGCGGGCATGCAGCATCCCGTCAGCCACGAGCTGCTGCAGCATGGTCAGGGTCGCCGGGATGTAGACGCGCACCAGGCGAGATTAACCGTCCGAGAAGTCCTGGGTCTTCTCGCTCGCCGGGTCCTTCTCCACCGAGATGATGAAGTCGTCGCCGTGTGCGGTGACGCCTTGGATGACCGCGCTGTCGACGGCTTCCGCCGCGTACTGTCGGCGGACCATCAACGGGTCGCGACGCAGATCGCGCACCAACGCCACTGCCATGCCGACCATCACGACCACAAACGGCAGCGCGGCGATGATCGTGATGGTCTGCAGCCCGGTCAGGGCGTCCTCCCCGCCGACCAGCAGCATCACCGCCGCGACGGCGCCCGTCGCAACGCCCCAGAAAATCACCGTCCCCCTGCCGGGCCTGATGGTGCCGCGTTCGGACAGCGAGCCCATCACCACCGACGCGGCGTCCGCGCCGGAGACGAAGAAGATCGCCACCAGCAGCATCACCAACACGCTGGCGACGGTGGCGATCGGGTACCGGTCGAGCAGCCCGAACAGCTGGGCCTCGATGCTGCTCTCGCCCGCGAGGTCCACCCCGCCCTGTTGTACTCGGATCGCCGAACCTCCGAACACCGAAAACCACACCAGCGACACCAGGCTCGGCACCAACAGCACACCGGTGACGAACTGACGGATGGTGCGCCCCCGCGAGATTCGCGCGATGAACATCCCGACGAACGGCGTCCACGACACCCACCAGGCCCAGTAGAAGATCGTCCACGACCGCAGCCACACATTGACATCGGAACCCTCGGCGCCGGTGCGCGCCGACATCATCGCGAGGTCTGCCAGGTAGCTACCCAGAGATGTCGGTAACAGGTTCAGGATGAAAACCGTTGGCCCGACGACGAATACGAACGCGGCGAGCAGGACCGCCAGCACCATGTTGATGTTGGACAGCCACTGGATGCCGCGCGCGACGCCCGAGACCGCCGAGAGCACGAACGCCACCGTCAGCACGGTGATGATGACCACCAGGATCGTGTTGCCGGTTCCCCCGATACCACCGACGATCTGCAGACCGCTGCGGATCTGCAACGCACCCAAGCCGAGCGACGCGGCCGAGCCGAACAGCGTGGCGAAGATCGCCAACATGTCGATGACCTTGCCCCACGGCCCGTTCGCGCGCGACCCCAGCAGCGGTTCGAAGGCCGCGCTGATCAACTGCAGCCGACCCTTGCGGTAAACGCCGTAGGCGATTGCCAGGCCCACGACCGCGTAGATCGCCCACGGGTGCAGCGTCCAGTGGAACAGCGTGGTGGCCATCGCGGTCTGGACGGCCTCCGGGTTGCCCTCCTCGCCGGTGCCGGGTGGCGGCGTCGCGAAGTGGGACAGCGGTTCGGCCACCCCGAAGAACATCAACCCGATACCCATGCCGGCGCTGAACATCATCGCTACCCACGACACCCCGTGAAATTCGGGTTCCTCGTCGTCTCGCCCCAGCGGAATCGCGCCGAACCGGCCGATGGCCAGCCACAGAATGAAGACCACGAAGCCGGAGCCTGTCAGCACGAACAGCCACCCGGTGTTGTCCATCACCCAGGTCAGCGCACTGCCCGACGCCGAGGCCAGCGATCGAGTGCTGACGAAGCCCCAGGTCAGAAACCCGATCGCGACGGCCGCGGTAACCCCGAAGACAATCCAGTCCACGCCGCGCGAGCGAGTGAGGAAAGCATCCCGCGGCGGCTGATCGAGCACCGGGTGGGGCACGACGTCATCGGTGGGCGATTTCAGCGCCCGCCGCGTCGCGGCCTTGGCCTTTGCCGTCGTCTCGTTCTCTGCGCTTGTGGCCATGGCGAGCCAATTCGACCCCGCTGGCCGTGAGCCAGTCAATCCAGCAAACGCACAGATCGAATCACTGCGCGGCCTCCAACAGTTCTTCCAGTGATTCGCGCAGCAAGCTGGGCAAAACGTCGACGTCGCTCATCGCATCGCGGTCGGCGTTCACCCCGAAATAGACCATGCCGTTGTAGGACGTCACGCCGAGCGCCAGAACCTGGTTGCTCAGCAACGGCGGCACCGCATAGGTCTCCAGCAGCTTGGCGCCGGCGATGTACATCTGATGCTGCGCGCCGGGCACATTGGTGATCAACAGGTTGAACTGGCGGGCGGAGAACGTCGTCGCCACCCGGATGCCCATGGCGTGCAGGGTCGGCGGCCCGAACCCGGACAGGGTCACGATGGTCCTGGCGTCGACCAGGCTGGCGGCGGTGGACGCCGATTCGGTGGCGTGCGCGATTTGCGACAGCCGCACGACGGGATTGCGCTCGCCGACGGGAAGGTCGACCAGAAACGGGGTCACCTCGCTGATGGCCTGGCCGGGGCCGGCGGCGTCGAGTTCGGCGTCCGGATACACCGACATCGGCGCCATCGCCCGCACCCTCGTCGTCGCCGTCACCGGCTCACCGCGCGACATCAGCCAGTTGCGTAAGGCACCGGCCACCACCGCCAGCACGACGTCGTTGACGTCGCAGTCGTAGCGGGCCCGCACCATGCGGAAGTCCTCGAGTCGCCCCCTGGCGACGGTGAACCGCCTATTACGCGAGACGGTGGTGTTCAGCGGACTGCTCGGTGCGGTGCCGCGGGCGACCGTGCGGGCCACTTCGAGGAACCGGCGTCCCATGTCGACCAACTGGCCCGCGTTCGTGGCGATGTCGATGACGGCGGAGCGGACCGCACCGAGCTGCTCTGCCGGGCGCATGATCCACTCGCCGACGGCGCCGAGCAGCAACTGCCGATCGCTGGGCTCGCGCACCGGAATCCAAATGTCCTCGCCGAACTCCGGCGGCTTCTGGGTGCGGTCGGCGATGACGTGGCCGATCTCCAAGGCCGTCATTCCGTTCACCAACGCCTGGTGCGTCTTGGTGTAGATCGCGATGCGGTTCTTGGCAAGGCCCTCGATCAGGTACATCTCCCAGAGCGGCCGCGATTTGTCCAGCGGCCGCGATCCCAGCCGGGCGATGAGCTCGTGCAGTTGGGCGTCGCTGCCCGGAGACGGCAACGCCGACCGGCGGACGTGGTAGGTGATGTCGAAGTCGCGATCGTCCACCCACACCGGACGCGCCAGGCCCAACGGCACCTCGCGGACCTTCTGGCGGTAGCGCGGTATCTGAGGCAGCCGTTGTTCGACCGTGGCCAGCAGGGTTTCATAGCTCAGCCCGCTGCGCGGTTTGCGCAGAATCGACAGCGACCCCACATACATTGGGGTCGACGTGTTCTCCAGGTGATAGAACGACGCGTCCGCCGCCGACAACCGGGTGACCATCGCGACGCCTACCCTCCCCTGTACCTTCCGCGGTCCCACCGCGTGTGCCGAGACTCCGCCACGCTATAGCCCAACGCTGTGGATGCGCAGCGCGGGTGCGTCCGGGGTGGCGGGTGGGGTGAAACTCGGTGCACCTGAGCCCGCGCAAACCGTGGGATCATGGTGGGGTCTGTCCCTCTCCAGCAGACGCGTCCCGTCTCGTCGAGTAGCTGGAGAGCCTGTTGTGACACCATCCCGCAGCCCTGCCGAAACAGCCCCAACCGCGTTGGTGGCGCCCGTCATCGACTGCGAACCGCCACCCGTCGGCGTCGGCGCGTGTCCGCCGCCGACCCCGAAAACCCTGCACCGCCGGCCTTCCGGCGGGCAGGGCGCCGGCGTGCGGTCCGGACACCTTCCCCGGCCGGTGGCGGTTGCGCCCGTCGGGGAACCGGCACCGTCGCCGGCAGCCGTCGCTTTCGCCGACGCGGCGTTGCGTCGCGTCCTCGAGGTGATCGACCGGCGCCGCCCCATTGCGCAGTTGCGCCCGCTGCTGGCCCCGGCGCTGACCGACACCGTCCTCGAGATGACCGGTCACCAGCATTCCGCAGCCGCCACCCTGCGCCGCGTCCGGTTACGGATGGTCGACGACGACGGTCCGGCCGCCGAAGTGTTCGGCGCCTACAGCCGCGGACGGCGCATCCGGGCGATCGCGGCGCGGATCGCGCTCGAGGGCGAACGCTGGCGCATCGTCGCGCTGCAGATCGGTTGAGCGCTGGCGTGCTCATCATGGAAGGAAACACCGTGAGCGTGCAGCGCGTCATCAACGCGCCCGTAACGCTGGTGCGCGAAACGTGGGACGTCTCCGAGGACCGGCAACGCCTCATCCTCACGGCGGGCGCGATGCCCAGACAGATCGAGGACGGGATGCGGGCCACCCTCGAACGCATCGCCGCGCTCGTCGAGCCCTAACGCCTGCGCATCGCCTTCTGTTGGCGGGCCTGCTGGCGCGCGGCCTCGCGCCGCTGCTTGCGGGTGCCGCCGCCGGCCGCCGGCCGCGGTGCTCCCCCGCCGTTGCCCGATCGCTGCACCTGCGCCGAGCCGTCCTCCGACGGCCCGGTGTAGGTCAGCGGCCGCGAGTCGTCGTCGATTCCCTTGGCGCGCAAGGCCGCCGGTCCAGCCGGCGATCCAGCCGGAGCCGGACGCTCCTTCGTCGCCACGCCTCCCTGCGCTTGCGCCGCGGCGGCCTCGGCAAACTCGGTCAACCCGGACGGCGGAGCGACCGGGGCGACGGTCGGCTGCGGCGCCGCTTCGACCGCGACGTTGAACAGGAACCCGACCGACTCCTCTTTGAGGCCCTCGAGCATCCCGATGAACATGTCGTAGCCCTCGCGTTGGTACTCGACGAGCGGATCGCGCTGTGCCATCGCGCGCAGGCCGATGCCCTCCTTCAGGTAGTCCATCTCGTAGAGATGCTCGCGCCACTTGCGGTCCAGCACGTTGAGCAACACGTTGCGCTCCAGCTGACGCATCGCACCCTCACCGGCGATCTGCTCGATCTGCTTCTCGCGCTCGGCGTAGGCGCGCTCGGCGTCGGCGATCAACGCCTCGAGCAGTTCGTCGCGCGTCAGTTCGCCGGGCTCGCCGATGGCTTCGGAGTCGATCAGGTCGTGGTGGTCGATACCGACGGGATAGAGCTGTTTGAGCGCGGTCCAAAGCTGGTCGAGGTCCCAGTCCTCGGCGTAGCCCTCGGCGGTCGCCCCGTCGACATAGGCCGTGATCACGTCGACGAGCATCTTGCGGGCCTGCTCGGCGAGGTTCTCGCCCTCGAGGATGCGCCGCCGCTCGTCATAGATGACCACGCGCTGCTTGTTCATCACCTCGTCGTACTTCAGGACGTTCTTGCGGACCTCGAAGTTCTGCTGCTCGACCTGGGTTTGGGCACTCTTGATCGCGCGAGTGACCATCTTCGCCTCGATCGGCACGTCGTCGGGCAGATTCAGCCGGGTCAGCAGTGCCTCCAGCGTGGCGCCGTTGAAGCGTCGCATCAGCTCGTCGCCCAGTGAAAGGTAGAACCGGGACTCACCCGGGTCGCCCTGACGGCCGGAGCGCCCGCGCAACTGGTTGTCGATGCGGCGGGACTCGTGCCGCTCCGTGCCCAGCACGTAGAGGCCGCCTGCGGCGATGACGTCCTCGGCCTCTCGCGCGCATTCTGCCTTGACCTGGGACAGCGTCTCGTGCCAGAAACTCTCGTATTCCTCGGGCGTTTCGACAGGGTCCAGACCGCGTTCCCGCAGCCGCTTGTCGGTGAGGAAGTCGGGGTTGCCGCCGAGCACGATGTCGGTGCCGCGGCCCGCCATGTTCGTCGCGACGGTGATCGCGCGCAACCGCCCGGCCTCGGCGATGATGTTGGCCTCCTGCTCGTGGTACTTCGCGTTGAGCACGTTGTGCGGGATGCGGCGCTTGGTGAACTGCCGCGACAAGTACTCGGAGCGCTCCACGCTGGTGGTGCCGATCAGCACCGGCTGACCCTTCTCGTAGCACTCGGACACGTCGTCGACGACCGCGATGTACTTCGCCTCTTCGGTCTTGTAGATCAGGTCGGACTGGTCGGCACGGATCATCGGCTTGTTGGTGGGGATGGGCACCACGCCGAGCTTGTAGATCTCGTGCAACTCGGCCGCCTCGGTCTGGGCGGTGCCGGTCATGCCCGCGAGCTTGTCGTAGAGCCGGAAGTAGTTCTGCAGCGTGATCGTGGCCAGCGTCTGGTTCTCGGCCTTGATCTCGACGCGTTCCTTGGCCTCGATGGCCTGGTGCATGCCCTCGTTGTAGCGACGCCCGACCAGTACGCGGCCGGTGAACTCGTCGACGATGAGCACCTCGCCGTCGCGCACGATGTAGTCCTTGTCGCGCTGGAACAGCTCCTTGGCCTTGATCGCGTTGTTGAGGTAGCTGACCAGCGGCGAGTTGGCCGCCTCATAGAGGTTGTCGATGCCCAGCTGGTCTTCGACGAACTCGACCCCGAGTTCGTGCACGCCGATGGTCCGCTTGCGGATATCGACCTCGTAGTGCACGTCCTTTTCCATCAACGGCGCGATCCGCGCGAACTCGGTGTACCACTGCGAGGCGCCGTCGGCCGGGCCGGAGATGATCAGCGGCGTGCGGGCCTCGTCGATGAGGATGGAGTCGACCTCGTCGACGATCGCGAAGTTGTGCCCCCGCTGGACCAGGTCGTCCAGGGAGTGCGCCATGTTGTCGCGCAGATAGTCGAAGCCGAACTCGTTGTTGGTGCCGTAGGTGATGTCGGCGCCGTAGGCGACCCGGCGCTGGTCGGGGGTCATCTGCGCGAGGATGACGCCGACGTCCAGACCGAGGAACCGGTGCACACGTCCCATCCACTCGGCGTCGCGCCTGGCCAGGTAGTCGTTCACCGTGACGATGTGCACGCCCTTGCCGGACAGCGCATTGAGGTAGGCGGGCAGCACACCGGTGAGGGTCTTGCCTTCACCGGTCTTCATCTCCGCGACGTTTCCGAAGTGCAGCGCCGCGCCGCCCATCAGCTGCACCTTGAACGGCTTTTGATCCAGCACGCGCCAGGCCGCCTCGCGCGCGACCGCGAACGCCTCGGGCAGCAGGTCGTCGAGGCTTTCCCCGTCGTCGACACGCTTGCGGAACACGTCGGTCTTGGCCCGCAGTTCGGCGTCGGTCAGCTTTTCGATATCGCCTGCCAGGGAGTCGACGTAGTCGGCCACCCCCTTGAGGCGCTTGACCATGCGGCCTTCGCCGAGACGCAGCAACTTTTGCAGCACGCTAGTTCCCCTATGGGTTGGAAGTCTTGAGCTCAACCCATGGTAAGTGACATGCGGCCGGACCCGGGCCGAGCTACGTCGTACCAGGCCGAATCAGGCCACCCGGCTCAAGCGAGCCGAATCAAGCCACCCGGCTCAAGCGAGCCGAATCAGGCCACCCGGCTCAAGCGAGCCGAATCAAGCCATAGTCGTAGGCGTGCCTGCGGTAGACCACGCACGGCCGGTCGGACTCCTTGTCGTGGAAGAGGAAGAAGTCGTGGCCGACCAATTCCATCTGCGACAGCGCGTCGTCGACAGTCATGGGCGTGGCCGGGTGCTCCTTGACTCGCACGATCCGCCCGGGTTCGTGATCGTCGAGGACGGCGCCGTCGTGCTCGGACGGTGTCGCGTCCGACGGATCGGGCGGCGGGGTGACGGCGGTGGCCCTGGCGACCGACACCGGGGTCTTGTCGCCGTAGTGGATCTTTCGCCGGTCACGCGCGCGGCGCAACCGCTCGGAGAGCTTGTCGACAGCCGACTCCATCGCGGCATAGAAGCTGTCCGCGCACGCCTCGGCACGTACGACCGGGCCGCGGCCGCGGGCGGTGATCTCCACATGCTGACAGTTCTTGCGCTGACGTCGGTTGCGCTCGTGGTCGAGTTCGACGTCGAACAGGTGGATGGTGCGGTCGAATCGTTCCAGGCGTGACAGTTTCTCTGCGACGTAGGTGCGGAAGTGGTCGGGGATCTCGACGTTGCGGCCGGTGACCGCAACCTCGGCCCGCGTTTGGGGTTCGGACGTCTCGTCCTCGATCACCGTCGTTCGGGGGTCCGCGGATTGGCTTGACATGCTTGGCAACTCGTTTCTTCGGCGTCCGCACGCGTCAGCGTGCCCGGGTTGTCATGGAAACCGCACCGACGGCGCTTGCATGTCTCGCCGCTCGCCGGTGCAAGGTGTCGTCTACTCACCTCCTACCGCGTCGGCGATGCTGGCGCTTCGGATCTGAGCGCCGGCCGTGAGTCATTCACGGGTGTTGCAGCCGACGGTAGCCGCGTTCACCCGGTAGTGCCAGCGAATCCGCCGACCTGTTTTCAGTTCTTCACATCGGTCTGATACGGCAGCGTTCGCGGCCGTGGTCACGCGTTGGCCACAACCAGCACGGCCGCCACGCGCGCCCCACCGGTACGCAGGACACGAACTGATTCGGCGGCCGTCGCGCCGGTGGTGACGATGTCGTCGACGACGAGCACCTCGCCCGCGACCGATCGCATCGCCTTGACCCGGCCCGCGATGTTGCGCTGGCGGTCGGCCGTGGACAACCCCACCGAGTCCGCGACGAACGCGCGGGTCCGCAACGCGGGCACGACGGCCACTTCCGGCAGGTCGGCCGTCGCCGAGCGCGCCATCCGGGTCACCGGGTCGCCGCCGCGGCGCCGGGCCGACCATCGGCGGGTCGGTGCGGGCACCACCGTCAGCGGAATGTCGATCAGACCCCAGGTGAGCAAATGGATCAGGCCCACTCGTAGCGCCGCGGCAAGCGGCCGGAGCAGGTCGGCGCGACCGTGCTCTTTGAGCGCGATTACCGCCGAGCGCCGCGGCCCCGCGTAGCGGCCGAGGGAAAACACTGGCACGCCTGGGTCCAGCCGCGGGGAGACGAGGTGCGGGTCGTCGGCCCTGACCGTCAGCGTCGACGCACACGCGTCACACCACCGCGTGGACGGGGCGCCGCATCCCCCGCACTGAAGCGGTAGCACGAGGTCCAGCATGTCCGCAGTGTGGCCGTACCCGGTGACAACACGGACCGAGCCGCCATCGGCGACGATGTGAGTGTTTCGGGGCACAGTCCCCCAAGACCCGTCGAGCCGACCTTCCAAGGGACCGGACACCGATGACGGACGCGCAGCAACCCGACTGGGATCCGGGCGCTGCCGCGGTGCTGGCCGACCAGATTGCGGCGTACGACCGCCTGCGTCGGACCTGCCCGGTCGCCTACACGACCACGAGCACCTGGGCGGCATTCAAACACGCCGACGTGGTGAGACCAGCCGACCAAGGCCCGCTATCCCGCCGGGGCTTCAGCCGGCTGCCGCTGCGAGTCTTCTAGCGGCCGAACGTGGGATTGAGCTCGAAGAATCGGCGTACTCGCACACAAGTCGTCAGCCGGGCAGCACGGGTTCGGCGCCGGGCACCATCAGCGGGCGCACCTCCGCCCACGCCGGGTCGTCCTCGGCGACCGATCCGGACAGTTGGACGATCCCGCGCGCGTCGGCCACGTACACGGTGGACGGGTTGGCCGCCACGGTGGTGACCGGCATCAGCAGGTTGCGGCTCGGCCCGTCGGAGTTGACGCCGTCGAGGTTGACATAGGAGACCGGGTGCTGCGGATCGGTCCGGCTGACCACGATGTCGTCGCCCGTGCGCCACGACAGTGACACCACCGTGTTGCGCAGACCGAAGCCCAGCCGTCGCGGATAGGTCAGCGCGTACCCCCCGCCCTCCGTCTGCTCGACACCGGCCAGGATCACCTGCCCGTCGACCACCATCGCCGCGCGGGTGCCGTCCCGGGACAACTGCAACTCGGTGATCACCCCGGGGAACTTGCTCGACACGGGGGTGGAGTCGACCGGTATCCGCGCCGGCTGACCCGAGGCGTCCTGAATGACGCGCACCACGTTGTTGCCGTCGATCACCACCCACACCGCGTTGTCGAGCGACCAGCTCGGGCGCGACAGGCTGCGCGCGTCCAAAACCTGTGAGGCGTCCCCGCCGAGTGCCCCCACCCACATCGACGACGCCGTGTCGGGTGCGCCCTGCCGCAGGGTGACGATCGACGCGACCTCCTGCCCGGAGCGCGACACCGCTGCGGCGGTCTGGTTCGGCATCTGCCCGAACGGGCCCGGAACCCGCGGCGCCCGCTGACCGTCGAGTGCGACGAGCGAGCCGCCCAACAGCGCGTGCAGGCCCGCGGCGACACCGGAGGCCGCGCCGGGGTCGGTGGCCGCCACGTCGGAGGTCTCCCACCCGTCGGCGAAGCGGTCGTCGAGGGCCGCGCCGTCGGCGTTGATCACATACGGCCCGTTGACACCCGCCCGCGACAGCGTCCAAATAAGCTGTGCGGCAAGCAATTGCCTGCTGTGCGGGTCGGTGGTCGACAAGTTGTCCAGATCGATCCTCGCCCCGCCATAGCCCCGACCGACACCCATCTTGCCGCCGTCGGCACGGGTTACCGGGCCCCGCAGTTTCAGCGGCGACTCGAGCAGGTTGCGGACCGTCTTGGCCATCTCCGGTCGTGGCCCGGCGATGAGCTTGCTCACCAGTTCGGTGGCCAACTGATCGGGATCGGACACCGCGACATAACGCGGGTCCGGCACGACCGTGGAACCGGTCGGGTCGACGAAGTACAGGGTGTTGCGCTTGTAGGTGGCCTGGAACTGTTGCCAGTCGAGGAAGACGCCGTTGGGCAATTTGTCGATGCGCCAGCCCTCGGAGGTCTTGACCAGTTCGATCGGTCCGGGGTCCGGCAGTGCACCTTCCCCCGTCTCGAACACGCCCATGTCCGACAGCGAGCCCAGGATGTCGGCGCGCATGTGCACCGAAACTCGTTCCGGGCCACGGGTTTCGACGAAGACCACGTTGTCGATCAGAAGCGCGCTGCCCGCGTCATCCCAAGACTGCGAAGCTGATTCGGTGAGGAACTGACGTGCGGCCAGATGCCTATTCGCCGGATCTGCTGTCGCCTTGAGGAATTCGCGCAGCAGGACGTCGGGGTCCATCCCCGGCGTCGGCTTGGGCAGGCTGGGCGGAGCGGGACGGTCGACGGTGCCGATGGCTTGCGGCGAGGACGAGCTCGGCACCCCCGCGCAGCCCGCGAGTACGAGCACCAGCGCCAACAACCAGCCGGCCGCCGGCACGCGGCTCACACGGACTCCTGCGCCGGTTCACGATCGCAGTTGCGTCGCGGCGGTACCTCGGGCTCAACGGGTTTCATCGGCAGCGGGCTAGTCGTCACCTTGTGCCCTCGAACCAGCGGCAGCGTGAGACGGAAACAGGCGCCCTTGCCGGGTTCGCCCCACGCTTCCAGCCTGCCCTGGTGCAATCGGGCGTCTTCGATGCTGATCGCCAGCCCGAGGCCGGTGCCGCCGGAACGCCGTACCCGTGACGGGTCCGAACGCCAGAACCGGCTGAACACCAGCTTCTCCTCGCCCGGCCGCAAACCGACGCCGTGATCACGGACGGTGACAGCGACGGTGTCATCGTCGGCTGCCATCCGGATGCGTACCGGCTTGCGCTCGGCGTGGTCGATGGCGTTGGCGATGAGGTTTCGCAGGATGCGCTCGACCCGCCGCGGATCGACCTCGGCAATGACCTCCTTGGTGGGCATGTCGACGATGAGCTTGACGTCGGCGTCCTGCGCGAGATGCCCGACATTGTCGAGCGCGCTGCGCACAGTCGAGCGCAGATCCAGCGACTCGACGGACAGCTCCGCGACGCCGGCGTCGTGGCGCGAGATTTCGAGCAGGTCGTTGAGCAGCGTCTCGAACCGGTCGAGTTCGCTGACCATCAGTTCGGTAGACCGGCGCAGCGCCGGATCGAGATCGTCAGCCGAATCGTGGATGTGGTCGTATATCAGGTCGGCGGCCATGCGCACCGTCGTCAGCGGGGTGCGCAGTTCGTGGCTGACGTCGGAGGTGAACCGGCGCTGCAGGTTGCCGAACTCCTCGAGCTGGGTGATCTGGCGGTGCAGGCTCTCGGCCATGTCGTTGAACGACACGGCGAGGCGGGCCATGTCGTCCTCGCCGCGCACCGGCATCCGCTCGGTGAGGTGTCCTTCGGCGAACCGCTCGGCGATCCGCGACGCCGAGCGCACCGGCAGCACGATCTGGCGCGCCACCAGCAGGGCGATCGCGGCGAGCAGACCGAGCAGCACCACGCCGCCGGTGGCCATCGTGCCGCGGACCAGCGCAACTGTGGACTCCTCGTTGTTCAGCGGGAAGATCAGGTACAGCTCGAGATTCGTCACCGGCGAGGACGTCGGGCTCCCGACGATCAGCGCGGGCCCGGAGAAGCCGTCGGTGTGCACTCCTGCGTACTGGTAGCTGACTTGACCGGCCTTGACGAACTCCCGCAGCGCGTCGGGCACCTGCTGGACCGGACCGGCCGCGGTCGCTGCGCGCGGCCCGTCTCCCGGCACCAGGAGAACCGCATCGAAAGTGCCCGCCAGGCCCGCTTCGGCGTCGGCGGCACGGTCGATCAACGTGTTGCGCGCCAACTGCAGGCTGCTGTCGAGCGAGCGGGTCTCCTCACCGCCGACGATGCCGCTGACCGTGGTGCGCGCCCGGTCGATCTCCTCCGTGGCCGCGCGCAACTTGACCTCGAGGATGCGGTCGGTGATCTGGCTGGTCAGCACGAAACCGAGCACCAGGATGACGGCAAGCGACAAGCCCAGCGTCAACGAGACGACGCGCAACTGCAGCGAGCGTCTCCAGGCGAGGCTCACCGCTCGTCCCAACGCGCCCAGCCCGCGCACCAGTGGTGCCGATCGCCGGTGGATGCGCCGCCTCGAACTGAAGATCAAGGCCACCGCCGGATCACGGCGACCGCCGGGCGGTCGATGTCAGGATCACGGCGCAGCCGTGCCGGCTCACGGCGGTCCGGCCTTGTATCCCACTCCTCGAACAGTCAGCACCACCTGCGGGTTCTCCGGGTCCTTCTCGACCTTGGCCCGCAAACGTTGGACATGCACGTTCACCAAACGGGTGTCGGCGGGGTGCCGGTACCCCCACACCTGTTCGAGCAGCACATCTCGAGTAAACACCTGGCGTGGTTTACGCGCCAACGCCACCAACAGGTCGAATTCGAGCGGCGTCAGGGAGATCTGTTCGCCCTGCCGGGTGACCTTGTGCGCAGGCACGTCGATGTCGACGTCGCCGATCGACAGCATCTCGGCCGGCTCGTCCTCGTTGCGCCGCAGCCTGGCCCGAACTCGCGCCACGAGTTCTTTGGGCTTGAACGGCTTCATCACGTAGTCGTCGGCGCCGGACTCCAGGCCCAACACCACGTCGACGGTGTCGGTCTTGGCGGTCAGCATGACGATCGGCACGCCGGAGTCCGCGCGCAGTACCCGACAGACGTCGATGCCGTTCATGCCGGGCAGCATCAGGTCGAGCAGCACCAGGTCGGGCCGCAGCTCGCGGACCGCGGTGAGCGCTTGGGTGCCATCACCGATGACCGCGGTGTCGAAACCTTCCCCCCGCAGCACGATGGTGAGCATCTCCGCGAGCGACGGGTCATCGTCGACAACCAGAATCCTTTGCCTCATGGAGTCCATGGTGTCACCGAATTGCGATAAACCCCGGCTACCACACGGCGCGTTTCGCGTGTTGACCGGCGAACCGGGCCCTATCGGGCGGTCAGTTCCCCGGCGAGCGCCACGGCATTGACGTCGGGCCCGGCGACCGTCCAGCGTCCGCACCAGTGCGCGGCGGCCAGCGCGGCATAGACATCTGAGGTGCGCTGCTGCAGCCCGCCGTCGCGTTCGTAGGCGTCTTTGACACGGTCCACCTCGGTGCTGGCGCGGTGCTCGGCGCGCTGAGCCGCCAGTTCGGTCGGGACCGCCAGCAGCACCTGGGCGTCCGGCTTCGGCAGCGCGAGCCGCTCGTATTCGAGGGCGCGGACCCATTCGACGACCTCGCCGTCGACGCCCTGATGCAGGCGCGCAGCGCTGTAGGCGGCGTTGGATCCGACGTAGCGGTCGAGGATGACGACGTCGTACGTGTTCTGCAGGCGCTCGATCTCGGCTCTGGCATGCGCGCGGTCGAGCGCGAACAGCACCGCCATCGCGTAGACCGAATCCGCCAGGTCGCCGTGGGATCCGTGCAGCGCCTCGGCGGCCATATCGGCCTCGACGGACTGGCCGTAGCGCGGGAACGCCAGGCTCGTCGTCGTCCGGCCCGCGGCCTCGAACGCGGTTCGCAGCCCGTTGGTCAGTGTGCGTTTACCCGCGCCGTCGACCCCCTCGATCACGATGAGCACGCGACGAGGGTAGCGCGGGCCACGAGGACTCAGATGTCTCGAGCGCCACCGCGCCTGTTTCGGCGAATCTGAAGACATGCGCGAGATTCTGGACGAAAGTCGCGTAGAAGCTCAGTTTCGAAGCTGCGGTCAGAGCTCGTGTTCTGCCGGATCGATGTCGTTCGAGATCGCCTGCAGCCGTTCCAGATCGGCCGGGTGAATGTCGTCGCGCGCGGCCATCTCGTCCGTCAGCAGCCGAAGCTGCTCCCGCAGCGCAGGCACGTACTGCTCGCAGCCCACCGTCCGGGCATGCTCGATCAGCATCCGCAGAACGCGCGCCAGCGCGGTGACCACGTGCGGCTGGCTCGCCGAACTCTGGCGGATCTGTTCGAAGGCGTGCGCAATGTACTCCTCGTGGGACAGGTCCCAGGGCCGCAGCAGCACCTTGTCGCCGGCGCCGCGCACCGCCGGCGGTGGGGTGTCCGCCATCAGCAGTTCGCGCATCAGACTGCCGAGGCGCAGCACCACGTCGGTCGCGGTCGTCGGGTCGTTGATGGCGGGGCTGAGCGCGCGCAGGGCGATGTCCACGAGTTGACGGATGCCGAAGTCGACGTCCTGCTGCATCGTCCGGATGTCGGCGATCTCGACCGTCGACCTCAGCTTTCGTTCGACGCGTTCGGGGTCGGAGGGCACCGGCCACAAGGTCATCAGCACCTCGCCGCGGTGGATGTAGGCCCCGGTGCGGGTCTCCAACCGCACGGTCGTCGACGGCGGTACCGCGGCCAAGATGTAGCGGCTGGCCGCCTGGGTGACCCATCCGTTGGTGTGCGCGCGCACCGTCAGGTGGCGGTCCGGTTCGGCGGTCGGCTCGTCGCGCGCCGGCGTCTCCGTGCGGGCCTCCCTGGCCTGCTCGTCGATGACCGCGTCGGCCTCCGCAGCGATCGTGCGCACCACCTCGCCGACCTGTAACCCGTAGGCCAGCCGGTTCAGGTAGGCGATGATCAGCAGCACGGTCGCGACCGCCAGCACGACCGCCGCCGTCATCGATACCCGCGGCGCGTTCGAGTTGGGTTCGCCGCTGATATGACGCAGTGTCAGCACGCAGAACACGAACGTGGCCACCAGTAGGCCGATGACGAACTGACTGAACCTGTCCCTGATGAACGACCGCATCACCCGTGGCGAGAACTGGCTGCTGGCCAGTTGCAGGCTCACCACCGTCAAGGAGAACACCACCCCGGCGGTCGTGATCGTCGCGCCCGCGACGGTGCTCAGCAGCCAGATCGCAGCATTGCTGTTCATCTCCAATGTCAACGGAAGCGAGTTCTCGACGCCGACCACATCGTCGAGATAGGCCGTCACCTCGGCCAACACGATGCCGCCGACCAGCACGAGAGCCGGCAGCGCGAACAGGCTCTCGCGGAAGTTGTAGAGGGCGGTGGAGATTCGCATTGCCGAAGGTGTGGCGGTGTGGCGCATCGCCATGACTTCTCCTGGGTTCCGACACATTGGCTTCCGCTGTGGGATACCCAGCGGCGTCACGGTGTACCCGACCCCTTCGGCACCGGCGCGCCGGCGCGCGGACAGCCTGCAGATTCGCTGCCGATTGACTGGCAAGGCCCTTGGGCGGCGGGCAGCCGACCAGCGGCACGCACAGACTGGCAGATAACAGATAACCGCAGTCCCAATCCGAGGAGATCTTCCGATGTCGCGTCTCCGCACGCTGCAATGGACGGCCAGCATCGCAGGCACCGGCGCACTGTTCGGCGCCGCACTGTTCGGTGTCACGGGATCAGCGCAGGCAACGCCGGATTCGGGTATGAACGCCCCCGGCTGCACCGCCGCAGATCTCGAGGGGGTCCGGGCCGGCGTGGACGCGTCGACGTCGGCTTATCTGTTCATTCACCCCGACCTCAACGGCTTCCTCCACACCATGCAGGGCAAGACCCGTGAGCAGGTAGCCGACCAGATGAAGGGGTACATGGCAGGCCATCCGCAGGAGAACGCCGAGATGGCCGGAATCCGGCAGCCACTGGTCGACCTCAAGAACCATTGCGGCGCGATGGTCAATCCCTGACCCCACCGGCCGGTACCGAAACTAGGCGAGGAGGACGCGATTCCACACCCGGTGCTCACCGAGACTGTCGATGAGCGCCTCGGCGAGTTGGGCTGGATCTGAGCCCGTGAGAACGCCTTCCCCCTCGGCGGAGACACCCGCCGTGGCGAGCAGACCCTCCCCCTGCGGCAGCACGCCGATGGCCTTGAGGTGCCGGAACGCCTCGTCGACCATGATCCTGGCCCCGGTGTCGGGCGGTGAGCCCGCGAGGACCAGGGCGTCGAACTCCACCGATCGTCCCGTGCCATAGGTGCGCGAAATCGGAAGGGCCGCATTGCCGTTGGGGAGCATGCCGCCATGCGAGGCGGTTACCAACGGAACCAGGTCCGCGGCGGCGATCGCGGCGACGAGCGCTGCGACCTCGCCCGGCTCGGAGTCGGCGCCCGTGAGAATGCCGACCTTGCGTCCCTCGACCGGCCAACGCCCGCCGATCTGCGAGAGCGCCGGGCTGAGCTCCGGACTGGTGGGCGCCACGCTGGGCGCGGGCGGTTCAAGTCCCAGGCCGGCCGCGACCGTGGCGCACAGTTCCGCATCGACGTTCGCGAGCACCGCGACGGCCCGCTCCTTGATCGCCTGTTCGTAGCACTTGCCGAGTTCGAAAATGAACGCATCGGCGACATGCGCCTGCTCCACCGGTTGCAGGCTGCGGTAGAACAACGTCGCCTGCGTGAAGTGGTCATCGAAGCTGGCAGGCGCGGCACGGCGTTTCGTCGAAGCCGGCAGCGCGGCGGGAATCTCGATGTACGCGCCGGTTTCGGCGGCGGCGAGGAACGGGCAGCCGCCGTCCAGTGAGTTGGGACGGTACGGCGCCGCCCCTGGATGAACGCCGTGCTGGTGGTATCCGTCGCGCAGCATGTCGTTGACCGGCGCGTGCGGGCGGTTGATCGGGATCTGCGCGAAGTTCGGTCCGCCCAGCCTCGTCAGTTGCGTGTCGAGGTAGGAGAACAGCCGCGCCTGTAGGAGCGGGTCGTCGGTGACGTCGATACCGGGGACCAGATGACCGGGATGGAAGGCCACCTGTTCCGTCTCGGCGAAGAAGTTCGTCGGATTGCCGTTGAGTTGCATCGTGCCGATGGGCTGAACCGGGGCCAGCTCCTCGGGCACGATCTTGGTCGGGTCGAGCAGATCGATGCCTTCGAAGGTCTGTTCCGGCGTATCCGGCATCACCTGCACTCCGAGTTCCCACTCCGGGTAGGCGCCCGCCTCGATCGCGTCGGCGAGGTCGCGGCGATGGAAGTCGGGATCGACCCCGCCGGCCAACTGCGCCTCCTCCCAGACCAGCGAGTGCACACCCTGACGCGGCTTCCAGTGGAACTTCACCAACGATGTGGAACCGTCTGGGGCTTCCAGCCGGAAGGTGTTGACGCCGAAGCCCTCCATCATCCGGTACGACCGCGGTATCCCCCGGTCGGACATGTTCCAGATCGTGTGCGCGGTCGCCTCTGTATGCAGTGACAGGAAGTCCCAGAACGTGTCGTGCGCAGTCTGGGCCTGCGGGATCTCGCGGTCGGGGTGCGGCTTGGCCGCGTGTACGACGTCGGGGAACTTGATGCCGTCCTGGATGAAGAAGACCGGGATGTTGTTGCCCACGAGGTCGAAGGTGCCCTCGTCGGTGTAGAACTTGGTGGCGAACCCGCGGGTGTCGCGGGCCGTGTCGAGCGATCCGCGATTGCCGATCACGGTCGAGAACCGGACGAAAACCTTCGTCTCGACGCCGGATTTCAGGAACCCGGCCTTGCAGATCTTCTCGGCTGCGCCGTTCCCGCGGAACACGCCGTGCGCGCCCGCACCGCGCGCATGCACCACGCGCTCGGGGATCCGCTCGTGGTCGAAGTGCATCACCTTCTCGCGCAGGTGATGGTCCTGCAGCAGCGTCGGTCCGCGTTCGCCCGCCTTGAGCGAGTGATCCGTCTCGTACAGCCGGGCACCCTGCGCGGTCGTGAGGTACTCGCCCTGTTGTCCACGCGCGGTCGGCGGGCCCTCGACGGGAGTACCTGTCGCAGTGCGCAATTCGGGGGCCGTCTGATCCGGCTTGGGCGGCAGCGGCTCCCGTGGTGTGGTCGGCTCGTCGAACTGCGGCGGCTGCGGACCCGGCGCGCCCGGTACGTAGGCGCCGGCACCCTTACCAGTAGCGGCCTCCAAGACTTCCTTGGTCTTGTCCTTGACCTCTTCGACGACGTCCTCGACGGCGCCCTTGATGGCGTCCTTCGGCCCTTGATTTTTCGCCATGGATTCCTCCCGACTGTTTTCCGCGTGAACCGGGGTCGGTCTATCGCGCACCAGTGCTCCCCGCTGAGCGCGTTTTCCCGCGACAACCGGAACTAAACCTCGATGCCGCCGGTATCCCGGAAATTCACTCGGGCGCCAGCCACGCCAGCGCGGCCACGACAAGCGCCTGAGTCCCCGTATCCAGCGTGGGCTGAATAACCGGGGCGAACGTCGGCGAATGGTTGACCGGGATCTCCTGATCGATCCGGCCGCGCTTCGCCGCCTCCTGGTAGGCCGCCGGTTCGATGCCGCCGAGACCCCAGTACGTGTAGGGCACACCGAGTGCCGCCGGGATCTCGCTGAAGTCCTCGCTGGCGGTCTGCTGCGGCATGGGCTGGCAGCGGTCTCCGAAAAACGTTGTGAACGCGTCGCTTACCCGCTCCGTGGTGGCGGTGTCGTTGTCCGTCAACGGAAATCGGTCGAAAATATCGAACTCGGGCTCGCGGGGCGAGTCCGACGCCTCGCATTCGGCGGTCACGATGCGCCGGATCGCGTCCAGCATCGCGGTGCGGGTCTGCTCGCTGTAGGTCCGGATGTTCAGTTGCAGCACAGCACGATCCGGAATCACGTTACTCTTGCTGCCGGCTTGGATGCTGCCGACGGTGAGCACGGCAGAATCGCCCGGGGCGACTTCCCGCGACACGATCGTCTGCAGCCGGACGACGATCATCGCCGCCAACACCACCGGGTCGACGGCGGCCTGCGGCATGGAACCGTGTGCACCGCGGCCGTAGACGGTGACGCGCATGCTGTCGGCCGCCGACAGCAGCGGACCGGCAGCGGTGCCGACCCGGCCCGCCGGTGCGGGCAGGACGTGCTGGGCAAGGGCGACATCGACCCCCGGAATCAATTCCGCCAATCCATCGTCCACCATGGCTCGTGCGCCGTCGGAGGTCTCCTCGGCGGGTTGGAACAGCGCGACGACCGTGCCGCCCCAATGGTCGGTGCCTTCGGCGAGGAGTTCGGCCGCCCCGAGCAGGGCGGCCACGTGGACGTCGTGTCCGCAGGCGTGCATGACCGGAACCTCGTTGCCGTCGGCGTCGGTGGCCCGCACGGTGCTGGCATAGTCCAAACCGGTGGCCTCCTCGACCGGCAAGGCGTCCATGTCCGCGCGCAGCAGCACCGCGGGACCCACCCCGTTGCGCAGCACTCCGACGACACCGGTCCCGCCGATGCCGTCGTGCACCTCGTAGCCGAACTCGCGAAGCCGTTCGGCGACCTTGCGAGCCGTGTCGACCTCCCGGTGCGACAACTCCGGATGCCGGTGCAGGTCGCGGTAGAAGTCCTGCTGCCAGTCCCGCACGTGTGCCAGCCCGTCGAGCACTGCGTCCGCAGCTGCCCTGGAATGCCTCACCGGGCGGGTATACCTCGACCCATGTCCTCCGAAACGCCGTTGCTGTTGGTGCTCGATCTCATCGGCACCTTCGCCTTCGCGCTCAACGGTGCGTTGACCGCGGTGCGCGCCGAGCGACTCGACATCTTCGGGGTCACCGCACTCGGCATGTTCACCGCGCTGGGCGGCGGGACGATCCGCGACGTCTTCCTCGACGCTCTGCCGCCGGCGACGTTCGTCGACTGGCGCTACCTGACCGTGGCGGTGGCGGGCGGCCTGATCGCGTTCGCGCTCAGCCGGCGGCTGGACCGGCTCACGATGCCCATCACCGTGCTCGACGCCGTCGGATTGAGCGTGTTCGCGGTCCTGGCCGCCTACAAGGCGCTGAATCTGGGCTTCGGTATGCCGCAGGCGCTGATCGTGGGCACCGTCACCGCGGTCGGCGGTGGAACCATCCGGGACATGATGATCGGGCAGATCCCCACCGTGCTCCGCAGCGAGCTCTACGCGATTCCGGCGTTGATCGGCGCCGGCTGCGCCGCGGTCACGTACCGCCTGGGGGTGCACGGCACTGCCGCGGCGTTGGGATGTGCAGCCGTGTGCTTCGTGATCCGGATGATCGGGGTCCGCTTCGACCTCAACGCGCCGCGGCCGCCCGGGCCCCGCTGATCGCTCCTCTGTTCAGAAACGGCCGCAATTGGGAGTCGTCGGCACACCTTTGAACCGGTCGGCGATCCACTGCATGGCCGGCTCGCCGTCGACCAGCATGGGCAGCCCGTGGTTGACCATCGCCTTGTTCAGGAAAGGCGGTTGCTCGTTGGTGCGCGCCTCGACGTCGGCGTCCTGGGCGCACCAGTCGCGGCCCATCTGCATCGCCGGCGCCCACGGAACAAGTGGGTCGAACCGGTTCGAGTTGATCAGCACCGGCGCATTGGGTTTCATGCGTCCGAGCTTCTGCTCGTCGAACAGCGACTTGAACGGCTCCTGCTCGACCAGCGCGAAGATGTCCTGATTGAAGTAGGGCTGGAGGTGGCGGAACATGAACTTCGTCAGTGTCTCGGCGACGCACTGGTCCTGCACCTTGAAGAGCATGTCGGCACCGCGCGGGGTCAACGTCGCCCGGATCGCCGCCTCGTGTTCGGGGTAGGCCGCCATCACCCCGTTCAGCGCATAACCGACGGCTCCGATGAGCATGCTGCCGTCGATGAACGGAAACAGCGCCTTGAGGTCCGCGGGCGGCGCACCGGCGTAGCTGCCGACCACGTGGAGCTCGGGCGCGTACGACTCGGCCATCTCCGCCGCGGAGGCCGCCGCGCCCCCGCCCTGCGAGTAACCCCAGAACGCCAGCGGCCCGGCCGGGTCCAGCGAGGTACCGGGCAGATTCTTGGCCGCCCGCGCCGCGTCGAGCATCGCGTGGCCCTGCGACACGCGGTTCGCGTAGGTGTGCAGTCCGGGTGTGCCGAGGCCCTCGTAGTCGGTCATCACGATCGCGAAGCCGCGCGCCACCATCGTCGCGACGAACAGCTCCTCGTAGTTGAACGCCAGGTCGAGGTACGGCGACCAGTGGATGCCCTGGTTGAACTGCCGCGACGGCGCGCACTGGTCGCCCTGCCCCTGAGTGCCGGGGCCATAGACGATCAGCGGCCGCGGCCCGCCGAACGGCCATGGCGCGTGCGGTTCGAAGTAGGTGCCGGTGACGACGTCCGGGTTGCCGCGAGCGTCGGTGCTGCGGTACATGATTCGCGTGCCGTCGGCCATGATCATGCCGAGCTCACCGGACGGTTCGAGTACCAGCCGGGACGGCTCGGTGCGAACCAGGTCGCCCGGTTTGCCCGGCGGCAGCGGATCGGGCGGGGTGTAGAACGCCTGGTACTCGTCCTCGTTGAAGATCGGGTTGTGGGCGTCGATGGTCGGGTCGTCGGCCGTCGCCCTCGGGATCCCCAGACTTCCGATCAACAGCAGCGCAACGAGAACCCCCACGACCCGATCCACGCGGCGGAGGTTACCGCACCGCGCCGAAACTGCGGGCAGATCGCATGCTTCGCAGAAAACGCGATCTCACCGCAGTCTCGACTGGTAGCAGCGGTCAGTAGCGGTAGTGCTCGGGCTTGTACGGGCCCTCGACGTCGACGCCGATGTACTCGGCCTGCTCCTTGGTCAGGCGAGTGAGAGCGCCACCCAGGGCCTCGACGTGGATGCGCGCTACCTTCTCGTCGAGGTGCTTGGCCAGCCGGTACACCTCGTTGTCGTACTCGTCGTTCTTGGTCCACAGCTCGATCTGGGCGATGACCTGGTTGCTGAAGCTGTTGCTCATCACGAACGACGGGTGACCGGTCGCGTTGCCCAGGTTCAGCAGGCGGCCCTCCGACAGCACGATGATCGACTTGCCGCTCTCGAAGACCCACTGGTCGACCTGCGGCTTGATGTTGAGCCGGGTGGCATCGGAGCGCTCCAGGGCGGCCATGTCGATCTCGTTGTCGAAGTGGCCGATGTTGCCGAGGATGGCCTGGTCTTTCATCGCCTTCATGTGGTCGAGGGTGATGATGTCCTTGTTGCCGGTCGACGTGATGACGATGTCGGCCTCGCCGATCGCCTGGTCGACGGTCACGACGTCGAAGCCGTCCATCAGCGCCTGCAGCGCGTTGATCGGGTCGATCTCGGTGACCGCGACGCGCGCGCCCTGGCCCGCCAGCGACTCCGCGCAGCCCTTGCCCACGTCGCCGTAGCCACAGATCAGCACCTTCTTGCCGCCGATCAGCACGTCGGTGCCGCGGTTGATGCCGTCGATCAGCGAGTGCCGGGTCCCGTACTTGTTGTCGAACTTGGACTTGGTGACCGAGTCGTTGACGTTGATGGCCGGGAACGCCAGCTCGCCGGCGGCGGCGAACTGGTACAGGCGCAGCACGCCCGTCGTGGTCTCCTCGGTGACACCCTTGACCGACTCGGCAATCTTCGTCCACTTGCTCTTGTCGGTTTCGAAGCGCTCCCGCAGCACACCCAGGAACACCTTCCACTCCGCCGAATCGTCGTCCTCGGCGGGCGGCACCACACCGGCCTTCTCGTACTGCGCGCCGCGCAACACCATCATCGTGGCGTCACCACCGTCGTCGAGGATCATGTTCGCCGGCTGGCCCGCCCAGGTGAGCATCTGCTCGGCGGCCCACCAGTACTCCTCGAGGGTCTCGCCCTTCCACGCGAACACCGGCGTGCCCTTGGGCTCCTCGGGAGTTCCGTTGGGTCCGACGACGACGGCCGCGGCGGCGTGGTCCTGGGTGGAGAAGATGTTGCATGAGGCCCAGCGCACTTCGGCGCCCAGCGCGGTCAGCGTTTCGATCAGCACCGCGGTCTGCACGGTCATGTGCAGCGAGCCCGAGATCCGCGCCCCCTTGAGCGGCTGGACCTCGGCGTATTCGTGGCGCAGCGCCATCAGGCCGGGCATCTCATGCTCGGCGAGGCGGATCTCCTTGCGTCCGAATTCGGCCAGCGTCAGGTCGGCGACCTTGTAGTCGAGACCGTTGCGGACATCGGCGGTCAGAGCAGTCATACAGAGCCCCTTTTCGTTCGTCTTTGGCTTGGAGCGCACGGCAGCGCACACCGCCACGGCCGTGCGAGACCCCTAGCCTGCGGGCTCGCGGGACAGGCGCCCGTGCGGTTTGGACAGCGGTGGCGCTCTGACAGCTAAGGGGTATCGAGAACACCGTAGCGTTCGGCAAACGGCGTCATCAATCTGGCCAGGTCGCGCGCCACCGTGTCGGTGGTCAGATGGTCGGCTTCGGGCGGCATCGACACGTAGCTCATGGCGAGCCGGACGATGGCCCTGGCCAGCACTCCGGCGTCCTCTTCGCTGGCATGTACCCAGCTGTCGATGAAGGTGGACGTCAGCCGCTCGCTGCACCGTGTCAGGATCGGTCCGCTGTCGGTGGTGATGAGTTGCAGCAGGTCGGGTTTTGCCTCACCGGTCAGCAACGAGATCACCAGCGGATCGGCGGCGGACTCGGTGAAGAAGTCCCGGAACCCCTGAAGGAACGCGGCGTAGACGTCACCGACGTTGCCTTCGATCGCGTCGTGGATCTGGTCGACGAGCCGGTCGGCGAGCCGTAGCGCGTACGCCTGCGCCAGGCCCTGCCGCGAGCCGAACTCGTTGTAGATGGTCTGCCTGCTGATGCCGGCGCCCTTGGCGACGTGCGCCAGCGTGATCGACGACCAGTCGCGGGTCATCAACAGGTCCCGCATACCGTCCAAGATGGAGTCGCGCAGCAGCACCCTCGACGCCTCCGCGTAGGGAATGCGCTGCCCGCGGTCACGCGTCCTCACACGCGCGACACTAGTCTTTCCCGTCGCCCAAGCCGTCGTCACGAACGCGCGACCGCGACCATCTCGAAGTCCGACTTGGCCGCCCCGCAATTCGGGCAGGTCCAGTCGTCGGGAATGTCGTCCCAGCGCGTGCCGGGGGCGATGCCGTCCTCCGGCCAGCCCTTGGCCTCGTCGTACTCGAAGCCGCACACCTGGCACTCGTAGAGCTTGTAGTCGCTCACTTCGTTGCTCCCATCTGTTCGAAGTCGAACTTCTCGCGTACTGCACAGTCCGGGCAGCACCAGTCGTCGGGGATGTCGCTCCACGGGGTGCCGGCTGGAAAGCCTTCCCGCGGAGCGCCGTTGCGTTCGTCGTAGACGTAGTCACAGCCCGGGCAGCGGTAGGCGGTCATGCCGGAACTCCGTACTTCGCCACCACCTTGTCGCGCACGCGGGGGTGCACGTTGACCCGGCCGATGTCGCCGTCGTAGTGCTCGAGCACGCGGTGGTCCATCACGCGGCGCCACACCGGCGGAAAGTACGTCAGCGCGATCATCGACGCATAGCCGCTCGGCAGGTTCGGCGCGCCCGCCATGCTGCGCAGCGTCTGATAGCGCCGGGTCGGGTTGGCGTGGTGGTCGCTGTGCCGCTGCAGGTGATACAGGAACAGGTTGGTCACGATGTGATCGGAGTTCCAGCTATGCGCGGGCGCGCAACGCTCGTAGCGACCGCTCTGGGTCTTCTGCCGCAACAGGCCGTAGTGCTCGAGGTAGTTGACCGTCTCGAGCAGCGTGAAGCCGAAGACCGCCGAGATGACGATGTAGGGGATCAAGGACCAGCCGAACACCGCGATCAGCACGCCGTAGAAGACCACCGACATCGCCCAAGCATTGAGCACGTCGTTCGACCAGTGCCACTTGCCCTTTCCGGCGCGCTCGAGCCTCCTGCCCTCAAGTTCCCAGGCAGACTTCAGCGAACCGAAGACGCTGCGTGGCAGGAACTCCCAGAAGGTTTCACCGAAGCGGGCCGAGGCGGGATCCTCGGGGGTGGCGACGCGGACGTGGTGACCGCGGTTGTGCTCGATATAGAAGTGGCCGTAGCAGGTCTGCGCCAGCGTGATCTTGGCCAGCCACCGCTCCAACGAGTCCTTCTTGTGCCCCATCTCGTGGGCGGTGTTGATACCCACCCCGCCCAGCAGACCGACCGACAATGCGAGGCCGATCTTGGCGGGCCAGCCCAGCCCGCCGTCGAAGCCGAGCCAGCTCAGGTCGGATGCGGTGAACAGGTAGGCGCCGACAATGACGCTCGCGTACTGGAACGGGATATAGATGTAGGTGCAGTAGCGGTAGTACTTGTCGTTCTCCAACCGCTCCATCACTTCGTCGGGCGGGTTCTGTCCGTCCGGCCCGAATTTCAGGTCCAACGCGGGCAGCAGGATGTACAGCAGGATCGGGCCGATCCAGAACGGCACCTGCGCCGCGGCGTGCCAGCCCCACTGGTTGAAAGCCCAGACCAGCGGCAGCACCACGAACAGCGCCGTCGGCGCGATCAAGCCCATCAGCCAGAGATAGCGCTTCTTGTCGCGCCATTGAGCCACTTCGACGTCTGACATCTGTGTGGTCACTGCCATGCCTCCTGTGAGTGCCGTCACGACTTCGCTTGACTATAACGGGATATTTGTCGGCTGTCTAGACACGAACATCCCTTTTGTAAACCGCGCTGGCGCGTGCCTTCGGCGCGAGCGCTCACTTACGTACGGTTTTCGGCCCGCAATCTGTACCGGGTTGAGCGCTCGCGCCCTAAGTCATCGAAATCGCCGAGGATTCCCGGCAGCCGAGCACGGAGTGGCGGCGACCGTATGCGAAGTAGAGGACGACGCCGATTGCCATCCACGCGAGGAACCGGATCCACGTCAGCGCGGTGAGGTTCAGCATCAGCCACACGCACGCCACGATCGACGCGACGGGCAGCCACGGCACCCCCGGTACCCGGAAGCCGCGTTTCAGATCGGGCCGAATGCGTCGCAGCACGATCACGCCGGCCGACACCAGCACGAACGCGAACAGCGTCCCGATGTTGACCATCTCCTCGAGCTTGTCGATCGGGAACACCGATGCCGTGATCGCCACCAGAACACCGACGATCAACGTGATGCGCACCGGAGTGCCACGACCACCGGTCCTGGCCAGCGGGCGGGGCAGCAGCCCGTCGCGGGACATCGCGAAGAACACGCGCGTCTGTCCGAGCATCAGCACGATCACCACGGTGGTGAGGCCCGCCAGTGCGCCGATCGAGATGACCTTCGCCGCCCAGTCGATTCCGTTCGCGCTGAATGCCGTCGCGAGGTTGGCCTTCTCGCCCGCATCGCGCAGCACGGTGTAGTGCACCATGCCGGTCAACACGACAGACACCGCGACGTAGAGCACCGTGACGATGGCGAGGGTGGACAGGATGCCGCGGGGCACATCCCGCTGAGGGTTCTTGGTCTCCTCCGCGGTGGTGGCCACGACGTCGAACCCGATGAACGCGAAGAACACGATCGAGGCGCCGGCGAGCAGGCCGTACCAGCCGTAGCTACTGCCCTCGGCGCCGGTGAGAAGCGAGAGCAGCGATTGATCGGTGCCGCTTCCGCCTTCGCCGGCTTCGGCGGGCGGCAGGAACGGCGAATAATTCGCCGCCTTGATGTAGAACGCGCCGACGGCGACCACCAGCAACACCACTGCCACCTTGATCACGGTGATCGCCAGGCTGACCCCGGCGGAGAGCTTGGTGCCCCAGGCCAGGATGACGGTGACGAACGCGATGATCAGCAGTGCGCCCCAATCCAGTTGCAGTGCACCGAGATCCGCTGTTCCGCCGCCGAACTCGAACACCTCGCCCAGGTAGCTGGACCAGCCCTTGGCGACCACCGCGGCCGCGACGGCGAACTCGAGGATCAGGTCCCACCCGATGATCCATGCGACGAACTCGCCGAACGTCGCGTAGGAGAACGTGTAGGCGCTGCCCGCGACCGGCACCGTGGAGGCGAACTCAGCGTAGCAGAGCGCCGCCAGACCGCAGGCGATGGCGGCGAGCACGAACGAGATCGAGATCGCCGGCCCGGTGAGGTTGCCCGCGGTCGAGGCGGTGATGGTGAAGATGCCCGCGCCGATCACGATGGAAACGCCGAATACGGTGAGGTCCCACCAGTTCAGGTCTTTGCGCAACCGGCTCTCGGGGGCATCGGTGTCGGCGATCGACTGCTCCACCGACTTCGTCCGCCGAGCCATTGCGCGACCTCCTGTTGAAGGGCTGTACCACGCCCTGGAAACGAAATGTACCGAGTACTGTGCACCCGATGGGGTGGAGTTATAAACACGTGGCCGTCGTCGGGGGCAGCCTGGCGGGCATGTGTGCGGCCCGGGTGCTTTCCGACGTCAGCGAACGGGTCACCGTCTACGAGCGCGACGATCTGCCCGACCATCCGGCGAACCGCGCCGCGGTGCCGCAGGGCCGCCACGTTCATCTGCTGATGGCGCGGGGCGCCGAAGAGTTCGAAAGCCACTTCCCCGGTCTGCTCGCCGACATGGTTGCCGACGGTGTCCCGGTGCTGGAGAACCGGCCGGACTGCATCCATTTCGGCGCCGCCGGGCACGTACTGGGCACGGCGCACCGGTTGCAGAACGAGTTCACCGCCTACGTGCCCAGCCGCCCACAGCTGGAATGGCAGATTCGCAAGCGTGTGAGCGACATCGGCAACGTGGACCTCGTCCAGGCGGTGATCACCGAACCGGCCTACGACCCGGCGGGGCAACGGGTGACCGGTGTGGTGCTCGATTCGGATCGGATCGTTGACGCCGATCTCGTCGTCGACGCCACCGGCCGCGGCACCCGCCTGCCGGTGTGGCTCCAGAAGTGGGGTTACGAGCGTCCGGCCGAGGAAACCGTCGACGTCGGCATCGCCTACGCCAGCCACCAGTTTCACGTTCCCGAGGGCCTGCTCGCCGAGAAGGTTGTGGTGGCGGGCGCTTCGCGGGCACAGCCGCTCGGCATCGGCATGCTGTTCTATGAGGACGGCAACTGGAACGTCACGACCTTCGGCGTCGGCAAGGTCGAACCGCCGCAGACCGTCGCGCAAATCCTCGACCTCGCCGACGAGATCTTGCCCGCCCACGTCTCCGCCGCGCTGCGGCAGGCCACGCCGCTCGGCGAGATGGCGTTCCACAGATACCCGACGAGTCGCTGGCGGCGCTACCACGATCTCGAGCACTTTCCCGCCGGCATCTTTCCGTTCGGTGACGCCGTCGTCAGCTTCAACCCGACATTCGGTCAGGGCATGACGATGACGGCGATCCAGGCCGGCAACCTGCGCACCGTGCTGGAATCCGGCGACCCCGACGTCGCGGAGCGACTCGCGCAGGCGACGGCGAAGACGACGTGGCCGGTCTGGGTGATGACGGCCATCGGCGACCTGACGCTGCACCATGCGACCGGGGAGTCGAAGTGGTGGTACAAGCCGGTGGGCGGGCTGTTCGACCAGTTCCTCGGCGCGGCGGAGACGGATCCCGTTCTGGCCGAATGGTTTCTGCGCCGGTTCAGCCTTCTCGACAGCCTCTACATGGTGCCGTCGCCGCGACTGGTCGGCCGCACCATCCGGCACAACATGCGGCTGTGGTTGGCCGAGAGACGGGCGGCCAGACAGCCGGTTACGGCGCCGCAATCGGCGTGAGACCCGGGCCGGTAATTTGGTAGCCATGACGAGGACGCGATGAGCGCGGGTCTGTTCGGGCTTCTCGACGACGTCGCGGTACTGGCGCGGATGGCGGCCGCTTCGGTCGACGACATCGGTGCGGCCACGGGGCGGGCGACCGCCAAAGCGGCGGGCGTGGTCGTCGACGACACCGCGGTGACCCCGCAGTACGTCCACGGGCTCGCGGCCGAGCGCGAGTTGCCGATCATCAAGCGCATCGCGATCGGGTCACTGCGCAACAAGCTGGTCTTCATCCTGCCGGCGGCGCTGCTGCTCAGCCAGTTCATACCGTGGTTGCTGACGCCGCTGCTGATGCTCGGCGCGACCTACCTGAGCTACGAGGGCGCCGAGAAGGTCGTGGCGAGATTTCGTAGAAATGCGAGCCACCACCACCCCGCACCCGTCGCCGGGTCGGGTGAGGACGCCGAGAAGTTCATGGTCACCGGAGCCGTCCGCACCGATTTCATCCTGTCGGCCGAGATCATGGTGATCGCGCTGAACGAGGTGGCCGACCAGTCGTTCTGGCCGCGGCTGATCATCCTCGTCATCGTGGCGGTCGTGATCACGATCGCGGTGTACGGCGTCGTCGCCGGCATCGTGAAGATGGACGACATCGGGCTCGGCCTCGCGCAACGTAGTTCGAGGTTCGCACAGAAGATCGGCCGCGGCCTGGTGGCCGGGATGCCGAAGCTGCTTACGGCGCTCTCCACGGTCGGCACGGTCGCGATGCTGTGGGTCGGCGGCCACATCCTGCTCGTCGGAAGCAACGAGCTGGGCTGGCACCTGCCGTACAGCCTGGTCCACCACCTCGAGGAACTCGTTTACCATGCCGTCGGCGGTATCGGCGGTGTGCTGGCGTGGCTGGTCAACACCGCCGCGTCGGCGCTCATCGGTCTGGTGGTCGGCGCGATCGTCCTCGCGGCGATCCACGTGCTGCCGTTCGGCCGCCGCGCCAAGAAGCACGCGGCCCACTGACCGGTGGGCTTCAGATACCGACCGTGACCCGAAACAGCGTCGTCGGCTGCGTCGCCGCGAGGCGGATCGGACCCTCGTCGGCCGACACCCACGCCGCCGACCCGCGATCCAGCGTCACCGACCCGCCTTTGGCGTGCACGACGGTCGAGCCTTCGGTGCACAGCAGTATCTGCGGGCCGTCGTGCCGCGTGGGCGCGTCGATCTCGTGCCCGATCCGGTCGCCGTCGATGTGCAGCACCGAGACCGAGAACTCCTGCGCCGGTGTGTGGTACACCGACTCGATGCTGTCCTCGACGTGCTCGGGCCGGACCACCACGTCCTCCGCGGGCGTGAAGTCGAGCACACGCAACAACTCCGGCACATCGACGTGCTTGGGGGTGAGCCCGCCACGTAATACGTTGTCGGAGTTGGCCATTACTTCCACCCCCACACCGCTGAGATAGGTGTGCAGGTTGCCTGCCGACAGGTAGATACCTTCGCCGGGGCTCAGGGTGATGCGGTTGAGCAGCAGCGAAGCCAGTACACCAGCATCGCCGGGATACCGTTCGCCGAGCTCCAACACGGTCTTGGCTTCGGCCGCGAATTCGCTTCTACCCGAACAAACATAGTGGATCGCCCCGTCGATCACCGCCGGCACCACTACGTCGAGGTCGGGTTGCGGCGCGGTGATCCAGGTGGTGAACAGCGCACGCAGCCCGTCGCCGTCGGGTTGCCCGGAGAGCAAGTTGACGAACGGGTCGAGATCGCTGACCGCGAGCGCACGCATCAACTCGATGGTCCGGGCGACGGGCCGGAAGCCGGCTAACGCCTCGAAAGTACTCAACGCGACGATCAATTCAGGCTTGTGACTGGGATCGCGGTAGTTGCGGTTCGGCGCCGACACCGGGATGCCCAGCCTGTTCTCCCGGTCGAAACCCTCGATCGCCTGCTCGGCGCTGGGGTGCGCCTGCAGGGACAGCGGCTCGTCGGCGGCCAGGACCTTGACCAGAAACGGCAGCATGTCATCGAAGCGCCCACAGACCGTCGATCCCAACTGCCCCTCGGGATCGTCTCGCAGCGCGTCGAGCAGCGAGCGTTCCCCATCCTCGCACTCGAGCGTGGCGGGGTCGCCGGGATGCGCACCGAACCACAGCTCCGCTTCGGGATGTGGTGTCGGACTTGGCCTTCCGGTGAACTCGGCAATGTCCGTGCGCGAACCCCAGGCGTAGGTCCGCACCGCTCCGCGTAGCAAGTGCACTTGGCTAACCTCGAACTAGTTTCAGATATACGGCGGTCATCTCGAGGCGGAGCGCCAGCATGGCCAACTGTTGTTCCAGGCGTCCCGCCGACGCCGGCGCATCGGGCACCGCCGCCGCCTCCGGCAGTTCCGGCACGTCCTGGGCACTGATCACGTCGACGTCGTCCATGCCCGCGGCTCGGGCGACGACGAACGGCCGCTCCGCATCGGTGGTCAGCACGAACGTCTGCACCCGCCGGGGAAGTGGACCGTCGAGCTGTTCGTCATGGAAGATCGACCGCTCCCGGTCGGCCGCCGACGCGCCACCCATGCCGTCGCGCAGCGCCACCAGCGCATCGGCGAAGCCGACCGCGGCGACCACCTGGCGGGCTGTACGCAACAGTACCGCCGCACAGTGCCGAGCCAGCGTGAGCGTCGCCGCGCTGTCACCGGCCAGCACGACCTCGCGGCCGGACATCTGCTCGGCCAGCGCCTTGGCCGGATTGGTGAACAGCTCCCGGCCCGCGCTGTTGCGAAGTGCCTCGGCGTCGAGTTCGTCGGCCAGAGCCGCGAGGTCGACGTGCACGGCCGGATCGACGACCTTCAGCGTCGCCAGACCGGCGGCGAGGTAGCGCACGAAGCCGAACTCGTCGGGCACCTGCATTCGGGGCGGCAGCACCGCGGCCCTCCCGGCCGCGACGTCGCGCAGCGGGCCCTCGTAGGGGGCGGCGACGACCACCCGCGCGCCGCGACGCACCCCGGCGGCGGCGGCGTTCACCAGGGCCGGATCACCCGGGTCGTCACCCGCGACGATCAGCACGTCCAGCGGCCCGATCCACGGCGGCGCCTCGGGCGCGAGGACGACGGGTGCGGCCACCGAGGCGCCCCAGGCCGAGGCGAGCAGCGCTCCGGCCGTCTCCGCACTGCCGCGGCCGGCAACCCAGATCAGCGTCCGGGGTACTCCGTCGGCCCGCAACGATTCGAGGTCGCCCTCGTCGAGCGCGGCGGCGGTGGCGCGCACCTGGGCACCGGCCATCGCGGCGGCGCGGAGCAGGCCATCGCGGTCGGCGGTCTGCAAACCGTCGACGTCGTCGAGGTTCACGACCGCAGCCGAGGACGGCGGGACCGCGCTCATGTAGCCGCCTCGGCGCCGGCGGTGATCTGGGAGGCGACCTCTGCGACGATCTCGTCGACCTCCTCGGTGCTGCGGGCTTCGACGTTGAGCCGCAGCAACGGTTCGGTGTTGGACATCCGCAGGTTGAACCAGACGCCGTCGCCCAGGTCGACGGTGACACCGTCGAGGTGGTCGATCGAGTGGATCCGGGCGCCGAATGCCTTGAGCACGTCGTCCACACACTTCTCGGCGTCGGTGACCGTGAAGTTGATCTCCCCGGATGCCTCGTAGCGCTGATAGTCGGCCATCATCTCCGACAGCGGCCGGTGTTGTTCGCCGAGCGCGGCCAGCACGTGCAGCGCGGCCAGCAGGCCGGAGTCCGCGCCCCAGAAGTCACGGAAGTAATAGTGCGCCGAGTGTTCGCCGCCGAAGATCGCACCGGTATCGGCCATCAGCGCCTTGATATAGGAATGCCCGACGCGGCTGCGTACCGGCGTACCGCCCCGTTCGGTCACCAGTTCCGGCACTGCCCGTGAGGTGATCAGGTTGTAGATAACCGTGGCGCCGATCTCCCTACCGAGTTCCCGCGCGGCGACCAACGCGGTCACCGCTGACGGCGAAACCGGATGCCCCTTCTCGTCGACGACGAAACACCGGTCGGCGTCACCGTCGAAGGCCAGCCCGATATCGGCGCCGGCGTGCACAACATGGGCCTGCAGGTCGGTCAGGTTGGCCGGGTCCAGCGGGTTGGCCTCGTGGTTGGGGAACGTGCCGTCGAGTTCGAAGTACAGCGGCGACAGGGTGACCGCGGAGATCGGACCCAGCACCGCGGGGGTGGTGTGGCCGGCCATGCCGTTGCCCGCATCGACGGCGACCTTCAACGGCCGCAGGTCCGCCAGGCTCACCAGCGAGCGAAGGAACTCGCCGTACTCGGTGAGCACATCGCGGTCGCTGATCGTGCCGCGCGCACCGTCGTGGCCGGGGACCCCGGCGATGACCTCGTCGGCGATGGCGGACAGGCCGGTGTCCTTGCCGACCGGTTTGGCACCGGCCCGGCACAGCTTGATGCCGTTGTAGGCCGCCGGGTTGTGGCTCGCGGTGAACATCGCACCGGGACAGTCCAGAAACCCGGACGCGAAGTACAGCTGGTCGGTCGAGGCGAGCCCGATCCGCACCACGTCGAGGCCCTGCGCGGTCACCCCTTCGGCGAAGGCCGCCGCCAGCACCGGCGAACTGGCCCGCATGTCGTAACCGATCACGACCTGCGAGGCGCTGGGCCGCACGAGGCGGGCGAAGGCACCTCCGACGTCGGCGACGAACCGCTCGTCGAGTTCCTCTCCGACCAGCCCGCGCACGTCATAGGCCTTGATGACGCGATGAACCGCCGCAGCGGGCCGGGACTGCGATGTGGGGGCACCTCCCGCCCGAAGGGTAGGGGGACGCTCGCGCGAAGAGCGCACGGAAAGGACTCCTTGTGACACGGACTACTTGTGGCGCCAGCCTAGCCGTCCCGATTGACGTGCACTCGGACTAGTCGGTGGGGTCGGGCAGCACCCGCAGATGACCCCGACGACGACCGTTGGACTCCGGCCGCCTGGCCGGCGGCGCCATCAGCGACCCCCCGTGCGCGCCGGTGACGGGATCGGAGAAACCGGTCGCCATCCTGTTGATCGGCGGCGGGGCGTCATATCCTTCGCGAACCGCGTCCGCTAGCGCGACGAGATCGTCGTCGTCGGGATACGCGGGCAACGGCCCCGCGTGCCGAACCAGTTCCCAGCCGCGAGGTGCCGTCACGCGACCGGCGTGCACCACACACAGGTCCCACGAGTGCGGTTCGGCGACAGTGGCCAGCGGGCCGACGACCGCCGTCGAGTCGGCGTAGACGAATGTCAGCGTCGCGACCGCATAGTGCGGACACCCGGGCCGGCAACAGCGACGGGGAACGTTCACAGCGGAAGGCTATCGTGGCCGCACTCCGCGCGCCGCCGGACACGCGCAGCCTGCCGACGGCCGATCTCGAACCGTTACGATCGCTTTCATCGCGCACGAGAGGAGCATCGAAGCGGTGGCCAAGCGTGGACACCTGCGCGCACGCCGGGGCCGCGAGATGCGCGGGCCGTTACTTCCCCCCACGGTCCCGGGTTGGCGCAGTCGCGCCGAGCGGTTCGACATGGCGGTGCTCGAGGCATACGAGCCGATCGAGCGGCGCTGGCAGGACCGGCTCACGGCGCTGGATGTGGCCGTCGACGAGATACCCCGCATCGCCCCGAAGGATCCCCACAGCGTGCAGTGGCCGCCGGAGGTGATCGCCGACGGGCCGATCGTGCTGGCCCGGCTGATCCCGGCTGGTGTCGACGTCAGGGGCAACGCCACCCGGGCGCGAATTGTTCTGTTTCGCAAGCCAATCGAGCGACGGGCGAAGGACACCATCGAACTCGAGGAACTGCTGCATGAAATCCTGGTGGCTCAGGTCGCCACGTACCTGGGCGTCGAGCCTTCGGTCATCGACCCGACGATCGACGACGACTGACCGCGCAGGTCAGATGATTCCGCGCTTGAGGCGGCGACGCTCGCGTTCGGAGAGGCCGCCCCAGATGCCGAAACGCTCGTCATTTGCCAACGCGTACTCGAGGCACGCGTCGCGCACCTCGCAGCCCTGGCAGATGCGCTTGGCTTCGCGTGTCGAGCCACCCTTCTCGGGGAAGAATGCCTCGGGGTCGGTCTGAGCGCACAGCGCGCGCTCCTGCCACAGGTCGTCCTCTGGCGTCAGTGCCGGCACAACATCAATCGGATCTGGCACCAGAGTCAACTGGGGACGCCGTGGCGTCTCAATCGGTGCCAGTTCCGGATCGGTGTGCGGCGCGCTGCCTACTGAGCCGAAGAATCGGTTGTCGAACGGAACGATGCGATCGAAATCGCCGTACTCAAAAGACATCTTGCCTCCTCACCTGGTCTCGTGGATCCCCTATAAGCGCCCCGCGAATCTGTAGGGCACTTCCAATTCGAACAAGTGATCGAATCTCGGTCTGCGGCACCGAAACCGGATGGCCTACCGGGAAATGACACTGGTGTGATTACACACGCGTTAGCTGCCCCGGTCAAGCGTTGGAACAGGAATTCATACCATTCCGTGATCGAAATGCGGCGAGTCGTGACCTCGGCGTGTCTGTCACATCCCCGGCCGCGGTCCTCCTGCCCGAACCGAATCCTGCTGGACGGCCTACTCTCGGTCGATGTGAAGGTCACGGTACTGGTCGGCGGCGTGGGCGGCGCCCGCTTCCTGCTTGGCGTACAACATCTCTTGAAGCTGGGGCGATTCCACACGGCGAAAGATGCTGCTGGGACTGATGATACTGCTGAGCATGAACTGACTGCTGTGGTCAATGTCGGCGACGACGCGTGGATGTTCGGCGTGCGCATCTGTCCGGACCTCGACACCTGCATGTACACCCTCGGCGGCGGTATCGACCCCGACCGCGGCTGGGGACATCGGGACGAAACCTGGCATGCGAGGGAGGAACTCGCGGCCTACGGCGTGCAACCCGACTGGTTCGGACTCGGCGACCGGGATTTGGCGACGCACCTGGTGCGCAGTCAGATGCTGCGTGCCGGTTACCCGCTGTCGCAGGTGACCGAGGCGCTGTGCACACGGTGGTCACCCGGGGCGAGGTTGCTGCCCGCCAGCGATGACCGCAGCGAAACCCACGTCGTGATCACCGATCCCGGACCCGGCGAGCACGCGGGCGAGAAGCGCGCGATCCACTTTCAGGAGTGGTGGGTGCGGTACCGCGCCAAGGTGCCCACGCACAGCTTCGCGTTCGTGGGTGCCGAGAAAGCCACTGCCGGACCCGATGTCGCCGAGGCCATCGAATCCGCCGATGTCGTCCTGGTGGCGCCCTCGAACCCGGTGGTGAGCGTCGGCGCGATTTTGGCCGTGCCCGGCATCCGCGGTGCGCTGCGGTCGACCCCGGCTCCGGTGATCGGCTACTCCCCGATCGTCGGGGGAAAACCGTTGCGCGGCATGGCCGATGAATGCCTGTCGGTGATCGGCGTGGAGAGTACGTCGGAAGCCGTCGGCCGACACTACGGCGCACGCTCCGGCGTCGGGATCCTCGACGGCTGGCTGGTCCACGAGGACGACCGCGCGGACATCGACGGGGTCGAGGTCCGCTCGATACCCCTGCTGATGAGCGATCCCGCGGCAACCGGTGAAATGGTGCGTGCCGGGCTGGATCTAGCCGGTGTGAAGCCATGACCGACCGCAGCCCCACGACGCCGCCGAGCGGCGACCCCGGCTCAACGGCGCCGCCGAGCGGCGACCATGGAACCGCCGCCGCGGTGGAACTGCTGCCCGTGCCGGGTCTGCCCGAGTTCCGCCCGGGCGACGACCTCGCCGCGGCCATCGCGGCTGGCGCACCATGGTTGCGCGACGACGACATCGTCGTAGTGACCAGCAAGGTGCTGTCGAAGTGCGAGGGGCGCATCGTCGATGCCCCGATCGACCCGGAAGAGCGTGATGTGCTGCGGCGCAAACTCATCGACGCTGAGGCAGTTCGGGTGCTCGCCCGAAAGGGCCGCACCCTGATCACCGAGAACGCGTTCGGTCTGGTGCAGGCCGCAGCGGGTGTCGACGGTTCCAACGTGGACTCCGCTGAGCTCGCGCTGCTGCCAACCGATCCCGACGGCAGCGCCGCGGCGCTGCGATCGGCGCTACGGGATTGCCTCGGGGTGACCGTCGGAGTCGTCGTCACCGACACGATGGGGCGGGCGTGGCGCAACGGCCAGATCGACGTTGCGATCGGGGCGGCCGGCCTGACCGTGCTGCACGGTTACGGGGGAACGGTGGACCGGCACGGCAACGAACTGATCGTCACCGAGATCGCGGTCGCCGATGAGGTCGCTGCGGCGGCGGATCTGGTCAAGGGCAAGCTGACCGACATCCCGGTGGCGGTGGTGCGCGGGCTGCGGCTGCGCGACGACGGTTCGACCGCGCGCACGCTGGTGCGGGCCGGTGAGGAGGATCTGTTCTGGCTGGGCACGGCGGAGGCCATCAGCCTCGGTCGGCGGCAGGCGCAACTGCTGCGCCGGTCGGTGCGCCGATTCTCGGCCGAGCCGGTGGCCCCCGAGATCGTGGAAGCCGCTGTGGCCGAAGCACTCACCGCGCCCGCCCCGCATCACACCCGCCCTGCCCGATTCGTGTGGTTGCAGGACGCCAGCCGCCGCTCGGCGCTGCTCGACCGGATGAAGGACAAGTGGCGCGCCGACCTGAGCGTCGACGGCCGTCCTGCCGACGCGGTCGAGCGTCGGGTCGATCGCGGCCGAATCCTGTACGACGCACCCGAAGTCGTCATCCCGTTCGTGGTGCCCGATGGCGCGCACCGCTATCCCGACGCTGACCGCACCGCCGCCGAGCACACGATGTTCACCGTCGCGGTCGGTGCGGCGGTGCAGGCGCTGCTCGTAGCACTGGCGGTGCGCGGTGTCGGCAGCTGCTGGATCGGTTCGACGATCTTCGCTCCCGACGTGGTCCGTGACGAGTTGGCGCTGCCCGACGACTGGGAGCCGTTGGGCGCCGTGGCGATCGGCTATCCCGAGGAGGGCGGACCCTCCGACCCTCGGTCTCCGGTGCCGACCGACGGTCTGCTGGTGCGCAGGTGAGTCTGCACGCATCGGCGGTCGAGACGCTGACCCGTTGGCGCGCACCCGATCCCGCGCAGGACACCCTGCGGCATGCGGTGCTGGCGTTTCTGGCCGCCCGACCCGACGGCTGCTTGCGTGAGTGCGCGCCGGGACACGTCACCGGGTCCGCGCTCGTGGTCGACCACACCGGGACTCAGGCACTGCTGACGCTGCATCCGCGGTTCGGGCGCTGGTTGCAGCTCGGCGGGCATTGCGAGCCAACCGATTCCGATATCGTGGCGGCGGCGTTGCGGGAAGCCACCGAGGAGTCCGGCATCGGGGGGCTCACGATCGACCCGACGCTGGCCGCGCTCCACGTGCATCCCGTCACCTGTTCGCTGGGTGCACCCACCCGTCACCTCGACATGCAGTTCGTCGTCCACGCCCCCGCCGGTGCCGAAATCGTGGTGAGCGACGAGTCGTTGGATTTGCGGTGGTGGCCGCTAGACGGCTTGCCGGAGGACTGCGATTTCGGCCTCACCCAACTGGCAGCGGCGGCCCGCAACAGGTGATTTCGGTGCGCTAACGATCGCGCAGCGATCAGTAGCGCACCGAAATCCCTCCTAGACGTCGGTCGAGAAGCGGATGCCGCCGTCGGGAATCGTGACCCCCGGCCACACCCGTGCACCGCGCAGCAGCTCGCACCGGGCGCCGATGTCGGCGCCGTCGCCGATCACGCCGTCGCGGATCAGTGCGCGCGGACCGATACGGGCGCCGAAGCCGATGATCGAGCGTTCGATCACCGCGCCGGCGCCCACCCGCGCGCCGTCGAAGATCACCGCACCGTCCAGCCTGGCGCCACCGGCGATCTCGGCTCCGCGGCCGACCACGGTGCCACCAATCAACAGCGCACCGGGCGCCACGCTGGCGCCGTCGTGCACAAGCTTCTCACCCTGATGCCCACCCAGCGCCGGCGACGGCGCGATACCGCGAACCAGATCGGCCGACCCCCGCACGAAATCCTCGGGTGTGCCCATATCGCGCCAGTACGTGGCGTCCACATAGCCGCACACGCGAAGACCGTCGGACAGCAAGCCCGGAAACACCTCGCGTTCCACCGACAGCGCGCGGCCCTTGGGTATGCGCTCGATGACCTCGCGCTTGAACACGTAGCAGCCGGCGTTGATCTGGTCGGTCGGCGGATCCTGGGTCTTCTCCAGGAACGCGGTGACCATGCCGTCAGAATCGGTTGGCACACAACCGAATGCCCGCGGGTCCCCGACGCGCACCAGGTGCAGCGTCACGTCGGCGTTGTGCTTCTCGTGGTAGTCGAGCAGCGCGCGCAAGTCCGACCCCGACAGCACGTCGCCGTTGAAGACCAGCGCGGTGTCGTGGCGCAGTTTCGGTGCCACGTTCGCGATACCGCCGCCGGTGCCCAGCGGTTCGGTCTCGACAACGTACTCGATCTGCACGCCGAACTTGGAGCCGTCGCCGAACTCGGACTCGAACACCCCGGGCTTGTACGACGTGCCCAGCACGACGTGCTCGATCCCGGCGTCGGCGATGCGCGACAACAGGTGCGTCAGGAACGGCAACCCGGCCGTCGGGAGCATCGGCTTGGGCGCGGACAAGGTCAACGGCCGCAACCGGGTACCCAAACCGCCGACCAGAATGACGGCGTCCACGTGTGCGGGATTCACCCTAGCGCCGTCCTTTCGCCCGTCTGCGACGTGAGTTGCGCACCACCAGGCTCGCGCGCGCGGCGAGCGATCGTCGGATCGTCCACCGCAGTGGACCCTGCCACCACCTCGGATATCGATCCGCCAGGAAAGTGTAGGTGCTCGTGTGATGGGCGGCCAAGTTGCGCGCCGGGTCCCTGCCGGTCGCATGACCCTTGTCGTGCAAAACCTCGGCCGCCGGCACGTAAATGTTCTGCCAGCCCGCCCGCAACAACCGATCACCGAGGTCGACGTCCTCCATGTACATGAAGTAGCGCTCGTCGAACCCCGAGATCTCTTCGAAAGCCGACCGCCGCAGCAACAGACACGATCCCGACAGCCAGCCGACGGGCCGTTCGCTGGGCTCCCACCGCTCCTGACGGTATTCGGCGGTCCACGGGTTGGACTTCCAGACCGGCCCGACCACCGCGTGCATCCCACCGCGCACCAGGCTCGGTTGGTGTCGGGCCGACGGGTACACCGAACCGTCGGGGTCGCGGATCAGCGGCCCGAGCGCGCCCGCCCGCGGCCAGCGGGCGGCGGCTTCGAGCATGATGTCGATGCTGCGCGGACCCCACTGCACGTCGGGGTTGGCGACCACGAAAAAGTCGGCGTAGTCCGAGTCCTGCAGGTACTCCTCGACGGCGCGGTTCACCGCGCTGCCGTACCCGAGATTGCCGCCCGTGCGCAGCAATCGGGAATTGGGATAACGTTCGAGCGCTTCCTCGGGCGCGCCGTCGGTCGAACCGTTGTCGGCCATGACCACGGTCACCGGCCGGTCGGTGGCATGCGACAGCGAGGCCAGGAACCGGTCGAGATGCGGACCGGGCGAGTACGTCACCGTAACGACAACCAACTCGTCACTCATGAGGCACCGACGGTTGCGAACTCACGGCGTAGAGGGTAGCGGCCCGTCGGGCCGGTACGCCGCGAGCGCATCGGCCAGCGCCTCCCGCCACGGCCGCAGCGGCGTGAGCCCGGCCAGGGCGGACCGCCGACCGGACAGCGCGGAGTACGGCGGGCGCGGCGCTGGCCTACGCTCCCCGGCGACGGGACACACCCGCGCGGGATCGGCGCCGACGGCCTCGAACACCGCCCGGGCCTGGTCGAATCGGGTTGCCTCGCCGTCGTTGGCGGCGTGCAGCACCGGTGCACGGATCGCGCCGTCGGCGACCTCCAGCAGCGCCGCAGCGAGGTCACCCGCGTAGGTCGGCGAGGCGGTCTGGTCGGCCACCGCGTTCACCGGCCCGTCACCGGCGGCCCTGTGCCGCATGGTCGCCGCGAAGTCCGTCCCGTCGCCCCCTTCGTAAACCCAGGACGTGCGAACGACATGCGCCGCGGGCAGCGCTGCGAGCACCGCCGACTCGCCCGCGAGCTTGGTGCGGCCGTATACGTTCACGGGCCCGGTGTCGTCGTCGATCTCATATGGCCGTCGTTGTGCGCCGGAGAACACATAGTCGGTCGAGATGTGGATCAAGCGGGCGCCCACCCTTGCGCAAACCCGCGCCAAACGGGCCGGCCCTTCCACGTTGACGGCGTGCGCGCGGGCCTGTTCGGCCTCGGCGTCGTCGACCTTGGTGAAGGCCGCGCAGTTGATGACCACGTCACCGGGTTCGATGACGCGTTCGGTGGCCGCCGCGTCGGTGATGTCCCACTCCGATGACTTCAGCGCGAGCACCTCGCGGCCCTGCCGGCGTGCCTGACCTGCGAGAACCCGGCCCACCATCCCGCCGGCGCCGGGGATAACGATTCGGGCCGACTCGGATGAACCCACAACAGACACAATCACGAGTCTGGCACGCCGACGCGCGCTACCCGGTCTGCGCCCATCTCGCCAGTAACCTTGGCTGATGCCCGGTCGAATGCTCCGTGTCATAGCCATGTCCGCGGCCTTGGCGGTGATGGTCGGGACCGGCCTTGCGTGGGGCAAGATCCGGTCGTTCGAATCCGGCATCAATCACATCTCGTCGATCGCGCTCGGCGAGGGCGGCGAGGACGGGGCGATCGACATCCTCCTCGTCGGTATGGACAGCCGCACCGACGCGCACGGCAACCCCCTGTCCGAGGAGGAGCTGGCAACCCTGCGGGCCGGGGACGACGAGGCCACCAACACCGACACGATCATCCTGATCCGCATCCCCAACAACGGGAAGTCCGCCACCGCGATCTCAATCCCCCGCGACTCCTACGTCGAGGCGCCGGGCATCGGCAAAATGAAGATCAACGGCGTGTACGGCTCGGAGCACCTGGAGAAGAAAACCGAGCTGGTCGAACAGAAGGGCATGGATCCGGCCGACGCCGAGCCGCAGGCGACCGAGTCCGGCCGGGAAGCCCTGATCAAGACCGTGGCCAACCTCACCGGCGTCACCGTCGACCATTACGCCGAGATCGGCCTGCTCGGCTTCGCACTGATCACCGATGCCCTCGGCGGCGTCAATGTGTGCTTGAAAGAGGCAGTGTACGAACCACTTTCGGGCGCAGATTTCCCGGCGGGCTGGCAGAAGCTGAACGGCCCGCAGGCGTTGAGTTTCGTTCGGCAGCGGCACGACCTCCCGCGCGGCGACCTCGACCGGGTGACACGCCAGCAGGCGGTGATGGCCTCCCTGGCGCACGAGGTGATCTCCGGTAAGACGCTGTCCAGCCCGGCGACACTGAACCGGCTGCAGGAAGCTGTGCAACGTTCCGTCGTGCTCTCCGACGGTTGGGACGTCATGGAATTCGCCGAGCAGCTGCAGGATCTGGCTGCCGGCAACGTCGCATTCGCGACCATCCCGGTGCTGCAGGAGAACGGCTGGAGCGACGACGGGATGCAGAGCGTCGTGCGGGTGGACCCCAGCGAGGTGAAGAGCTGGGTCGAAGGACTGCTGCACGACCAGGACCAGGGCAAGACCGAGGAGATCGCCTATTCGCCCGACAAGACCACCGTCGAGGTGGTCAATGCCACCGACATCAACGGTCTGGCCGCCGCGGTGTCGCGGGTACTGACCAACAAAGGGTTCACCCAGGGCACGACGGGTAACCACGAAGGCGACCCGGTGGCCAGCAGCCAGGTGCGCGCGGCCAGAGCCGATGACCTAGGCGCGCAAGCCGTCTCGAAGGACCTCGGCGGGCTGCCGGTGGTCGAGGACCCGTCGGTGGGTCCCGGTTGGGTGCGGGTGGTGCTGGCCGACGACTACACGGGCCCCGGGTCCGGACTGGACGGCAGCGATCCGACATTGGTCACCGATTCCGTCGCCATCGGTTCGACCGAGACCGCACCGCCCCCATCCCCGATCCTGACCGCCGGCTCGGACGATCCGGCATGCGTCAACTAGCGTGACGACGCTCAGCGGAGCGATCCTCGATCCGCTCATGGCGTCGGACCCCGCCGGGCCGCGCATCACCTACTACGACGACGCCACGGGCGAACGCATCGAGTTGTCGACTGCCACACTGGCGAACTGGGCTGCCAAGACCGCCAACCTGTTACGCGAGGAACTGGGTGCGGGCCCGTCGACCCGCGTCGCGGTTCTGCTGCCCGCGCACTGGCAGACCGCCGCAGTGCTGTTCGGCATCTGGTGGATCGGGGCGGAGGTCGTGCTGGGCAGCGGGGTATCCGAGTTATCCGCCGACATCGCACTGTGTACCGCGGACCGGCTGGCCGAGGCCGACGAGGCGGTGGGCATGGGTAGCGGAACAGGTGAAATCGCGGTGCTGTCGCTGGACCCGTTCGGCAAACCTGCAGCCGACCTGCCGGTCGGGGTGACGGACTACGCCACCGCCGTGCGGGTGCACGGCGACCAGGTCTCACCCGAACCCGTGCCCGGGCTTGCACTGGAGGGACGCAGCGTCGACGACGTTCTCGGTGCGGCCCGCGAATCTGCCGCGGCACAGGGCTTTAGCGCATCCGACCGCGTACTTTCCAGTGCCGGCTGGGATACCGCCGACGCGCTCGTCGGCAATCTGATGGCCGTGTTCGCGGCGGGTGCTTCGCTTGTCCAGGTGGCCAATCCCGATGCGGCGCTGCTGGACCGCCGCCGCCAGATGGAGAAAGTCACCAAGGGCTGATCGCCCGACTCGCGGAACGACAGCTACTTCAGCAGGGCGCGGGACATCACTACGCGCTGAATCTGGTTGGTGCCCTCGTAGATCTGAGTGATCTTGGCGTCGCGCATGAACCGCTCGACGGGAAAGTCGGTGGTGTAGCCGTAGCCGCCGAACAGTTGTACCGCGTTGGTGGTCACCTCCATCGCGACATCGGAGGCCAAGCACTTCGACGCCGACGAGATGAACCCGAGGTTCGGCTCGCCGCGTTCGGCGCGGGCGGCAGCGGTGTAGACCGTCAACCGGGCGGCTTCGATCTTCATCGCCATGTCGGCGAGCATGAACTGCACCGCCTGGAAGTCGCCGATCGGCTTGCCGAACTGCTTGCGCTCCTTGACATAGGCGATCGAGGCGTCGAGTGCGCCCTGCGCGATACCGACGGCCTGCGCGCCGATGGTCGGTCGGGTGTGGTCCAGCGTCGCCAGCGCCGTCTTGAAGCCCGTGCCCTCGTCGCCGATGATGCGGTCGGCGGGGATGCGACAGTCCTCGAAGTACAACTCGGTGGTGGGCGAACCCTTGATGCCCATCTTCTTCTCCTTGGCGCCGACGGAGAAGCCGGGATCGTCCTTGTGCACGACGAACGCCGAGATGCCGTTGGCCTTCTTATCCGGGTCGGTCACCGCCATCACCGTGTACCACGTCGACTGGCCGCCGTTCGAGATCCAACACTTCGCACCGTTGAGCACCCACTCGTCGCCCTCGCGGCGTGCCCTGGTGCGCATGGACGCGGCGTCGCTGCCCGCCTCCCGTTCCGAGAGCGCGTACGACGCGACTGCCTCGCCCGCCGCGATCGAGGGCAGCACCTGCTTCTTGAGGTCCTCGCTGCCGCGCAGCAGGAGACCCATCGTGCCCAGCTTGTTGCAGATCGGGATCAGCGACGACGACGCGCACACGCGCGCGACCTCTTCGATCACGATGCATGCCGCGATCGAGTCGCCGCCCTGCCCGCCGTACTCCTCGGGGATGTGGATCGCGGCCATCCCCGAAGCGGTCAGCGCCGCCAGTGCCTCGTCGGTGTAACGCGCCTTCTCGTCCACGTCGGCCGCGTGCGGAGCGATCTCCTTCTCACAGAGGTCGCGCAGCACCGCGCGCAGTTCGTTGTGCTCGTCGGAGAGCCGAAAGAGGTCGAAAGACGGATTTGAAATGGCCATGAAAGTTCCTCGCAACTCCTCGCTACTCGCGGGTGACCCTACTCCCCGCGGTACCGGCGCCCCGGCGACCTACCGCCCCAGCAGGCGGTCCCGCAGCGCCGCGTCCTTCTGCAGCACCGTGTCGTGCAAGTCGGCCTGGAACCGCACCACCCGCTGCCGCAGCGCGGCGTCGGCCGTCCCGAGGATCCGCACCGCCAGCAACCCCGCGTTGCGGGCCCCGCCGATCGACACCGTGGCCACCGGCACGCCGGCGGGCATCTGCACGATCGACAACAGTGAGTCCAGTCCGTCGAGCTTGGCCAGCGGCACCGGCACGCCGATGACCGGAAGCGGGGTCGCCGAGGCCACCATGCCGGGCAGGTGAGCCGCCCCGCCGGCGCCCGCGATGATCACCTCGATCCCGCGGTCTGCCGCGCTCTGCGCGTACTCGAGCATGCGTACCGGGGTGCGGTGTGCGGAGACGACGCCGACCTCGAACGGCACCTCGAACTCGGCCAGCGCATGCGCGGCGTCCTCCATCACCGACCAGTCGCTGTCGCTGCCCATGATCAGGCCGACCCGCGGCGGCGCGAGCGCATCACTCATGTGGGTCCCATCCATCCGTCCATTCCGCGTGCGACAACCAGTGTGCCGCCCTGACCGCGCGTTCGCGTACCTCGGCGACGTACTTATCGTCGTCGAGCGAACCGGTGGCATCGCCGATGATGTTGACGTGCCCGATCTTTCGGCCGGGCCGCTCGCCCTTGCCGTAGAGGTGGACCTTGGCGTCCGGAACTCTCCCGAACAGGTGGTGCAGCCGCTCGTCCATCGTCATCTCGGGTTCTTGTTGAGCACCAAGGACGTTGGCCATCACCGTCACGGGCGCCAGCGGGGCCGTATCGCCGAGCGGATAGTCCAACACCGCGCGCAGGTGTTGTTCGAACTGAGAGGTGCGGGCCCCGTCCATGGTCCAGTGCCCGGAGTTGTGCGGTCGCATCGCCAGTTCGTTCACGAGCAAGGCACCGTCCACGGTCTCGAACAACTCGACGGCCAGCACGCCGACGACGCCGAGTTCCGCGGCAAGCTGCAAACCTAATTGCGCTGCGGCAGAACGTAACTCGTTATCCAGACGGGGTGCCGGCGCGATCACCTCGACGCAGATCCCGTCGCGCTGCACGGTTTCTACGACCGGCCACGCGGCGCCCTGCCCGAACGGCGAGCGCGCCACCAGGGCCGCCAGCTCGCGGCGCATCTCGACCCTCTCCTCGACCAGCACCTCGGCCCCGCCCGACAGGTACTGTTGCGCGGCGTCGCGCGCGTCGGCCACGTCGCGCGCCAGCGTCACCCCGCGCCCGTCGTATCCGCCACGCACGGTCTTGACCACGACGGGGCCGTTCACTCGCGCCGCGAACGCGTCGACGTCCGACAGCTCCCGCACCGCCGCGAACCGCGGCACCGGGGCGCCGAGTTCGTCGAGCCTGCGACGCATCACGAGCTTGTCCTGGGCGTGCACCAGCGCCGACGGTGGCGGAGCCACGTTGACGCCGTCGGCAACCAACTTCTCCAGGAGATCGGTGGGCACGTGCTCATGATCGAAGGTCAGGGCATCTGCGCCCGCTGCGGCGCGGCGCAGTGCCTCCATATCGGTGTGTTCGCCCAACACGACATCGGGACTCACCTGCGCAGCCGGGTCGGTGGCGTGGAGGGCAAGTACGCGCAGCGTCTGACCGAGCGCGATCGCCGCCTGGTGGGTCATTCTGGCCAGCTGTCCACCGCCGACCATGGCCACCACGGGTGGGTCGTTGAGGCTCTGCGACACGCTCCCATCGTGTCATGAGCGCCGGCCCGGCTCGCTCCCATGTACCAGCGCCCACCTGCATGTGTACGCGTAGAGTGCTCGATTTCCGTACACTGTGCTGTTGTGTCCTTTACCGATGCAACGATCGCACGGCTGCCCCGCCCGGTACGGCCGTACTTCGAACGGCATCACGAACTGATCAAGTTTGCGATCGTCGGCGCGACGACGTTCATCATCGACACGTCGGTCTTCTACACGCTCAAGCTCACGGTCCTCGAACCCAAGCCGGTCACGGCCAAGATCATCGCCGGCATCGTCGCGGTGATCGCGTCCTACATCCTCAATCGCGAGTGGAGCTTCCGCGACCGCGGCGGGCGTGAGCGCCATCACGAGGCGCTGCTGTTCTTCGGGGTCAGCGGGGTCGGCGTGCTGTTGAGCATGGCCCCGCTGTGGTTCTCCAGCTACGTACTGATGCTGCGGGTCCCCGAGGTCAGCCTCACCGTGGAGAACATCGCCGACTTCATCTCGGCCTACATCGTGGGCAACCTGCTGCAGATGGCGTTCCGGTTCTGGGCGTTCCGGCGCTGGGTGTTCCCCGACGAGCTCGGCCGCCAACCCGACCGGGCGATGGAGTCGCTCACTGCGGGCGGGCTCGCCGAACTCCTCGAGGACCACCACGAGGGCGTGGTCGCCGAGCACGAAAAGGGAAACGTCACTCCGCTGCACCGGCCCAGGCGACGCGCGGGGCGGCCGGATCAGCTCGGCGACTCCTCCGAGCCCAGGGTGTCGAAGACCTCGTGATAGAGCAGCGAGTGGACCCGTTCCACTCGCGGAATGTCGTGGAACTCCAGCGGGTCCTGCGCGGCTGACTCGATGATGAGCGTGCCGGTCCGCAGGACGCGGTCGAGCAGGCCGTGGCGGAACTCGACGCTGTTGATCCTCGCCAGCGGGATGTCGATTCCCGACCGGGTCAACAGGCCGTGCCGGAACATCACGCGACGGTCGGTGATCACGAAATGCGTTGTCCACCAATTCAAGAACGGCCAGATCGTCAGCCACCCGATGATCACCAGCCAGATCGCGCCGATCACGATCAGCACGACATTGCGGGCGGTCTGATCCCAGTCGAGGGTGTTGACATACCCGGCGCCGAACGCGGCGAGCGCGGTCACGACGAGCAGGATCAGGACCGGCCCGATCAGCCGCTTCCAGTGCGGATGACGGTGCAGCACCACCTGCTCGTCGGAGGCGAGCACATTGTCCGGGTATCCCATGAGGATGACCTTATGGTGATTTCGGTGCGCAAACACCCGATGAGCGATCGTTAGCGCACCCAAATCGCGCTAGTGAGTCGGCCGGAGGTGGACGATGTCGCCCGCGGAAATCGTCACCGACTCGCCATCGGCCTCGATGACGAGCCTGCCCTGGTCGTCGACGTCACACGCGACTCCGACGATCTCCCGGTCACCGGGCAGCAACGCGCGGACACCCATGCCCAGAGTCAAGCTTCGGGCGCGGTAATCGGCGGCCAGCTCGGCGTCGGCGCCACCGGCCAGCCGCCACGATTCGATGCGATTGCCCAGCTCGTGCAGTAACCGAACGCTCAGCCGGTGCCGGTCAGGTGCGGGGACGCCGAGCTCGAGCAGCGAGGTGGCCCCCTCGACGTGTACGTCCTCGGCCCGTAGCGAGACGTTGAGGCCGACGCCGATCACGACGGCCTGCTGCGCCGCGGCGACCTCGGCCAGGATGCCTGCCAGCTTGCGGCCTCCGGCGAGCACGTCGTTGGGCCACTTCAGACCCGACACGACGCCGGTGTCGGCCACCGCGTCGACGACAGCGACCCCGGTCGCCAGTGGCAGCCATCCCCACGCGGAACTGGGCATCGCGGTCACGTCGACCCCCACCGACATCGTGATCTGCGCGAACGGCACCGCGGACCAGCTCCGATCCCGACGACCACGGCCCGCGGTCTGGTTCTCGGCGATCAGCACGGCGCCGTCGATGTTCTCGCCGCGGCCGGCGCGCGCAATCAGGTCGGCATTGGTCGATCCGGTCTCGGCCACCACGTCGATGCGCCGCCACACCTGCGAGCCGCGGGACACGTCGTCCCGCAGCGCCGCCCCGTCGAGTCCGAGCTCCATCGTCTCGAAGATACGGCCTACCCGGCACCCGTCGGCACGTCGCGCACGCCGGTTAAGGAGATCTTAAGGACGCGGCGTCGGTCGCTGGCTGGCCGTTCGTTAGCATCGACCACCATGACCTCCGTTCAAAAGCCGTCGGCCGAGCCGTCAGGCGAACACGAGATCGACATCCACACCACCGCAGGCAAGCTGGCCGATCTGCGCAGGCGGACCGAAGAGACCCTGCATCCGGTCGGTGCGGCCGCGGTCGAAAAAACTCACGCCAAGGGCAAGCTGACCGCCCGCGAGCGCATTCTCGCGCTGCTGGACGAGGGATCGTTCGTCGAACTCGACGCGCTGGCCCGCCACCGCAGCACCAATTTCGGGCTGCAGGACAAGCGCCCGTTCGGCGACGGCGTGGTTACCGGGTACGGCACGATCGACGGCCGCGAGGTGTGCATCTTCAGCCAGGACGTCACGGTGTTCGGTGGCAGCCTCGGCGAGGTCTACGGCGAGAAGATCGTCAAGGTGCAGCAGCTGGCGATGAAGACGGGCCGCCCGCTGATCGGCATCAACGACGGCGCGGGCGCCCGCATTCAGGAAGGCGTGGTGTCGCTCGGCCTGTACAGCCAGATCTTCCACAACAACATCCTGGCCTCGGGCGTGATCCCCCAGATTTCGCTGGTCATGGGTGCCGCCGCGGGTGGGCACGTGTACTCCCCCGCGCTGACCGACTTCATCGTGATGGTCGACCAGACCAGCCAGATGTTCATCACCGGCCCCGACGTGATCAAGACCGTCACTGGTGAGGACGTCACGATGGAAGAGCTCGGCGGCGCGCACACCCACATGGCCAAGTCGGGCACCGCGCACTACGTGGCCTCCGGCGAGCAGGACGCCTTCGAGTATGTACGTGAACTGCTGAGCTACCTGCCGAGCAACAACTACGCCGATCCGCCGCGCTATCCGGAGCCGGTTCCCGAGGGCCCGATCGAGGACAACCTCACCGAGGAAGACCTCGAGTTGGACACGCTGATCCCGGACTCGCCGAATCAGCCCTACGACATGCACGAGGTCATCACCCGCATCCTCGACGACGACGAGTTCCTCGAGGTGCAGGCGGGTTATGCCCAGAACATCGTCGTGGGCTTCGGGCGCATCGAGGGCCGCCCGGTCGGCATCGTGGCCAACCAGCCGACGCAGTTCGCGGGCTGCCTGGATATCAACGCATCGGAGAAGGCCGCCCGGTTCGTGCGGACGTGCGACTGCTTCAACGTCCCGATCGTCATGCTGGTGGACGTGCCGGGCTTCCTGCCGGGCACCGGCCAGGAGTACAACGGCATCATCCGGCGCGGCGCCAAGCTGCTCTACGCATACGGAGAGGCGACCGTCGCAAAGATCACGGTGATCACCCGGAAAGCGTACGGCGGGGCGTACTGCGTGATGGGGTCCAAGGAGATGGGCGCCGACGTGAACGTCGCGTGGCCGACCGCGCAGATCGCGGTGATGGGCGCGGCGGGCGCGGTCGGGTTCGTCTACCGCCAGGAGCTCGGTCAGGCCGCCAAGGACGGCAAGGATGTCGACGCGCTGCGACTGGAACTGCAGCAGACCTACGAGGACACCTTGGTCAACCCGTACGTCGCGGCCGAGCGCGGCTACGTCGACGCGGTGATTCCGCCGTCGCACACCCGGGGTTACGTCGCGAATGCGCTGCGGCTGCTGGAGCGCAAGATCACGCAGACGCCGCCGAAGAAGCACGGGAACATTCCACTGTGAGCGGGGCGAACAATTCAGCTCGTGTGAGCGGGGCGAACAATTCAGCTCCTGTGAGCGGGGCGAACAATTCAGCTCCTGTGAGCGGGGCGAACGAGGAAACCACTGCGCCGCAGGATCACGAGGCGCACATCCAGGTGGTCAGGGGCGAGCCGAGCGAAGACGAACTGGCCGCCCTGCTGGCGGTGCTCGCCGCCGCCTCGGGCGTACCGGCCGAGCCGCGCGAGCAGGAAGAGAACCTCTGGGGCCATCCGGTCGACCGGCTGCGTTACACGGCGTTCAGCTGGCAGCGGGTGACGCTCGTGGAACGGACGCACATGCGCCGTCGATGACGCGGGTCGTTCTCGCGTCGGCGTCATCCGGCCGTCGAAAAGTGTTGCGGCAGGCCGGAATCGATCCCCTGACCGTGGTCTCCGGGGTGGATGAGGACGCTGTCGTCGCCGGCCTCGACGACTCGGCCACACCCGCGGAGGTCACGGTCGCGCTTGCCGCCGCCAAGGCCGACGCCGTGGTCGCGGGACTGGATCCGGCGGTCGCGGCGGACTGCGTCGTGATCGGCTGCGATTCCATGCTGTTCCGGAACGGAACGTTGCTCGGTAAGCCGGCCTCTGCCGAAGCCGCGCTGGCCGGCTGGCAGCAGATGGCGGGCACCGCCGGTGAGCTCCACACCGGTCACTGCGCAATCCGGTTGCGAGACAACGACGTAGCGTGTCGACTGACAGAGGCCGAGACCACCACGGTGCACTTCGGAACGCCATCGGCGGCCGATCTGGCGGCCTACGTGGCCAGCGGCGAGCCGACGGCGGTGGCGGGTGGTTTCACCCTCGACGGTTTGGGCGGCTGGTTCGTCGAAGGCGTCGAGGGCGACCCGTCGTCGGTGATCGGGATCGGCCTGCCCCTGGTCCGCAGGCTGTTCGAGCGCGCCGGGCTGACGCTGGCGGACCTCTGGCGCGCCAACCCGGTCACCGGACCTGACGACAAATAAGGGCCTCGGTAGGCTCGCAGTTGTGCCACTGCCTGCCGATCCAGACCCTGCCCTGCAGTCGTATGCCCATCCCGAACGCCTGGTCACCGCCGACTGGTTGTCGGCGAACCTAGGACGGCCGGGGCTGGCCATCGTCGAGTCCGATGAGGACGTGCTGCTCTACGACACCGGACACATTCCCGGCGCCGTCAAGATCGACTGGCACACCGACCTGAACGATCCTCACGTGCGCGACTACATCAGCGGCGAGCAGTTCGCCGACCTGATGAACCGCAAGGGCATCTCCCGCGATGACACCGTGGTGATCTACGGCGACAAGAGCAATTGGTGGGCCGCCTACGCCCTGTGGGTGTTCACGCTGTTCGGCCACCCCGACGTCCGGCTGCTCAACGGCGGCCGCGACCTGTGGATCTCCGACGGTCGCGAGACCACCCTCGACGTGCCGAACAAACAGAGCACCGGCTACCCCGTCGTCGAGCGCGACGACGCGCCGATCCGCGCGTACAAGGAAGACGTGCTCGAGGCGCTCGGGACCGCTCCCCTGATCGACGTCCGCTCGCCGCAGGAATACACCGGCGAACGCACCCACATGCCCGACTATCCCGAGGAAGGCGCGCTGCGCGGCGGCCACGTGCCGACCGCGCGCTCCATCCCGTGGGCCAAGGCGGCCGACGACAGCGGCCGGTTCCGCAGCCGCGCCGAACTCGAGGAGTTGTACGGCTTCCTCACCCCCGACGACAAGACGATCGTGTACTGCCGCATCGGTGAGCGCTCGAGCCACACCTGGTTCGTGCTGACCCACCTGCTCGGTCTTCCCGGTGTCCGCAACTACGACGGCTCGTGGACCGAATGGGGCAACGCGGTGCGGGTTCCGGTGGCTGTCGGGGAAGAGCCAGGCGACGCGCCGTGACTATGCCGGCCGCCCTGGCCGAGGTGGTGTCCGACTTCAAGGAAGTGCAGGGCCAGGACAAGCTGCAACTGCTGCTGGAGTTCGCCAACGAGTTGCCGCCGCTGCCGGCCGACCTCGAAGAGGCCGCGATGGAGCCCGTGCCGGAGTGTCAGTCCCCACTGTTCCTGCACGTCGACGCCGACGATCGCGAACACGTCCGGCTGCACTTCAGCGCACCCGCCGAGGCGCCGACCACCCGCGGATTCGCCTCAATCCTGGCCCAAGGACTCGACGGCCGGCCAGCCGACGAGATTCTGGCAGTGCCCGAAGACTTCTATTCCGAGTTGGGGCTCGCGGCGCTGATCAGCCCGCTGCGCCTGCGCGGCATGTCGGCGATGCTGGCACGCATCAAGAAGCGCTTGCGCTGACTGTGCCGAGCGCTCAACCTGGTACAGAATTGAGCGCCGAAACCGTACCTGGGTGAGCGCTCGGCCAATCGGGCAATCACCGCCAGGGCGTGCGCTTCGGCGGTTCCAGCGTGGAAAAGTTCTGCGGCGGAGAGGCCAAATTGCCCGCGCCACCGCTGACAATCGCCACCCGGCCGTCGAGGAGGCGCATGGCCATGCCAGCTAGCCGTGCGGCTATCCAGGGTCAATTGCCGTGGCCAGCGCGTGGGCGCATAAACTGCGCGGGTTACATTCTTAAAGACGATTCTTAGACATGCACCAGGAGGCGCAGTGCCCAGTCACGCCAGCTCGAAGATCTCCAAGGTGCTGGTCGCCAACCGCGGGGAGATCGCGGTCCGGGTGATCAGGGCCGCCAAGGACGCCGGGCTCCAGAGCGTGGCCGTGTACGCCGAGCCCGACGCCGACGCACCTCACGTACGACTCGCCGACGAGGCGTTCGCCCTGGGCGGGCAGACGTCGGCGGAGTCCTATCTGGTCTTCGAGAAGCTGCTCGACGCCGCTGCGAAGTCGGGCGCCAACGCGATCCACCCGGGCTACGGGTTTCTGTCCGAGAACGCCGACTTCGCGCAGGCGGTCATCGACGCCGGCCTGATCTGGATCGGGCCCAGCCCCCAGTCCATCCGCGACCTCGGCGACAAGGTCACCGCCCGCCACATCGCCGCGCGCGCTCAGGCTCCACTGGTGCCCGGCACCCCCGATCCGGTCAAGGACGCCGACGAGGTCGTCGCGTTCGCCGAGGAGTACGGCGTGCCGATCGCGATCAAGGCCGCCTTCGGCGGAGGCGGCCGCGGCATGAAAGTGGCCCGCACCATCGAGGAGATCCCCGAGCTGTTCGAATCGGCCACCCGCGAGGCCGTCGCCGCGTTCGGTCGCGGCGAGTGCTTCGTCGAGCGCTATCTGGACAAGCCCCGCCACGTCGAGGCGCAGGTGATCGCCGACCAGCACGGCAACGTCGTCGTCGCGGGCACCCGCGACTGCTCGCTGCAGCGCCGCTTCCAGAAGCTGGTCGAGGAGGCCCCTGCACCGTTTTTGACCGACGCGCAGCGCAAGGAGATCCACGAGTCGGCCAAGCGCATCTGCAAGGAGGCCCACTACTACGGCGCCGGCACCGTCGAGTACCTGGTCGGCCAGGACGGGCTGATCTCGTTCCTCGAGGTCAACACCCGCCTGCAGGTCGAGCACCCGGTGACCGAGGAGACCTCGGGTATCGACCTGGTTCGCCAGCAGTTCCGCATCGCCAACGGCGAGACTCTCGACATCACCGAGGATCCGACCCCGCGCGGGCACTCCATCGAGTTCCGCATCAACGGCGAGGACGCCGGCCGCGGTTTCCTGCCGGCCCCGGGCCCGGTCACCAAGTTCGTGCCGCCGACCGGCCCCGGCGTGCGGCTGGACTCCGGCGTGGAGACCGGCTCGGTCATCGGCGGCCAGTTCGACTCGATGCTGGCCAAGCTGATCGTCAGCGGCGCCAACCGCGAGGAGGCCCTCGAGCGGTCCCGTCGCGCACTTGACGAGTTCACCGTCGAGGGCCTGGCCACCGTGATCCCGTTCCACCGGGCGGTCGTGTCCGACCCGGCGTTCATCGGCGACGATGACGGCTTCGCCGTGCACACCCGCTGGATCGAAACCGAGTGGGACAACACCATCGAGCCGTTCACCGGTGGCGACCCGATCGAGGAGGAGGACACCGTCCCGCGCCAGACCGTGGTCGTCGAGGTGGGCGGCCGCCGGCTCGAGGTCTCGCTGCCCGGCGACCTCGCACTCGGTGGCGGATCGGGCAGTGCGGGCAGCTCCGGTTCCAATGTCGTTCGCAAGAAGCCCAAGGCCCGTAAGCGTGGTGCCGGTGGTGGCGCAGCCGCATCAGGCGACGCGGTGACCGCGCCGATGCAGGGCACCGTCGTCAAGGTCGCGGTCGAGGAGGGCCAGGAGGTGTCCGCTGGTGACCTCGTCGTGGTGCTCGAGGCGATGAAGATGGAAAACCCGGTCACCGCGCACAAGGAGGGCACCATCACCGGCCTGGCAGTCGAGGCCGGAGCCGCCATCACCCAGGGCACCGTCCTGGCCGAAATCAAGTGAGTTCGGTGCGCAAACGGTCGCTGAGCGAACGCTAGCGCACCGAAATCGCATGGAGCCGGTCGAAATCAATGCAGGCGCCTGGTATCTGCGCCCGCCCCGTGACGACGAACTCATCGACGACCGCCCAGCGCTGGCGGCCATGGGTGAGACCGACCCCGGATACGTCCCGCGCTGCCGCGCCCTCTGGGCTTCCGACAACGGGTACACCTGGGCGGTATGCGAACCGACCACCGGCGAGATGCTCGCGGAGATCACGCTCGATCCTCGGACAGCGTTGCTGCGCAGCCGATTTCGCGAAGGGTACGCCGACGCGGCGGACATCGCCGAGCAGTCGCTGCGCCGGTTCGCCGCGGCGGCGCTCGGGATCACCGTCGCCTGATTGCCGGCTCGCCGGCGTCACCTGACGTCGACGTCGCGCCCGGTCGCCAGATCGGCGCAATCCACGGCGACGACGTCGTCGCGCCCGGCCAGGAACGACCGTGCGCCCTCGTCGCCGCGCGCCTGCTGCAGCAACGCGGTCCAGTGCCGGCGCGCGATCACCACCGGGTGGCCGGGCGCCGTCGCGTAGCGAGCGCGCGCAACGCCGGAAATCGACGAGACAGCCGCGGCGATCACACGGCGCACCACGTCGGCACCGATGTCCGGGGTGTCGACCGTGTGCAGCACGGCGTAGTCGGCATCCACCGCCGACAGGCCGGCCCGCAGCGAGGCCGACAACCCATCGGCCCAGGCCTCGGCCACGACGGCGCGCGCGGGCGGCGGCACCTCGACGATCGCGGCTCCCAGCACCACCACCACGTCATCGCACCCGCCTCCGTGCAGCGCATCGACCGCTCTATTGAGCCATTCACCCTGCACGGCAAGTACTTTGGGCATCCCATACCGGATGCCCGCACCCGCGGCCAGCAATACGCCGGCGACCTTCGGCGGCATGGCACAAGTGTGCGACCCTGCTCGAGCGTGCGCAAAGTGCTGCGGTTTTGCGGCGTGTCGCGCGACGGACGCGCACGCTCGCGCAGGTTGCGATTGCCCGTGATCGTGAAACAGCGTAGGGTTCAGTACAGGTTGAGTTCACAGCCGATTGGAACGTCAGCGACGTGCAGGGCAGAACCACCGCCACTGCTGCGAAGGCTTTGAACACGCAGGGCCCCAAATTTTGACGTGAACCACAGTACGAATGTCGCATTCACTGATGGAGTCACCCGATGTCTATTACCCGTTCTTCACCCATCCACGAGGCCCCACCCGTCGAGCGCCGCGACTGCCACACCGCGCATTTCGCGACCCGCTGGGTGCAACCGGACACCGCGATCGTCACCGCAGACGGCGAGATCGACGCCGCGAACGCCAGGGAGTTCGTCGAATACGCGCTGCGCCATGCCGCCCAGCTCGACCGCCTCGTGATCGACTTGTCAGGAGTCGACTTCTTCGGCACCGCAGGATTTTCCGCGCTACACACTCTCAACGTGCGCAGCGCCGGTGACAACATCGACTGGGCCATGCTGCCCAGCAGATCGGTGAGCCGGCTGCTGCGCATCTGCGATCCCGATGCCACGTTGCCGGTCTGCGACAGGATTGAGACGGCGCTCTCGGCCGCACAGAGCAGGCGGCCGCTACCGCAGCTGGTCCCGGAGTCGCGTCAACGATTTGGCGAGCAGACGCGACACGTGCATCTGTGAGATGCCGACGCGCTCGGCAATCTGCGTCTGGGTGAGGGATTCGAAGAAGCGCAGCAGCAACACGGTGCGTTCGCGCTCCGGCAGCGCGGCTAGCAACGGCCGCAACGCTTCCCGGTTCTCGATCTGATCAAGGCCGAGATCGACGTCGCCCAGTGTGTCGGCGATCGCCGGGGCGTCCTCGGTTCCGCTGCCACCGCTGTCGATCGACAGCGTGTTGTAGGAGCTGCCGGCCACCAGGCCCTCGACGACCTCGTCGCGGTCCATGTCCAGCTCGGCGGCCAGCTCAGATGCCGTGGGGGCGCGGCCCAGCCGCTGCGACAATTCCGCGGTGGCGGCGCCGAGTCGCAGATGCAGCTCCTTGAGCCGCCGCGGTACCTTGACCGACCAGCTGTTGTCGCGGAAGTGCCGTCGAACTTCACCCATGATGGTCGGCACCGCGAACGAGACGAAGTCGGAACCCGCCTCGACGTCGAAGCGGATCACCGCGTTCACCAGGCCGACGCGGGCCACCTGGACGAGGTCCTCACGCGGCTCGCCGCGCCCGTCGAAGCGACGGGCGATGTGGTCGGCCAGGGGCAGGCAGCGCTCGACGATGCGGTCCCGCTGCCGCTGGAAGCTGGGCGAGGCCTCCGGCACGTCCTTCAACTCGCGGAACATGTCGGCGACATCCGCGTACTCAGAGTTCGAACGCGACGACGAACCCTGTGACGTCGACGGCGTCACTGCAGTGTCGCTCGTCTCGTTGTCATGGAGATCCCGAACACCTGCGCGTCCTCGGGGCCTTGGCCGTTCCGGAACGTCTTGACTTCATCGGTCAGCGAGCTCAGCACGTGCCAGCTGAAGCTGCCCGGGGCCAGGATGTCGGAACTCTTGCAGGTGGTCGACGCTTTGATGACGACGGCATCCTCACGCGGGTCGATGACGAGCAGCAGCACGGAATCGGGCACCGCGGACCGGATCAGCCTGGTACAGGCTTCGTCGACTGCGAGCCGCAGGTCGGCCACGGCATCGAAGTCCAAGTCCTCGAACGTGGCTACCGCGGCGACAAGGGTACGCAGCACCGCAAGGTTCTCGAGCTCGGCAGCGACCCGGAGTTCCACAGACCGTCCGCCGTGCCCGTCCCCGTTGTTCTTGTTGGCAGCGGTATTGGCAATGTCGGCCATTTGACCTCCCGGCAATATCGAAGCGAGATTACCCCAGCTCGAGTCCCGGCTAATCACGAGTACTCCGGCGCCCCGTCACCGATGACGTGTGACACACACCGATGCGGGTATTAAGCCGATCATGGAGCTGTCTCGACCGCGGATGCACCCCGCCCCGACAATGCGGCGAACCCGCCTGTGACGCGTGGCGTTCCGATGGCGCGATCCAGCCAGAGTTCTCCATGGTGGGGTCTTGATACCCCCCTCTACGCGGAGGTCAAACATGCGACTTCGTCGTAGCGTCGTCACCGGCCCCGGCCTGCGGCGGGTCCGTCGCGGTCGTGGGTTCTCCTATCAGAGTCCCGACGGCACGCCGGTCACCGACCAGCCGACGCTGCAACGCATCAACGACCTGGTGATTCCGCCGGCATGGAAGAAGGTCTGGATCTGCCCGCATCCCAACGGCCACATCCAGGCGGTCGGTACCGACGCCGCGGGTCGGCGCCAGTACCTGTACCACCAGAGGTGGCAGGAGGAGCGCAACGAGGAGAAGTTCGACCGGGTGCTGGAGATGTCGGCCGCGCTGCCCGAGATGCGGCGCCGCGTCGCGGCGGACCTGCAGAGCCGCGGGCTGACCCGAGACCGCGTGCTCGCGCTCGCGCTGCACTTGGCGGACCTCGGATACTTCCGCGTCGGCTCCGAGCAGTACGCCGAGGAGAACAATTCGTACGGGATCGCGACACTGCTCTGCGAGCATGTCACGCTGCAGCGCAACGCCATCGAGTTCGACTTCCCCGCCAAAAGCGGCGTGCAATGGACACTGACGATCGACGAGCCCGAAGCGGTCCGCTCGGTGCGGGCGCTGATGCGGCGTCCGGAGCGCACGGAGCGATTGCTGGTGTGCCGCAACGGATCCGGTTGGGTCGACATCCACGCCGATGACCTCAACACCAGGTTCAAAGAGCTCGTCGGCGACGAGTACTCGGTCAAGGACCTGCGCACCTGGCACGGCACGGTGCTGGCGGCCACGGCGTTCGTCGACGCCGACCCACCGGTCAACAAGACCGTGATCAAGCGGGTCGAGTCCGCGGTGATGAAGGAGGTCGCCGAGGAACTGGGCAACACCCCCGCGGTGGCCCGCAGCTCGTACGTCGATCCGCGGGTCGTACGGGCCTATGAGTCCGAGCTCACGATCTCGACCGCGGCCCGGCGCGCCGCGCGGGCGAAAACGCTCGCCGAACGTCGGGAGGTGCTCGACCGCAGCACCGCGCGCCTCATCCGCAAGGTCGGCAAAAGTCAGTAGCCGCAAGCGGTTCCATTGCCCAGGTAGGTCAGGCCGAGCTCGGCGAGCCTTGACCCGTCGAGCAGGTTTCGGGTATCGACGACGACGGCTCCCGAGGCATCCTCGGCGATCAAGGACCAGTCGAGTTCGCGGAACTCCGGCCATTCGGTGAGCACGACGATGGCGTCGGCGTCCTTGGTGGCCAGGTACGGATCGTCGACCGCAACGATCGATGAGGTCCGCAGTTGCGACTGATCCATCGTCGACAAGCGAGGGTCGTATCCGGTGACCTGGGCGCCGGCCCGGCTCAGGTCCGCGCAGACAGTGAGCGCCGGCGAGTCACGCAGATCGCTGGTACCGGCCTTGAACGTCAGACCCAGCGCGGTGATGCGGGCCCGTTCCAGGGGCGTGGCGATGGCATGGCTCAGGCTCGACACGATGCGCGCCGACTGTGCGGCGTTCGTCGAGCGGGCGGACTCGATCTCGGGCAACCGCAGGCCGGCCTTGCGAGCGATGTCCAGAATGGCGGCGGTGTCCTTCGGCAGGCAGGACCCGCCCCACCCCGGGCCGGGCTGCAGGAAGTGCGGGCCGATGCGCACGTCGGCGCCCATGCAGCGGATGACGTCGGCGATGTCGGCGCCCACCCGTGTGCACAGTTGCGCCAGCGAGTTGGCGTAGGAGATCTTCATCGCGAGAAAGGAATTGCTCGCGTACTTCGCCAACTCGGCGCTCTCGGGGCTCATCGGGATGGTTTGCGCGTGGTTCCCGTACACCCGCGAGACCAGGTCGACCGCGGCAATGTCGTCGGATCCGATCACGATGCGGTCCGGGTTGCGGAAATCGTAGACGGCGTGGCTCTCTCGCAGGAATTCCGGATTGGACACCGCCCGGATGCCGGCCCGCTGCACCCGCTTCGCGATCCGCCGGGTGGTGCCGACCGGCACGGTCGACTTGAGCACCAGTACCGAACCCGGCCGCAGCACCGCGCCGAGGCGCTCGACCGCACTGTCGATCGCGGACAGGTCCGCCGACCCGTCCGATCGGCTCGGTGTCGGGACGCAGACGAACACCGCGTCGCAGTCGGCCAAATCGTAGTAGTCGACGGTGAATTCCAGCTTCCCCGTATCCAGGCCGTGGCGCAGCAACTCAGCGAGCCCGGGTTCGTCCAGCAGGGGAACACCGTTGCGCAACTGGTCGACCCGCCCGGCGTCGACATCGGCGCATACCGTGTCGTGGCCGCGTTCGGCCAGACACACCGCTGTCGTGAGGCCGACGTAGCCCGCGCCGATCACCCCGGCTCGAATGGTGTTCATGCACAGTCCTTCAGCAGGGCCTCGGTGGCGTCAAGCACCCGCCGAACCGTGATCAGCAGCAGCCCGCGGTGCGGGTGATCGGCGTGCGGGTCACCCTTGTCGCCGGCCCAGACCGCGATGTGCGGGCCGGAGCCCTTGGGGCCCCACCGATTGGGCGGTGTCGGGCCGAACAGCAACACAGACGGTGTGCCTGTCGCGGTAGCGATATGGCCGACCCCGGTGTCACCGCAGATCAGCAGCCGACAATCGCTGATCAGTGCGACGAGTTCGAGCAGACCGAGAGTGCCTGCCAAAACCCGTGATTCGGGTAAGCCCGCGGCGGCGGCTACCGATCGGGCGAGCTCGACTTCGCTGTCGTCGCCCGTGATCACCACGTCGTGACCGCGAGCCTGGAGCGCGGCGGCGACCATGGCGAAGCGCTCCGGCGGCCAACGTCGCGCGGCGAATGCGGCACCCGGATGGATGACGATTACCGAAGGTCGCTGCGGGGGACCGGTTGGCCGCGGAATCGTCAGATCTTCCGGATCGCAGGTGATTCCGGCCCACTCGAGCAGGCCGCACCAGCGGTCGACTTCGTGAAGCTCGGCGCGCCACGGCGGACCGGCGACGCCCGGATAGGCGGTGTGCCGGTGGCTGATCAGGGCGCGAGGCCGCAGACTGAGCAGGTCGGCGATGCTTTCCGGGCCACTGCCGTGCAGGTTCACCGCGAGCGCAGGTGGCTCGGTGCGGGCGACCAAACGACCCAGACCCGGCGTGGGGTCCACCTCGTCGACGGCACCGGAGAGCATCGCCAATTCCGCGTACCGATGCGGTGCGGCGAGCACGATGTGCGCATCGGGGTGGGCTCGCCGCAGTCCGCGCAGGGCCGGTACTCCGGTGAGCAGGTCGCCGAGGCCCAGCGCGCGCAGGACCACGACGGTGTCGCGTTGCGGGCTCATGGCCACGAAGACTCCGTCGACGCGCACACCACGAGTTCGCGGACCTCACAGCCCGCCGGTTGCGACAGCGCGAACACCACGGTGTCGGCCACGTGTTCGGGACGGTTGAGCTTGGCGTCCTTCGGCGGCTTGTACTGCTCGTCGCGGCTGTCGAAGAAAGCTGTGTGCATACCACCCGGAATCAGTGTCGTCACACCCACCTCGCCCGCCAGTTCGGCCGCCAATGCGCGGGAGAACCCGACGACCCCGAACTTGGACGCGCAGTAAGCGGTGGCGTCGCTGACCGCCTTGATCCCCAACGTGGACGCGCAGGTGACGATCCGGCCCCGGGTGCTCTTCAAGTAGGGCAAGGCCGAGCGGATGACCGCGGCCGTACCCAGCAGGTTGACGTGGATGACGCGTTCCCAGTCCTTGACCGCGACATCGTCGAGCTTGCCGCACACGTCGGTGCCTCCAGCGGTGAACACGCCGTGGAGCTGGCCGCCGACCTGCTCGGCCAACCCACGCACCGCCACGTCGACGGCCTCGGTGTCGGCGAGATCGGCCCGCGCGAACGCCACCTGGCCGTTCCCGGGTTGCGGATCGTTGCGGTCGATCACGAGCGGAGTCCCACCCTGGCGGGCAACGGCTTCCACCGTTGCCGCACCGAGACCCGACGCGCCGCCGGTGATGATGATGTTGCCGAGAGCCATCTGCGATTCCTTCCGGTTCATGACCGCGCGGCAGCGATCAGGTTTGACGATGAGTAGCCCGCGACGGTCGGCAGCAGGACCACATCGCCGCCGTGGCTTCGAACCACATCGGCCTCGGGCAGATCGGCCTCGGTGTAGTCGCCGCCCTTGACCCAGATGTCGGGCCGCAGCTGGGCCAACGCCGCTTCCGGTGACAGCTCGTCGAAAATGATCACCGCGTCGACGCAGGCCAGCGCCGCCAGCACCCGTGCCCTGTCCTGGTCTGCCACCACCGGTCGCCGCGGGCCTTTGAGCGCGCGCACCGAGGCGTCGGAGTTCAGCAGCACCACCAGCGCATCGCCGAGTCCGCGGGCCTGGCGCAGCAGCCGAACGTGACCGGTGTGCAGCAGGTCGAAGCACCCACCGGTGGCGACCAGGGTCCCACCGGTACGGCGCAAGCGATCCCGCACGTCGGCGATGTCGCTACTGACCACGGTCGAGTCCGTGATGGCCCAGGATGTTCCGCCGACGGCCGCCGCGCTCGACACCCCGGCCGCACCGCCGGCCGCGACGAACCTGCTCGCAGCGTTCACGGCGTCGCTGACGGCGTCCTGCACGTCCTTTCCGGCCGCCAGTGACATGGTGGCCGCGATTGCGAACCGGTCACCCGCGCCGCAGGTGTCGCCGTGGCCTGGCCGGGCAGTCGAATGGGTCACGGGGTGGTGCACGCTGCCGGTGCCGGTGGCCAGCAGCGCGCCCTTGGAACCCAGCGTGACGCACACCGCCTTCGCCGACCATCGTTCGCGCAATACCTCCGCCGAACACCCGTCCGCCTCGGCGTGATTCGGGGTGACGAGCCAGCAGTCCGGGACAGGATCGCTGCCGCGAGGATGCGGGTCCCAGACCACCGGCACCCGGGGCGCGGCCCGGCTCAGCAGCTCGCGGATCTCGCCGTGTGCGGTCACGCCGTGGCCGTAGTCCGCCACACAGACCGCCCCGGCCTGGTCGAGAACTTCGGCGACCCGGGCGGGCAGCGGTGAGCCGGCGGCCGACCCGTCGCCGCGGTCGAGCCGCAGCATCGAATGACCGGCCGCCCGGATCCTGGTCTTGCACAGGGTGCTACCGGTCAACTCCAGTGCGACGATTCGTACGCCGGACTCGGCCAGCAGATCGGTCAACGCCCGACCGTCGGCATCGTCACCGACCGCCGTCACCAACACCACTTCACATCCCGTGCGGGCGGCCAGCACGGCGGCCAACCCGGCGCCTCCGGGGCGCTGCCAGACCCGTTCGGCATCGACCACCGGCACCGGCGCCTCGGGACTGAGCCGGGTGGCGGTGCCCTCGATGTCGACGTCGAGCATGGAATCGCCGACGATCACCAACGGCCTAGTCACCAGATGTCCTGAGCAGCGCGTCATCGACCGCGATGCACAGCGTGTGCACCAACATGAGGTGGATCTCCTGGACCGTGGCGCTGCTCGACGCCTCGACACAGACCGCGTCGTCGCACATCGCGGCGAGCGGATTTGGCTGCGGCCCCGTCAACGCCCATGTGGTCAAGTCGGTTTCGTGGGCGGCCTTGACCGCCGCGAGCACATTCGGGCTGGTGCCGCTGGTCGAGAGCGCGACCAGGATGTCGCCGGGCCTGCCGTGCGCCCGGACGCCCCTGGCGAACATCTCGTCGACGCCGTAGTCGTTGGCGATCGCGGTCAACGCCGAGGTGTCGGCATGCAAGGAGATCGCCGACATCGGCATCCGCTCGTCCCGGAAGCGCCCGACCAATTCGGCGGTGAGGTGCTGCGCTTCGGCCGCGCTGCCGCCGTTGCCGCAAGCCAGTAGCCGACCGCCGGTGCTGAGCAGGTCGGCCAGCCGCCGGCCCCATGCGGCCACCTTGGGTGCCTGCGGCCCGATGTGATCGACCGCTTGTGCCAGTGCGGTGAAGTGGGTTTCGATCATCGGAATCATTGCCGTCCTCCAATCCGGTTGACTGCGTTGAGCAGTTCGTCGTCGGTGATGCCGTCCAGGCACGGGTGTCCTGCCACCGGGCAGGACCGGGCGCGGGTGAGCCGGCACGCGGCGTCTTGGTTCCCGAGTCGAAAAACGTTGCGGCCGTACGGGCTCCACTGCGCGGCGGGTACGACAGGGGCGAACAGGGAGACCACCGGCGTGCCGACGGCCGCGGCCAGGTGCGCCGGTCCGGTGTTGGGCGCGACCACCACTTGTGCGTCGGCGTAGACCGCCGCCAACGTGGCGAGCGAGGTGCCCCCGCCGAGGTCGACGGCCGCGTCGCCCGCCACGGCCGCGGTGAGGTCACGTTCGGCCGGGTCGCCGGTGACCACCACCCGGCGGCCCGCCTCGACCAACGCTTCGACCATTCGGGCGCTGCGTTCGGTGCTCGGCCGGCGTGCCGGGACGGCGGCACCGGGGTGGAACACCACATACGGTGCGACGCGCAGTGTTTCGGCTAGTTCACCGGTCAGCGCCGGCGGTTGCTTGATCCGCAGCCTGCCGTCGTCGCCCTCGGGCAGTTCGCAACCGGCGGCCTGCGCAAGAGACAGCGCGCGCTCGGGTTCGGGTATGCCGTCCGGCGCGTGATGGCGAAGGTCGAGCAGGGTGCCGGGATAGTCGTCGCTGATCGCCCCGACCCAGGGCACCGCGGCCATCCGGCAGATCAGCGCCAGCGGCAGCGGCGACTGGTGAAACGACGTGAAGATGTACACGCGTTCGGGCGCCACGTCGTGCAACTGTTTGACCAGTGCCTCGACATGGCCCGCGGTCAGTTCGGGTGAGTCGAAGTCGACCCACGGCGCCTGCCACTCGATGATGTCGTCGACGCCGGGTAGCAGTTCGGCGGCGCTTCGGCCCCGGGGGCCCGCCAGCAAGGTCACCGCGTCGTGCATCTCGGCGACGGCGCGGACCGCAGGCCCGGTGATCAACACATCACCGGCGCTGTCCAAGCGCGCGACGACCGCCCGGGTCATCGGCAGTCCCTCAACACCATGGACACCGCCTCGTCGAGGTCCGCCGCGACGCGCGCCTTGGCGCGTGCCGCGCTGATCTCGTGCGGGAGCGTCCGATCCGTCGGCACCAGCACCGCGTCGGCACCGGCCGACAGCGCGGCATCGATATCCCCGCCGGTGTCCCCGATCATCAGGCACCGGGAAGGGGGCACACCGAGCGCGGCCGCGGCGTCTTCGACCATGCCGGGAGCCGGTTTGCGACAGCGGCATTCGTCATCGGCGTCGTGCACGCACAGGTGCCACGAGTCGAACGGACCGAGCACCGCATCGACTTCGGCGTTGACCGCGGCGAGCTGGCGGGGGCTGATGAACCCCTTCGCCACCCCGGACTGGTTGCTCACGATGGCCAGCAGGAGACCCTTGCGGCGCAACCGGTTCAACGCCGCGGATGCGCCGGGCAGCGGACGGACCCCGGAAGGATCGTTGAGGTAGGGCCCGTCTTCGATGATCGTGTCGTCGCGGTCGAGCAGGACCGCCAGCGGCGGTTCGCGGCGCGCCGTGCGGAATGCCCGCTCGCCGGCCAACCGGTGCCACACCGCCACCGGCGGAATGAGCAGGCTGGTGAGCGCGATGCGGCCTGCCTCGGCCGGCGTGCGCGGGCCGGACCAGAACCGGCGGACCGCGAACTCGGCGGTCAGCAATGCCCACAGCGCGGCGGCCGATCGCGCCATGCGCCACTGACCGGCCAACGCGCAGGCCGCTGCGGCGCCGACGGCGGCGGTGGTCGCCGCATGCACGGGCAGTCGGCCGCGGCCCTCGCCGATCGCCGAGCGCCACCGCCTGCCGTGCTTGCGGCGCATCAACGCGTTGTCACGGTTGCCGATCTGGGCACGCACACTGCTGAACAGCGAGGCGGGCGCGACCGGGTGGGTGCATCGACGGTCCCCGCGGACGATGCTGTGCCCGGCCAAAGTGATCCGCACCGCAATGTCGGAGTCCTCCCGGTATGCACGGGGAAACCGTTCGTCGAAGCCGCCGGCGGCGACCAGCACGTCACGGCGAAACGCCATGTCGGCCGTGATCCACTGCGCCTCGGCGAGCCGCTGGGTGCGGCGCTCGTCGTCGGTGGCCTTACGGCCACCCACGCGCGGCACCTCGATCACCGCCTGGGAACCGGCCGCCGCCTCGACGTCGGCCTTGGCCAGGTCCTCGGCTACCGCGGCGAACCAATCGGGTTGCGGGACAACGTCGTCGTCGAGGAAGCAGATCCAGTCGGCGTCGGCGGCCCGCCACCCGGTGTTGCGCGCGGCTGCCGGGCCGCGCCCACCGCTTCGCAGCACAGCCAGCGGCAGCAGGGTGTCCACCGACAGGGGTGTGTGGCGGCCCGGGCGGTCGTCCACCACGATCACCGCGGTCGGTCGTGGACCTGCGGAGCCATCGAGCTCTGCGAGCAGCCGGTACAGCGACGGACGCCCGACCGTCGGCACCACGACCGCGAACCGCGGGCTCATCCGGGCCGCCTCACGAGGAACGGTCCGATCGCCAACACGTCGATCGGTGCGCTGCCGAAACATTCGAGCGCGTCGCGCGGGCTGTCGACCATCGGGCGACCGGCGGTGTTGAAGCTGGTGTTGACGATGACCGGCACGCCAGTGCGGGCGGCGAACCGGCCGATGGTGTCGTGCAACAGCGGATCACCGCGATCGACGGTCTGGATGCGCGCCGTGCCGTCGACGTGGGTGACCGCAGGGATCCGGTCCCGCCAGTTCGCGGCAACCTCGTGCACGAACAGCATGTACGGGCTCGGGATCGGACCGCCGGAGAAGATCTCGGCGGCGCGCTCGGCCAGCACCATGGGCGCGACGGGGCGGAACTGTTCACGCCCCTTGACGGTGTTGAGCCGCTCCAGGTTCTCGATGCGCCGGGGATCGGCGAGCAGCGACCGTTGCCCGAGCGCACGTGGCCCGAACTCCGCCCGGCCCTGGAACCAACCGACGAGTTTGTTGTCGGCCAGCGCGTCGCCGACCGCGACGGCCAGGTCCACGGGCCGCTCGTGAGGTACGGCCGCTTCGGTGAGCACCGCGGCGATTTCGTCGTCGGAGAACCCGCGGCCCAGTGCCGCCGACGGCATCGGCGCGATCGGTTCACCGGCCTCTCCGGCCAGGGCCAGCGCGGCGCCCAGCGCGGTTCCCGAGTCACCGGCTGCCGGCTGAACCCAGACGTTCGAGAAGCCACCCCGCCGGAAGAGCTTGGAGTTGGCTACGCAGTTGAGCGCGACTCCGCCGGCCAGGCAGAGGTTTTCGTGGTCGGTGCGCTCGCGGAGCCAGCCCGCCAGGTCGAGCAGCACCTCCTCCACGACGGTCTGGACGCTGCACGCAAGATCGGCGTGCTCGGGTTCGGGCCGGTCCAGCGCATGGCCCTTCCCCGCCCCCGGCGCGCGGGCCGGGGTGATCGAGTTCCAGTCCACGGGTTCGGTGCGAAAGCCGCCGTCCGCACACGCATAGACCAACTCGCGGAACGTGTCGGCGAACCGCGGAATCCCGTAGGACGCCATCGCCATCACCTTGTACTCGTCGCTGGACCGCTTGAAGCCGAGGTGTTCGGTAAGGCTCTCGTAGAGCAGGCCCAGCGAGTGCGGCAGCGACTGCGTCGCCAGCACGTCGAGTTTGTGGTCCCGGTAGCTTCCGGCCAGCATCGAGGACCGCTCGCCGCGCCCGTCGACGACCAGCACCGCGCAGTCGGGGTGTGGGGAGGCCAGCGCGCTCGAAGCGGCGTGCGCGACGTGGTGACGGACGTGACGCACGATCCCCGGGTCCAGGCCGGGTAGCGCGGACTGCAGGAACCGAGGCGCCCGCTCGGCGTAGAGCGTGCGCAGGTACTCCCAGTCGCGGTCCAATCCGGCCAGCCCTTCGGCGGACTCATCCATCAGGCGCGGATCGTACGAGTAGCCGACCAGGTCCACGTCCGACGGTTTGAGGCCGGCCTGCTCGAGACACCAGCGCGCCGACTCGACCGGCAACTCCCATGTCGAGAACGGCACCGCCTGCTTGCCGTGCTTACGGCGGGTGAACCGCTCCTCCTCGGCGGCCGCGACGATCCGGCCGTCCACCACCAGCGCCGCGGCGGGGTCGTGAAATACCGCGTTGATTCCGAGAATTCGCATCATGGCCCCCAATTTCTCTGCACTGCAACGGGTTCGGACTGCGCACGGAACCAGTCGAGGGTGATGGACAGACCTTCGGCGTAGCTCACCCGCGGATACCACCCCAACAGCTCCCGCGCCAGCGAGATGTCAGGACATCGCCGTCGCGGATCGTCCTGCGGCAGCGGACGGAACTCGATCGTCGAGGCACTGCCGACCAGGTCGCGGATGATCTCCGCGATGCGCAGCACCGTCAGCTCGTCCGGGTTCCCGACGTTGACCGGTCCGGCGCAGTCGGATTCGGCGATGGCGATCAGCGCTGCGACGGTGTCGTCGACGTAACACAGCGAACGGGTCTGGTCGCCCGTGCCGTTGACGGTGATAGGTTCGTCCGCCAACGCCTGACGGCAGAAGGTGGGCACGATGCGGCCGTCGTCGGGCCGCATCCGCGGCCCGTAGGTGTTGAAGATCCGTGCCACGGCGATATCTGCCGACCGCCCGCGCCGGTAGGCGAACGTCAGCGCCTCGGCGAACCGTTTTGCTTCGTCGTACACACTCCGCGGGCCGACCGGATTGACGTTGCCCCAATAGTTTTCGGCCTGCGGATGCACCAGCGGGTCGCCGTACACCTCGCTGGTGGACGCCAGCACCAGCCGTGCGCCACACTGCTGGGCGAGCTCGAGCAGATGTGCCGTGCCGAGCGCCCCGGTGCGTAACGTCTGAAGAGGCAGCCGCAGATAGTCCACCGGTGAGGCCGGCGATGCGAGGTGAAAGACGGTGTCGATCCCGGCCGGCAGGTCGGGCAGCGGCTCGCTGATGTCGTGCTCGACGAACCGGTAGCCCGGCCGGCCGACGAACAGATCTGCGGCGATCGGAGCGCTGGTGGACAAATCGTCGAGGCAGATCACCTCGACCCCGCGCTCGAGCAGTCGCTCGCACAGGTGTCCGCCGAGGAACCCGCCGCCCCCGGTCACCAGCGCGCGTTTGACGTCATGCATCGTTTGCCTTCCGGATCGGCGGGTAGCCAGCACGGTCATGCAGAGCCGAGCCGCCGCCGAGGTATCGTTCGTGATCGCCAGCCAGAACCGCGCCACGGAACTCGCGACGGTCGTGAACCGGCTGCTCGACGCCACGCCGTGTCCGATTGTCGTGGTGGACAACGCGTCCAGCGATGACAGCGTCGCTACCGTCGACCGGATGGCGGCGCGGTCTCGCGGCCGCCTTCGCCTCATCGCGCTGCACGAAAACCTCGGCGCGGTCGGCCGCAACGTAGGGGTGCGGGCGTGCCGCACGCCGTACGTGGCTTTCTGCGACGACGATTCCTGGTGGACACCCGAGGCGCCTGCGATCGGCGCAGAGGCGTTCGGACGGTATCCGTCGGTCGGGCTGCTGGCGGCCCGCACGATCGTGTGGCCGCAGCGCCGGGACGACCCGTTCTGCGCCCTGCTGGCCCACAGCGCGCTGGGCCGACGACCCGACCTGCCCGGTCCCTCGATCCTCGGCTTCATGAGTTGCGCGGCCATGGTGCGTAAACGGGCATTCGAGCAGGCCGGCGGCTTCAGCGACATCCTGCATTTCCGCGGCGAGGAGCAACTGCTCGCGCTCGACATGGCCGCGGCTGGCTGGGACCTCTGCTACTACGCGCCCTTGGTGGCGATTCACCAACCGTCCCCGGTGCGCGCCACCACGACGGCCCAGACCGCGCGACAGTTGCGCAACGACGTGCTCACCACGTGGCTGCGTCGACCGATTCGCCACTGCCTCAATGCCAGTGGCCGCCTGATCCTGGCGGCGCTGCGGGATCGCGACCATGCCCGCGGTGCGCTCGAGGCCGTCGCGCGCTTGCCGGATGTCATCACCCACCGTCGGCCGCTTCCCCACGCCGTGGAGGAAGCGGTGAGGATGCTGGAGTCGGGCTGAGCCGGTCATCCCGACGACAGACTCGTCGCCGGTTCCGCATGCGGGCCCCGCAGCGGAACCAGTCGGTCGTAGATCCGTTGGCTGTCGGCGGCGATCCGGTCCCACGAGTAGCGGGCCCGAGCGCGATCACGCCCGGCGGCCCCCATGCTCTGGCGAAGGAAGTCGTCGCGCATCAGATCGTTGATTGTCTTGGCGACCTCGTCCGGCCGCTTGGGTTTGACCAGGCGCCCAGTCACGTCGTGCACGACCGTGTCGAGCATCCCGCCCACCGCCGAGGCGACCACCGGCACACCGCACGCCATCGCCTCCAGTGGCACTATGCCGAACGGTTCGTACCACGGGGTGCAGGCCACCACGTCTGCCGACCGCAGCACCGCGGGCATGTCGCCGCGCGCCACCGAACCGTACAGCCGCACCCGGTCCGCGACGCCCAACTGCGTTGCCAGGCCCATCAACCGGCACGCTTCGGGATCGGCGCCGAGCCGCGACTTGTCGGGTCCGCCGACGATCACCAGCTCCGTGTCGGGCAACTGCGGCAACGCGCGAACGACCACGTCGAAGCCCTTGCGCGGGACGAACCGGCCGACACTGACGATGCGGTTCATGCCGCTGCGGGGCGCCACGGGACCGTCCGGGCTGAACAGGTCGAGGTCCACGCCGCAGGGCACCACGGAGATCCGGTCGCGGGACCGGCCGAGGCGCATCAGCTCGAACACCTCATCGGTGCAGGTGGCCGCGACCCATGTTGCCGTGCGCGCCACCATCGCCTCGAGGTGCTGGCGATCCGGCGGACTGGTGTCCTGCACCCCCTGGTGGCGACGTTTCACCACCCCGAGGGCGTGAAAGGTCTGCACCGCAGGCAGATCGAGATGTCGTGCCGCGAGTTGCGTCGCGATGCCCGACATCCAGAAGTGGGCATGTGCCACGTCGGGCCGGTCGACGGCCCACTCTGCGTCGAGGAACTGGGCGAACGGTCCCATGTACGGCAGGATTTCGTCTTTGGGCAGTGGCGCCGCGGGTCCGGCAGCAACGTGCACCACGGTGTAGCCCTGCGGCGTTTCGACGCGGTCGGGCAGGTCTGGATCGTCCCTCCTGGTATAGACGGTCACCTGATGGCCGCGTCTGGTCAGTGCCGCCGACAGCTCGGCCACGTGCACGTTCTGCCCGCCGGCGTCGACCCCGCCGAGCACAGCGAGTGGGCTGGCATGCTCGGACACCATTGCGATCTTCATCGGTACCCTCCGTCCATCCGTTTTCATCGGCAGCGCTCGTCGATGAGGTCGTCCCAGTCCGCGAGGAACCGTTCGATTCCGAACCGCGCCAACGCGAAATCGCGTGCCGCCTTACCCGCCGCCGAGGCGGCCGCACCGTCGGCGACGAAGGTCTCCAACGCTCGGATGAGCGTGTCGATGTCGGCGCTCACCACCCCGGCCTCGGGCGGTACGGCCAGCGGCGCCATCGTCGAGGCCACGGCCACCACCGGCATTCCGATGAACATCGCCTCGATCAGCGACAGACCTAGTACTGCAGCCGTAGATCGGGTGTGGTGGGATTCGGCGTGTCTGCCCAGGTCGAGGCGGTGACCGCGGCATTGTTCAGAGTTTGTGAAGACAACAGAAAATGCCGCGGCCGCCGCGGTTCATAGCGTAGACCCTGACCGATGGCAGGCCGAGTTCTCGGCGGTGTTGGACCGCATCGCGCCGCGTTTTGCCCGCTACGAGCCGCTGCGGCATGCCGGCGCGTTGATGGCCGGACTGGTGTCGGGTCTGGATCGCAAGAATTGCTGGACGATCGCCGAGCACCGCGGCGCGGCCACGCCCGATGGTCTGCAGCATCTGCTGGCACGCGCCAGCTGGGACGCCGATGACGTTCGCGACGATCTGCGCGACTACGTCATCGACGCCTTCGGAAATCACGAGGCGATCCTGGTCGTCGATGAAACCGGGGATGTCAAGAAGGGCACCCGCTCGGTCGGTGTGCAGCGCCAATACTCTGGTACCGCGGGCCGCATCGAGAACTCCCAAGTGGCGGTGTATCTGACCTACGCCGCACCCCGCGGACACGCTCTGATTGACCGGGCCCTGTATTTGCCCAAGTCCTGGACCGAGGATCCTGACCGCTGCACCGATGCGGGGATTCCCCACGAGCACAGGGGTTTTTCGACTAAGCCGGGGCTGGCCCGGGCGCTGATCGCCCGCGCTGTCGAGGCGAAGATTCCCGCGGGGTGGGTGGCCGGCGATGAAGTCTACGGCGCTGACCCGCGCCTGCGGGCCGACGTGCGCACGCACGGCCTGGGCTACGTGCTGGCGATCGCGGCCAACCGCCGGGTGCCCACTCACGCCGGTCCGATACGCGTCGATGCGCTGCCGGCGTTGATCCCGGCTCACGCTTGGCAGCGCCATTCCGCCGGCGCCGGGGCACACGGCCCCCGGCTGTACTCCTGGGCGTGGTTTCGGCTGCTACCTGAAGACGACACCGACAACGGTGTGCACCATTTGCTGATCCGCCGCAACGATACGACCGGCGAGCACGCCTACCTACGCTGCTACAGCCCGCGGCCGGTCCCGCTGCGCACCCTGGTTGCCGTGGCCGGACAACGCTGGCGCATCGAGGAATCCTTCCAAGCTGCCAAAGGTCTTGTCGGCCTCGACCAGCATCAGGTCCGGCGCTGGACTTCCTGGTATCGCTGGACCACCTTGGCCATGCTCGCGCATGCCTTCTTGGCCGTGGCCTGCGCCATCGAACGCGACACTCAACCCGCCCCGACAGGCCTGATCGCCTTGACAGTCAACGAGTTTCGTCGACTATTCGACGCCCTGCTGCTCGTCACCAACCAGACCCTCACCAGCCTGCTGGCCTGGTCACGATGGCGAAGACGCCACCAGTACCGAGCACGGATATCGCACTACCGACGACGCCTAAATCAATGATCCCGATCTACGGCTGCAGTACTAGGGAAGTCCACCGAGCGGTGTGCAGGAACACCCGGCGGCGCGCCACTTCGGGCAGCAGCTGCGCGGTGGGCACGTCGCCCCTGCCCCGCACGTGCGGGCTGACGACGCACTCGGTGAGCACATCGGTGTCGATGCCCCAGACGTCGATCGGGACATGCTCGCCGAGCACGGTCAGCAAATCCGCACCGACGGTGCGCCACCGACGACACGGTTCGTTGATCATGGTCGCGGCCGCCGCCACCTCGCCGCTGTAAAGCCAACCGGGGTCGGCGATTCCATGATTGATGACGCGGGTGGGCGCCTCGCCGTTGTTCCACATGAGCCGGTTGAAATCGGTCACGTGCACAATCGGGATGTCGCAACGATCGGCAAGTGGATGGACGCTGTCGACGGCGAACGGCCGCGGCGCGTTGTGCTCGACGTACACGGCGGGTATGTCGACACCCGGCCGACGTCCCAGCCAGCGGGTCACCAGATCGATCTCCCCCGGACGCTGCAACACCACCAGGTCGACGGTTTCGTCGCGCAAGTCGAGGGTCGAAACCTCTTGGGCACGTGGCCAATCCCTGCCACACAGGCCACGGCCATCCGCGTCTTTCAGGGGGTTCACAGGCAACACGCAGCGGTGCCGTCCCGAGACGAAGGATTCGGTCCAGGACCCGTGTACGTGCCACAGCAGCACCGAACGGGGAGCCGACAGGCCGGACATGAGAGCCGCCTACCCGAGCGCTTCTCGGGCAAAACGGTTCTCCGTTCGACTCTTCGTATAGTGGACACTTGAGGATTCGCATTGCGGACTACTTCATTTCGGCTCGCGGAGGGACGCAGCAGCGGTGGCTTTTCCGCCCTGGTTGGCCGGGTAAACAGCGGGCCTGCCAGACAGCGAAAGCTTTCCCGACGACGCTGCCGTCGCCGACGCGTCGAGCAACGGCGCGCCGCCAGCGAACCGGTTCTCGACGAAGAGGCGGCCGCTGAGCCAGCACTGGAGTCCGCCCCTCGAGGCCTCGCCCGCCGACTGGCAGGAGCAGCTGGAGACGGTGGACATCGACCCCGAGCACGACGTGCTCGCCGACTGATACAGACCCGATCGTGTCCTTGAGCTCCGCACATCCATCGGCCGTAATACGGTACAAGCGCCCCCAGCGGAGTGACGGAGTCTGATGGCCGACCAGGAACGTTCCCGACATCTCCGGACACTGCTCGCCCTGGTGGTCGTTCTGGTCGCCCTGGGTGGCCTGATGACCCGTTGCCCGGCCAACCGCGACGGGATACCGGGCCGACTAGCCACCGCCATGGCGGAAACCACCTCAGCGGCACGCAGTGGCGCTTCGGCGTTGGATCTGTGGTCACAGCGGCGTTCGACTGCTCAGCTTGCCGCTGTGCAGATTTCGGACGCGCGTAACCAGGTCGTCGAGGCGTACCAGGGTGTCGCTGAACTACGGGCCGAGGATGCGGCGGACATCGAGCGGCAGAGGCTGCTGACCGGCTCGATGACCGAGATCATCGGCATCCTCAACGCGGCCACGGCGCGGATCCGGCAGGTCACCACCGAACCGGCCCCAGAGCGCGCACGCGCCGACCTGTTGGCGGCGACGACCGCACTCGAAAGCCGCTACCGCTGATGAAGAAGCTCCTCTCGGTCGCACTCGGAATCCTCACCGCGATCGGCGGTTTCGTCGACATCGGCGATCTGGTCACCAACGCGGTGGTGGGATCACGATTCGGGCTGGCGCTGGCATGGGTGGTGGTGGTCGGTGTGATCGGCATCTGCCTGTATGCGAACATGGCCGGCCGGGTCGCCGCGGTAAGCGGTCGCGCGACCTTCGAGATCATCCGGGAGCGGCTGGGTCCGCGAACCGCCGCGGCCAACCTGGCAGCGTCGTTCTTCATCACGCTGATGACGTTGACCGCCGAGATCGGAGGCGTCGCATTGGCCCTGCAATTGGCCACCGACGCCGGGCCGATGATGTGGGTGCCCGTGGCGGCGTTCGCGATCTGGGTGGTGGTGTGGCGGGTCAAGTTCAAGATCATGGAGAATGTCGCCGGCTTGCTTGGTCTGTTCCTGATCGTATTCGTCGTCAGCGTCTTTCTGCTGCAGCCGGATTGGGCCGATCTCGCCGATCAGGCCATGACACCGGTCATTCCGGAACAGGAGTCCGCGGCCACCTACTGGTACTTCGCCATCGCCCTGTTCGGCGCCGCGATGACGCCCTACGAGGTGTTCTTCTTCTCATCGGGCGCGGTCGAAGAACATTGGACACCCAAGGACCTGAGCACTTCGCGCATCAACGTGCTCGTCGGCTTTCCGCTCGGCGGTCTGCTCTCGCTGAGCATCGCGGCCTCGGCGACCGTCTTCCTGCTGCCCCGGCAGATCGAGGTGTCCTCGCTGTCACAGACGGTCATGCCGGTCGTCGCCGCGGGCGGGAAACTCACGCTCGCGTTCGTGATCGTGGGCGTCGTCGCGGCGACGTTCGGCGCGGCCCTGGAGACGGCCCTGTCCAGTGGATACATTCTGGCGCAGTTCCTCGGCTGGCCATGGGGCAAGTTCCGTCGACCCACAGAGGCCGCGCGCTTCCACGTGGTGATCTTCGTCGCGATCGTCGCCTGCGCCGCGGTACTGTTCACCGGCGTCGACCCGATCCTGGTCACCGAATACTCGGTGGTGTTCTCGGCGATCGCGCTCCCACTGACCTATCTGCCAATCCTGATCGTGGCCAACGACTCTCAGTACATGGGCGGGGAAACCAACGGACGGGTGACCAACATGCTCGCTTCGGTGTACCTGGTCGTCATCCTGGTGGCGTCGCTGGCCGCGATCCCGTTGATGATCGTGACGGGAGCGGGACAATGAGCCGGCTCCCGACCAAACGTCACCGCGGCCGCTTGTTGGACGCCCGTCTCCACCTGCTCGACCGCCAGATGCTCGACGATTCGGGCGATCCCATCGGCATCGTCGATGACATCGAGCTCACCGGAATCGACGTCGATCAGGACATCCCAGCGGGCGCGCAGCCGCCACGCGTGAGCGGGTTGCTGTCGGGACAGGTCGTGGCCACCCGCATCTTCGGCGGGTCCCCGCCGCGGTCGCGGCTCCAGGAGATCCCATGGAAGCTGGTCGCCTCCGTCGGTGTGGTGGTCACACTCAAACCGACCGACATCACCTTCGACGTCGGATGGGTCGAACGCTGGCTGCGCGACCACATCGTGAAACGCATTCCAGGAGGCCGACATGCAGCTGAGTAGCCTGCTGGGACTGCGGGTGGTCGATGCCGGGTCGCAACCGGTCGGCACGGTCATCGACGTCCGTCTCGTCACCGGCGGAGACCCCGCAGACGATCCGCCGGCGCCGCGGGTACTCGGAATCGTGGTCAGCCCCAAGACCCGGTCGTCCTATCTCGGGTTCGAGCGATCGACGGCGACCGCCCCGGCGATGCTGGCCAGGATCGCCCGGTGGCGACATCGCGGCACGTTCCTCGCGGCATGGGAGGACGTCGCGCGGGTGGGTTTGAGCGGGGTGCGACTGCGGCCGGGATACACGCGCTTCTCGGCGGTGCTGCCCGGCGCCGACGACGGTGACGTTTAGCCCCTCAGGCACTCGGGAACACGACGGAGGCGCGGGGAAGCTCCCCGTGATGGACGATTCACTGCACTGCGGGAAGGTGAGCATGACCGAGAAGAACAGTGGCCCTCAAGAAGGCGTCAAGGGCGTCGTCGAAGACGTCAAGGGCAAAGCGAAGGAAACGGTCGGCACCGTAACCGGTCGTGACGACATGGTCCGCGAAGGCAAGGCCCAGCAGGACAAGGCCGACGCCCAGCAGGACGCGGCCAAGAAGGAAGCCGAGGCCGAGTCCGCACGGGCCGGCGCCGACGCCGCCGAGAAGCGCCAGGAGTCCGAGCAGTAAGGCACTGCAAGTAGAAAAGCCCAGCCGGAACGGCTGGGCTTTTCTCGTGTGGGTCAACTGCTGGGCCGTTGTCGTTCGGCACCGGGATGCGCGGCGTACCAACGGTCTTCGATCTTGCGCACCCGCAGATGCGCGACGAGCAACCAGGCGCCGCCGATGACGAACAGCGCGGCCGAGCCACTGCCTAAGCCGATGCCCACGCCGTGATGGCCGGCGCCGTGCGCCGCCAGCGCCGAAACGAACAGCACCAACGCCACCCCGATGACGATCAGCCCCGGCATGTTCTTGTTGTCCTTCATCGACTCCCCGGCGTGGGGACGCGTCGTCCTTGCGTGATCGACGGGATTCTTCGGGCCTTTCATCGGTACTCCTCTCCAGGCATACCTCCGCCCGGACGTGGGCTACTGGACAACGGTAGAACTACCCGACTGCGCGTCAGAGAAACTGACGCCGGAACCTCACTGGTAGGGCGGCAGTGATCGACCCTCAGGGCTCTCGCCAGATGAGCGGCGTTGCGGGCCACTGCGGTCGTCGCCGCGACGGGCTTGGGCTGTTGGGACAGCGTTGATTTGGTGTGACGGGGAGTTCCCGGCGAAATCGGTCGGCAAACCTCAGGGCTGCACCCGGCAGTGTGCGGTCAGCAGCAACCTGTCGTAGGTGGAGCGGGGCGGCAACTCGTCGTCGTAGGTCAACCCGAGGAAATCCGTGACGACTTGCTCGGCCAGCGCTCGCAGTTTGGTATTCGTCTCCTGCGAACGCCACCTGAGCAGTTCGAACGCCGAGTCCGCGGAGATCCGGTAGATCAACATCAGCATGCCCTTGGCCTGCTCGATAGGCCCGCGGGCCTCGGCCATCTCGACCGCCGCGCTGAACACCTCGTCGCGCCGCTTGACCGTCGACGGGGTGACGTCGACATAGAAACCGTGGGTTCCGACCACCTGGTCTCCGTCGTCGAAGAGCTGGTCGCCGACCACCACGACGTGATGCACCTCGCCGTTGGTGTCGATAATCCGGTGGCGGGTGGAGAACGCGCCCGCCGTGCGGCGGATCTCGTCAAGTGTCGCCGCGACCTGGCCATAGTCTTCGGGATGTTTGTGAGACAGCACGAGGTCGGTCGTCGGTTGCGCGGTACCCGGCTCGTAGCCGTGTATCCGTTCGACTTGTGGCGACCACTCCCAGTGTTCGTCGGCGAAGTAGAACCGGAACCAGCCGACCCGATGCGGATCGCCGCCGGCGAGAGCTTGCTCGACGGGTGTCTGCCCGTCGTCGGACTCAACCAGCTCGTCGGTCATGAATCGCAGGTTAACGCGCACCCCCGCACTCGGGTATTGCGGCAGGTCCGGTATTCGTTTTCCGGACAATCGGCGCAGCCGGTGTCAGTATGCCGTCCTAGGATTCGTCGGGTGACGGTGAAGGTGTACCCGGTGGCGGCCGCCGCTTCGGGCGTCGGAGCGTGGCTCCTCGGGGTCGCCCCGCAGTGGAGCCTGGCGCTCGGGCTCGTCACGCCACTGCTTGTCGTCGCGGCGCCGAGATTCCTCGCCGGGGCGTTAGTCGGCGCGATGACTCCCGGTGCCCGCGAGGACGTCACCGCGGCGATGTCGGGTGCCGAGTTCGAGGACTACGTCGCGCGCACGGCCCGGTCGTGCGGCGCGCCGGTGATCATGACCGCCATCACCGGCGACTGGGGTGTCGACATCATCGTCGGCAAGCGGCCGAATCGTCTTGCGGTTCAGTGCAAGCGCCAGTCCCGTCCCGTCGGCGCCAGCGCGGTGCAGGAAGTGGTCGCGGGCGCGCCGATGCAGGACTGCGCCAAGACCATGGTCGTGACGAACCACGGATTCACCTCTGCTGCACGCAAACTCGCCGCACTTCACGGATGCGAGCTGGTCGGCGGGGCGGACCTCCCGCGTCTGCGGTCGACGATCCGGCGGCTGCTGGAACCGTCGGCGCCGACCGAGATCAGTTGAGCGCGTCGCGCACCGCGGCCACCGCCGCGTCGATCTCCGCCCTCGTCACGGTCAAGGTGGGGCGGAACCGCACACTCTCGCCGCCGCTCGGCAGCACGATCACCCGCCGGTCCCACAGCTCGCGAATCAACTCGTCGCGCAGCGCCGGCGTGGGCAGACTGAACGCACACATCAAGCCGCGGCCCCGGACATCGAGGACGTCGCCGGGGAACTCCGCGGCCAGCGCCTCGAGCCGGTCCAGCAGGTAGCGGCCGGCCTTCGCGGCGCGCAACACGAGTCCGTCGGCCTCGATGACCTCCAGGATCCGGCGTGCGCGCACCATGTCGGCGAGGTTGCCGCCCCACGTCGAGTTGAGCCGCGAACTCACGGAGAAGACGTTGTCGGCCACCTCGTCGACCCGGCGGCCGGCCATGATGCCGCAGACCTGGGTCTTCTTGCCGAACGCGACCACGTCGGGCGTCACGCCGAGTTGCTGGTAGGCCCACGTCGTTCCCGTCAACCCGCAGCCGGTCTGTACCTCGTCGAAGATCAGCAGTGCGTCGAAGTCATCGCACAGGTCCCGCATCGCGGCGAAGAACTGCGGCCGGAAGTGCCGGTCGCCGCCCTCACCTTGGATCGGTTCGGCGATGAAGCACGCGATGTCGTGCGGATGCGCCTCGAACGCCGCCCTTGCCTGGCGCAGCGACTCCGCCTCGACCGCGTCCATGGCTTCGTCGTCCAAGCCGGGGCGGACCACCGGCGCATCGATACGCGGCCAGTCGAACTTCGGGAACCGTGCCACCTTGTCGGGGTCGGTGTTGGTCAGCGACAGCGTGTAGCCGCTGCGACCGTGGAAGGCGCCGCGCAGGTGCAGCACCTTCGTGCCCAGACCGGGATCGAGTCCCCGCGACTCGTTGCGTCTGCTCTTCCAGTCGAACGCCGCCTTGAGCGCGTTCTCGACCGCGAGCGCGCCGCCGTCGACGAAGTACAGGTGTGGCAGGGCCGGGTCCCCCAGCACGCGCACGAATGTGTCGACGAACCGGGCCATCGGCACGGTGTACACGTCGGAGTTGCTCGGCTTGTTGACGGCGGCCCGTGCGAGTTCGGCGCGGAACTCCCGGTCGCCGGCCAACGACGGATGGTTCATGCCCAGCGCCGAGGACGCGAAGAACGTGAACATGTCCAAGAAGCGCTCACCGGTCCTGGCGTCCACTAGAAACGACCCGTGGGACCGTTCGAGGTCTAGCACCAGGTCCAGGCCGTCGGCGAGGATGCTGCGGGCCAGGACGTCACGCACCTCGTCGGGGCCGACGACATCCGCTTGCGGCAGCGCAGACCGGTAGCTTGGCACAAAAATATCGGTCATGCGTTCATTTTATTCGATGTTTTCCGGCCAACCGATCATCTCAGGCGATTTACTTCGGCGCCTCCGTTCTCACCAGCGGCGGACCCGGTGTTCATCTCCGATCCATGCGACCGCAAGTCGCCGTTCACCGGGTCAGACAACTATGGCCGCATCAATTGCCCCAGCGACGTGGTCGAACGGCGCCGAGCCATCACTACCGGTTTCCGCGTATAGGCTTCGAGCACCCGGCCCGAAGCCTTGCCACGATTCCCGGTGTGGCACCACGAAAGGAAGGGCATTCATCGCGAATCGGTTTGGGCGGCAGACGGCCGCCGACGAATTGGTCTTACGGTGGGTGGTCGAGGTGACGCGATCTGCGCAGGCACTACAGCCGTCGACGCCGTGCCTCATTCCGGACCGGCCGTCATGAGGCTGCTCGGCTCGTCGCGCAAGCTCGTCCAACTCGCGGGGGGGACGGCACTCTTGGCGGGCGACGCCGCGCTCGGCGCCGGGCGGGCCGTCGCGGGCACCGCCACCGGAGTGGTGACCGATGTCGCGACGGGCGCAGCGTCGACCGCCCGCGCCGCGGCCGGGATGATCCAGGACGCGGCGGCGGGCGCACCGGCCGCGGCACGCACCGCGGCCGCCATCACGTCCGAGGCCCTCGGCGGGCACCCCGTCAAGCGCACCAGCCGCCTGAACTCGCACCACTGGATCGAAGTGTGCGGCCTGAGCGGACCCGACGCCGACGCGATCGCCGAGGAAGTGCTCGCCTCCGTGCACGCCGTCGACGGGGTCACCCACGCCGAGATCAACCGCTCGGTGGCGCGCGTGATCGTCACCACCGAACCCGCGGGACCCGCCGCCGACCTGGCAGTGGTCGTGGCCGACGCCGAACGCCGCGCCCGAACCGGGCCCTGCGGCGAGCGGCACCGGTCGCTCACGCTGCCCGGAGACGACGCGCTGCTGGCGGCACGGACGCTGGGCGCGCTGGCCGCCGCCGTCGGGCTCGGTCTGTCGGTGACCGGAAACACGCTGCGCCTGCCGAGGGGGCCGGACCTGCTCTCGGTGATACCCACCGCGGCCGCCAACGTCCCGCAGGTGCGCCGCCAGTTCGAGAGAAGGCTCGGCCGCGACAGCACCGACTTGTTGCTGAGCCTGATGTCCGCCGCGTCCGCGGGGCTGACCGCCTCACCGACCTCCGCGGCCGCCGAGGCCGCCACTCGCACGCTGCTCGCCGCGGAGGCGTGGCACGCCCGATTGGCGTGGCGGCGCCACGAACCGCGACTGGCCGTCTCTCCGCCGGAGGGTGGCTTCCCGGATCGCGGCACCCTGGAATGGGACTACGGTCCAGGCGAGCGCTATTCGGAGCGGATCGGCGAACTCGGCCTGGTGGCCGCGGCCATGGTCGGTGCGGTGACCCGCAACCCGACCATCGCAGGAAGTGCCGCACTGGTGACCGCGCCCAAACCGTCACGAGCCGCCCGGGAAGCGTTCGGCTGTGCGATGACGCGCGGCCTGACCACCCGGCACAACGCCGTCGTCGTCCGGCCGCGAGCATTGCGGCACCTGGACCGACTCGACGCGATCGTCATTGATCCGCGCACTCTCTATACCGATCGACTGACGGTGACTCGCGTTGTCGGAGTGACGAATTCACGCCGCGCCCGCGCCTGGGAGGCGGTCCGGGCGGCGCTGGACGCCGACGGCTTGCAGCCGGGCTGGCACGAGCTCGCCACCATTCCGGGAGCGGGTCGGTCGGGCAAGGCACTGGTGAGCCCGGTACGCGATCCCCTCGCCAATGCCGTGGTCACCGAGGCGCGACGGACCAAGCCGCGAGTGACGTCGGTCGCTGACGACGGGCTGCGCTCGCTGGCCCAGGGTTTCGACCGGCTGCATCCCGTCGGCGACTCGATCGACGAGGCGCTGGCCGCGGCGATAACCGAACTGAAAGCCGACGGCGCCACCATCGCACTGTTGACCACGCCGGCCATGTCGGCCAACCAGGATGTCGACCTCACCATCGGCCTGGAACGTCCCGGCCGCCCGCCGTGGGGCGCCGACGTGTTCGTGCCGGACCTGTTGTCGGTCTGGCGCATCCTGCACTCGCTACCGACGGCGCGAGCCGTCACCGCCAGGGGCGTGCGACTGTCGGTGTCCGCCACCGCGCTCGGCGCGCTGATGCTGATACCCGGCGTGCCCGGGAGCGGTCCGGAATCGGTGAACGTCGGCGTCATCGGCGCGCTGTGGTCGGGGTTCACCGCAGGCAACAAGGTGTTCAGGGACCGGGCACCGGAGCCCGAGACCACACACGACTGGCATGCGATGCCGGTCACCGAGGTGCAGCGCCTGTTACCCCGCCCACCCGACGAACAGCCCGATGTGTCAACAGGTTTGGCCGATCTGCCCCCGCTGCGCGTGCTCGGACGCGTCGCCACGTGGTCGTGGCATCTGGCGCGCGATTTCGCCGTGGAGATGCGGGCGGACCTCGCCGATCCCATCACGCCGCTGCTGGCCACCGGGGCCGTGGCCAGCGCACTGCTCGGTTCGCCGCTGGACGCCGCGCTGGTCGGTGGTGTGCTGTTGGCCAACGCTGCACTGTCGGCCGAGCAGCAGTTGCACGCCGAACGGATTCTGCAGCGGTTGATGGCCGTCGAGGAGCCGCTGGCTCGACGGCGGGTCGGCCCACTCGATCAAGGCGGCAAGGAAAAGGTGCCGGCGAACCGGTTGCGCCCCGGCGACATCATCGAAGTGCGCGCCGACGAGATCGTCCCCGCCGACGCGCGGCTGCTCGCGGCCACCAACGTCGAGGCCGACGAGTCGACGCTGACCGGAGAGTCGCTGCCAGTGCCCAAGCAGTCCGATCCCACACCGGGAGCACCGCTGGCCGAACGGGCATGCATGCTCTACGCGGGCAGCACTCTGGTGGCAGGCACCGCAATCGCGATCGTCACCGCGGTCGGGTCGCGCACCGAGATGCGCCGCGCGTTGGCGATGGCGCCGGAGAAGTCGCGCGAGATCGGCCTACAGCGCCAGCTGAGCCGGATCACCAAACGCGCACTGCCCTTCAGCGTGGGCGGCGGCGCCCTGGTCGGTCTGCTCAGCCTGGCCCGCGGCACACCGCTGCGCGAGGCCGTGGGCAGTGCCGTCGCATTGACCGTGGCCGCCGTTCCCGAGGGACTGCCGCTGGTCGCCACGCTGGCACAGTTGGCCTCCGCCCGGCGACTCAGTGGCGAGTCGGTGCTGATCCGCAACGCTCAGTCGATCGAGGCGCTGGCTCGACTGCAAGTGGTGTGCTTCGACAAGACCGGAACGCTCAGTGAGAACCGGCTGCAGGTCAAAGCGGTACGCGCGATTGACGACCTCACCGAGGAACAAGCGCTCGACGCGGCCCTGACCACGATCTACGTCCGGCCGGGTCATCGAGCCCATCACGCCACCGACGACGCGATCCGCCGGGCCGTCCACGGTGACGAGAACCCAGCAGGCACGACCGCGATCGAGCGCGATGCGTTCCTGCCATTCCAGGCCGGCCGGCCGTTCGCGGCAGCGATCGTCGGCACCCGGCTCACCATCAAGGGCGCGCCCGAGATGCTCGCATCCGCCCTGACCCAAGCCAATGGTCCGGTGGTGGCCGCGGTCAACGACATGGCCGCCAAGGGCCTGCGGGTGATCGCCGTGGCCGAGCGTCAACTCACCCCGGAGCAGGCCGCGGCCGCGGCCGCCGACGCCGCCGCGTTCGAGGAGTTGTGCCGTTCAAACCTGACCCCCATCGGGCTCCTCGGACTGGCCGACACTCCACGAGAGAGTGCGCAGGAGGTCCTGAAGGAACTCGTCAACCGGGATATCGGAATCCGGCTGATCACCGGCGACCATCCGGTCACCGCGGCGGTCATCGCCGGCGAACTCGGCCTGGCGGTCGCCGCCGAGCAAGTGATCACCGGTGCCGACTGGGAGTGCCTGACGACAGACGAACGCGCCGATGCGGTGCGCTCGCGGCTCGTCTACGCCCGAATGTCACCCGAACACAAGATCGACGTGGTGCGGACGCTGGAACGCATCGGCCTGGTGACGGCCATGGTCGGCGACGGCGCCAACGATGCGGCGGCTATCCGGGCGGCGAGCGTCGGGGTCGGGGTGGCCGCGCGCGGCAGCGATCCGGCCCGCACCGCCGCCGATGTGGTGCTGCTGGACGGACGGATCGAGGCCTTGCTCGACGCCCTCGACGAGGGTAAGCAGCTGTGGCGCCGCGTCCAGTCGGCAGTATCGATGCTGCTGGGCGGCAACACCGGCGAGGTCACGTTCGCGCTCGTCACCAGCCTGCTGACCGGGCGCTCCGTCCTCAACGCCCGGCAGATGCTGTTGGTCAACATGTTGACCGACGCATTGCCGGCCGCGGCGCTGGCCGTCAGCCGGCAGACCGACACGACGGGACAGGTGGACCTGGACGAAGCGGCGATGTGGCGCGCGATCGGCGTCCGCGGCGCAGCGACCACCGTCGGGGCCACGTCGGCGTGGGTGATGGCGAGGGTGACGGGCACTGGGCAGCGCGCCTCCACCGTTGCGCTGATCGGGCTGGTGTCGACGCAGTTGGCCCAGACCCTGATCGACTCCCGCAGCCCGCTGGTGGTGCTCACGGCGGCGGGTTCGTTCGCGACGTTGGCCGGGATCATCAGCACACCCGGCCTCAGCCAGGTCTTCGGCTGCACGCCGGTGGGTCCCCTCGGCTGGGGTCAGGCGTTCTCGGCCACGGCGGTGGCAGCCCTGCTGTCGACGACCGCTCCGGAGTTGCTCAGCCGCGCCACGGACGCGGTGCGGGAACGCATCGCGTCCATCGTGGACGACGAGTCAGTCGCCGTCGTCGACGACGACGATGCCGGCCTGCACGAGGATGGCGTAGATGGCTCGGACCGGCGGAGTGAGTAGATGGACACCGGCGGTGATCAGTGTGTCGGGGCTGGCAGTGCGCGTGAAGTCGGACACACCCGAAAGGTAGCCTCGCCAGTGGGTGAATTCGGGGACATCCAGTTGAACGGGGTGCGAAATGTTCGATAAGGCGCGGTCGTTTGTCGCCTCCCATCGCGACGCCTCCGAGCTCGTCAAAGAAGCTGAGAAGTTCGCGGTTCGGCTTCCGGTGGTGGGCCGGATCGGGGTCCCGCCGCCCGATCAGCTCGCGTTCTTCGGAGTCCTAGGGGTGCTGGCCGCTCTCGGCGCGATCGAGTGGCCGGTAGCGGCGGCCATCGGCATCGGGCAGGTCGTGGTCGCGCGGCATTTCGACGACCGAGAGCCCGTCGCCGACGGGTCTCGCCCGGACGCACCGGCGGCCTCGCCCAAGGCCCCGGCGAAGAAGGCCACCGCAAAGAAGACACCCGCCAAGAAGGTGCCCGGTAAGAAGATGCCCGGTAAGAAGACAACCTCCCGCGGCACCTGACCGGAATTATTACGGCACATAGCGCCGTCCACTGTAGAACGTTTGCAGGATGATCGTGCTGCGCGTCTGGACGTTAGCCGCAGTGCGGATGCGCTGCAGCAGCGTCTCCAACGCTCGCGCCGACTCGACGTGGACCAACAGGATGTAGTTGTCCTCGCCCGCCACGGACTGACAGGACTCGATTTCGGCGATCTGCTCGAGGCGGGCCGGAGCATCATCGGGTTGGGACGGATCGAGAGGAGTGATGGCCACGAACGCCGACAACATGTGCCCGAGCGCGGCCGGATCGACCCGTGCGGTGTACCCGCCGATGACGCCGCGCGACTCGAGTCGACGAACCCGCGACTGCACCGCCGAGACCGAAAGGCCGGCCGTCGCGGCGAGATGGGCCAGCGTGGCGCGACCGTCGGCCACAAGTTCGCGCGTCAGGATGCGATCGATCTCGTCGAGCTGCGCGACGGCGGGGTGGTCCTCGGCTTCACCCATGGCCGCACTGTATCCGAGCGGGTGACCCGCGATGAGCCAATGCACGGACCGCTGGGATACCTGGAAGCTGCGCGCGGCCTTCGCCGCGGGACTGTCGAGGATGTACGGCGCCGAGGTTCCGGCCTACACCACGCTCGTCGACGTCAGCGCCGAGGTGAACCGGGGCTACGTCGCCGCCACCCCGGGCGCAGAGCGGCTGGGTTCACTGCAGCGGGTCACCGCCGAACGGCACGGTGCGGTCCGCGTCGGGAGTCCACGCGAACTGGCCGATGTCGCCGACCTCTTCTCGGCGTTCGGGATGTACCCCGTCGGCTTCTATGATCTGCGCACCGCCACCCCACCGGTGCCCGTGGTCTCCACCGCGTTCCGGCCGGTCGAGCCGAACGAGTTGACGCGCAACCCTTTCCGGATGTTCACCTCGATGCTGGCCAGTTCCGACGAGCGCTTTCTTCGGAGTGGAATTGCGTGCCAGGATCGAACGGTTCGTGGCCCGACGGCAACTGTTCGACCCGGCCCTGATCGCCGAGGCTCGGGGAATCGCCGCTGACGGCGGCGCCGATCGCGAACGCGCACAACGCTTCGTCGGTGCCGCGGTGTCGGCGTTCGCGCTCTCGCGTGAACCGATCGACAAAGCGTGGTACGACGAACTGACCCGCGTCTCGGCCGTCGCCGCCGACATTGCCGGGGTGAGCAGCACCCACCTCAACCACCTGACCCCGCGCGCGCTCGACATCGACGAGTTGTACCGACGTATGACCGCCCGCGGCATCACGATGATCGACGCGATTCAGGGCCCGCCGCGACGGACCCTCGGTCCTGTTGCGGCAGACGTCGTTTCGCGCGCTCGCCGAACCCCGCTGGTTCCGCGACGTCGACGGCACCGTGTCCGAGGGCACGTTGCGGGTGCGCTTCGGCGAGGTCGAGGCGCGTGGTGTGGCACTGACTTCCGACGGTCGCGCCCGATACGACCGGGCGATGTCGACCCCCGACCCGGCGGCGGTGTGGTCGGCCTACTTCCCCGCCACCGACGCCGAACTGGCGGCGTCGGGCCTGGCGTACTACCGCGGGGGCGATCCCGCCGAACCCGTTGTCTACGAGGACTTCCTACCCGCCTCGGCGGCGGGCATCTTCGGCTCCAACCTCGACTCCGACACCGTGGCCGGCGCAGGACGCGACGACACGCAGTACAGCCAGGACTGGATGGCCGGCCAGATCGGCCACCCCATCCACGACCCCTACGCACTGTATGAGAAGGCGGCATCATGACCACCATGACGACATCGGCGCTCCCGACCGCGGATGCCCTACGGGCCCGAGCCCTCGCAGCACTGCGCGCTGTCGGCTGGCGCGGCGATTTCGGCGAGCCGGGCTTCCACGGTGCCGGAGAGCCGGCGACATCCCTATCGGGCCTGCATGCCAGCACGCCGATCACCGGTGAAGTCCTGTTCACCCTCCCCGAGACCACGGCCGAGCAGGTCGACGAGGCGATCAACCAAGCAGCGCAGGCGTTCTCGTCGTGGCGCACCATACCGGCACCGGTGCGCGGGGCGCTGGTGGCCCGGCTCGGCGAGCTTCTGGTCACGCACCGGGACGACATCGCGACGCTGGTGACAATCGAGGCGGGCAAGATCACCTCCGAGGCACTCGGGGAAGTACAGGAGATGATCGACATCTGCCAGTTCGCGGTTGGCCTGTCACGGCAGTTGTACGGCAAGACGATCGCGTCCGAGCGGCCCGGGCACCGGCTGATGGAGACCTGGCACCCCCTGGGCGTGGTCGGGGTGGTCACCGCCTTCAACTTCCCCGTCGCGGTGTGGGCGTGGAACACCGCGATTGCCCTGGTGTGCGGGGATACCGTGGTGTGGAAGCCCTCTGAGTTGACGCCGTTGACCGCGCTCGCGTGCCAGGCGCTCATCGAGCGCGCCGCCCGCGATGTCGGCGCACCCGCGGAGGTGACCCGTCTGATCCAGGGCGGCCGCGAGGTGGGCGAGCATCTCGTCGACGATTCGCGGGTGGCGCTGCTCTCGGCGACCGGTTCCGTGCGGATGGGCCGGCAGGTCGGCCCGCGGGTGGCGCAGCGGTTCGGCAAGGTGCTCCTGGAACTGGGCGGCAACAACGCGGCGATCGTCACGCCGTCGGCAGATCTGGACCTCGCCGTGCGCGCGATCGTGTTCTCGGCGGCCGGCACAGCGGGTCAGCGGTGTACCACCCTGCGCCGGCTGATTGTGCACGCCTCGATCGCCGACGATCTCGTCGACCGGATCGTCGCGGCGTATCGCCAACTGCCGCTGGGAAACCCGGCTGCCGACGGCACGCTGGTCGGGCCCTTGATCCACGAGACCGCGTACCGCGACATGGTACGGGCGCTCGAACGGGCCGCCGCCGACGGCGGTGAGGTCATCGGCGGCGAGCGTCACGACCTCGGTGATGAAAGCGCCTACTACGTCGCACCCGCGGTGGTGCGCATGCCCGCCCAGACCGACGTCGTCCACGACGAGACCTTCGCCCCGATCCTCTATGTCATGACTTACACCGAGCTGGATGAGGCTATCGTGATGAACAACGCTGTCCCACAGGGGCTTTCGTCCTCCATCTTCACGCTCGACATGCGCGAGGCCGAGCGGTTCCTGGCCGCCGACGGATCAGACTGCGGCATCGCCAACGTCAACATCGGAACGTCGGGCGCAGAGATCGGGGGCGCGTTCGGCGGCGAGAAGCAGACCGGCGGCGGCCGTGAGTCGGGTTCCGACGCCTGGAAGGCATACATGCGCCGCGCCACCAACACCGTCAACTACTCGCCCGGACTGCCGCTCGCCCAGGGCGTGCACTTCGGTTAGAGGATCGGCCGCCCGCCCGTCACCGCCACCCGCGCGCCGGTCACGTAACTCGCCTCGTCGGACGCGAGCATCACATACACCGGCGCCAGTTCCACCGGTTGACCGGCCCGGCCCAGCGGCACGTTCTCGCCGAACTGCTTGACCTTTTCCGGGGGCATCGTCGACGGGATGAGCGGCGTCCAGATCGGGCCCGGAGCGACACTGTTGACGCGGATTCCCTTCTCTCCCAACATCTCGGCGAGGCTGGCCGAGAAATTCGCGATCGCCGCCTTGGTGGCGGCGTAAGGTGCGAGCTTGGGGTTGGGCATGTCGGAGTTGACCGACGAACTGCCGATGATCGAACCCCCGGGCCCCATGTGCGGCAGTGCGGCCTTGACGAGGTAGAAGTACGCGCCGATGTTGAGGCGGAAGGTGTAGTCGAATTCCTCGTCGGTGATCTCGTCGAGGGTCTCGTGGGTCATCTGGTACGCGGCGTTGCTCACCAGAATGTCGATGCCGCCGAACTGCTCGACCGCCTTGTCCACCACCGCCCTGCAGTGCGTGGGGTCGGAGAGGTCGCCGGGCACCAGCACACACTTGCGTCCGGCTTCGGTGACGTAGCGCTCGACGTCGCGCGCATCCTGGTCTTCGTTGAGGTAGGCGATCAGCACGTCGGCGCCCTCACGCGCGAACGCGATCGCGACCGCGCGCCCGATACCGCTGTCGCCGCCGGTGACGATCGCCCGCTTGCCCGCCAGCCGTCCATGCCCTTGGTAGCTGCTCTCGCCGCAATCGGGCAGGGGTTGCATCTGGGCCTGTATGCCAGGAGGCGACTGCTGCTGCTCGGGAAAGCTCATCGATCAGGTCCTTCCAGTTGAACGGTCGGGCCTTGGCTACCCCATGCGTAGGCAATGAACCGCCACGAGCAGCGAACCGTTCTCTGCGGGCCTACTTCTTCGCCGCGCTGCGCTTACGCGGAGCGCTGCCGGCACGCTTGCCGGGCGACTTGGCCGGTGTGCTCCGCGTCGACGCGGGTTTCGCGGCCACAGCGGCGGGTTCGGGCTGCTCGCCGTTGCGCGACCCTAGTTGGCGGATGAGCAGGACAGCACCGCCGAGCGTGAGCAGCACGGGCCACTCCACGAGCCCGGCGGCGCCGACGGCGCCCACCGTCAACAGCGCCGCGGGGGTGGAGTGGCTGCCGCTGGACAGGCCGTCGCGGATGCCGCTGGCGGTGCCCTTCACCCCGCCGATGACGCCGTTGATCGCCGCGCCGCTGACCGCCCCGGCGGCGGCGGTCGTGGCGTTCGCGGTGTTGGTGACGAATCGCGTTGCGCCTCGGACAATGTCCATCGTCATCCCTGCCTCGGTTATGCGTTGGGTAACCATCCAGACTACCGCCGCCGCGGTGAGCGCGAACCGCTGTTGGACATGTGTTCACTACGATGGGGACATGGCCGAGTCCCGACGGCGGCTCTCCCCCGCCGACCGACGCAGCGAGTTGCTGGCGCTCGGCGCGGAGGTGTTCGGGCAACGGCCCTATGACGAAGTCCGCATCGACGAGATCGCCGAGCGCGCCGGGGTGTCGCGCGCGCTGATGTACCACTACTTTCCCGACAAGCGCGAATTCTTCGCCGCGGTGGTGCGCGCCGAGGGCGAGCGACTGTTCGCGGCCACCAACACACCCCCGCTGCCCGGGCAGAGCCTTTTCGATCAGGTGCGCGAGGGCGTGCTGGCCTACCTGCGCTACGACGACGAGCACCCGCACGGCGCGTGGGCGGCGTATGTGGGCATGGGCCGCTCGGACCCCGTGCTGCGCGGCATCGAGGACATCGACAACGACCGCCAGGCCGAGCGGATCCTCTCGCGGATCCGCGCGGCGCTCGGCGGCGACGGGGACGCCAAGGTCGAGCGCGACCTGCGCATCACCGTCTACGGCTGGCTGGCGTTCACCTTCGAGATGTGCAGGCAGCGGCTGATCGACCCGTCGATCGACGCCGGCCAGGTCGCCGACCGCTGCGCGCACGCCCTCCTGGACGCGGTCGGCCGGGTGCCCGGCATACCTTCTGCTCTGCGCACAGCGGTCTCACCGGACCACCGCTGACCAGTGATTTCGGTGCGCAACCGGTCGCTCAGCGACTGGTAGCGCACCGAAACCGCCGAGAAGTGTCGGACCCGGTTGGCACGATGGTCTGATGAGCACCAGCGCTCTCGCCCGGTTCAGCGGCCTGACCCGGGAGTGGTTCAGCGGCACGTTCGTCGAGCCGACGCCCGCCCAGGCCGAAGCCTGGGCGGCGATCGCCGACGGCGACCACACTTTAGTCATCGCCCCGACCGGATCGGGTAAGACGCTGGCCGCCTTCCTGTGGGCCATCGACCGGTTGGCCGCCGAACCGAAGCCGCCCCGGGCCGGTGCCCGAGTGCTCTACGTATCGCCGCTCAAGGCGCTCGCCGTCGACGTCGAACGCAACCTGCGCACACCGCTGACCGGCATCGCCCGCGTGGCCGATCGGCGCGGAGTCCCGGCGCCGGAGATCAGCGTCGGCGTGCGCTCGGGCGACACGTCCCCCGCTCAGCGCCGCGAATTGATCACCCGGCCGCCGGACGTCCTGATCACCACGCCGGAGTCGCTGTTCCTGATGTTGACCTCCGCGGCCCGCGACACTCTCGCGAGCGTCCAGACCGTCATCGTCGACGAGGTGCACGCGGTCGCGGCCACCAAGCGGGGTGCGCATCTCGCGCTCTCGCTCGAGCGCCTCGACCAACTCCTCGAGACGCCCGCGCAGCGGATCGGACTATCGGCCACCGTCCGTCCACCCGAAGAGGTGGCGCGGTTCCTGTCGGGTCAGGCCCGCACGACGATCGTGGCCCCGCCCGCGGCCAAGACGTTCGACCTGTCGGTCCAGGTGCCGGTGCCTGACATGGCCAACCTCGAAAGCAACACGATTTGGCCGGACGTCGAGGAACGCATCGTCGATCTGATCGAGTCGCACAACTCGTCGATCGTATTCGCCAATTCGCGGCGGCTCGCGGAGCGACTCACGTCGCGGCTCAACGAGATTCACGCCGAACGAACCGGCGTCGACCTGAAGACAGGACCCAACACCGGGGTGGCGGGCGGTTCGCCGGCCCACATCATGGGCAGCGGTCAGGCGTCGGGCGCGCCGACGCTGTTGGCCCGCGCGCACCACGGTTCGGTCAGCAAGGAGCAGCGCGCGATCGTCGAGGACGACCTCAAGAGCGGCCGGCTCAAGGCCGTCGTCGCGACGTCGAGCCTGGAACTGGGCATCGACATGGGCGCCGTCGATCTCGTCATCCAGGTCGAGGCGCCGCCGTCGGTGGCCAGCGGCCTGCAGCGCATCGGCCGCGCCGGCCACCAGGTCGGCGAAATCTCGCAGGGCGTGCTGTTACCCAAGCACCGCACGGACCTGATCGGCTGCGCGGTGACGGTGAAACGGATGCTGGCCGGTGACATCGAGAGCATGCGGGTGCCGACCAACCCGCTCGACGTGCTCGCGCAGCACACGGTTGCGGCGTGCGCGCTGGAACCTCTCGACGCCGACCGCTGGTTCGACGCGGTGCGGCGCAGCGCCCCGTTTGCGACCCTGCCACGCAGCGCGTTCGAGGCGACGCTGGACCTGCTGTCGGGCAAGTATCCGTCGACGGAGTTCGCCGAGCTGCGGCCCCGGCTGGTCTACGACCGCGACACCGGCACGCTCACTGGCCGCCCCGGTGCCCAGCGCCTCGCGGTCACCAGCGGCGGTGCGATCCCCGACCGCGGCCTGTTCACCGTGTATCTTGCCACCGACTCCGAGAAGCCTTCCCGCGTAGGCGAACTCGACGAGGAAATGGTTTACGAGTCGCGCCCCGGCGACGTGATTTCCTTGGGCGCGACGAGCTGGCGGATCACCGAGATCACCCACGACCGCGTGCTGGTCATCCCGGCGCCCGGACAGCCGGCGCGGCTTCCGTTCTGGCGCGGCGACGGTGTCGGCCGACCGGCCGAGCTGGGCGCGGCGGTCGGTGCGTACACCGGTGAGCTGGCCAGCCTCGGCAAGGAAGAGTTCGACCAGCGTTGCCGTGCAATGGGTTTCGATGATTTCGCCGCCGACAACCTCTGGCGGCTGATCGACGATCAGCGCCAGGCGACCGGCGTCGTCCCGTCAGACACCACGTTCGTCGTCGAAAGGTTCCGCGACGAACTCGGCGACTGGCGCGTCATCCTGCACTCCCCCTATGGCCTGCGGGTGCACGGGCCGCTCGCGTTGGCGGTGTCACGCCGGCTGCGGGAGCGTTACGGCATCGAGGAGAAACCCACCGCATCCGACGACGGCATCATCGTGCGCTTGCCCGACACCGAAGACGTAGCTCCCGGCGCCGACCTGTTCGTGTTCGACGCCGACGAGATCGAGCCCATCGTCACCGCCGAGGTCGGTGGCTCGGCGCTGTTCGCGTCGCGGTTCCGCGAATGTGCCGCGCGCGCACTGCTGTTGCCGCGCCGCCACCCCGGTAAACGCTCACCGCTGTGGCATCAGCGCCAGCGCGCCGCGCAGTTGCTGGACGTCGCGCGCAAGTATCCCGACTTCCCGATCGTGCTCGAGGCCGTGCGGGAGTGCCTGCAGGACGTCTACGACGTGCCCGCGCTGACGGAGCTGATGCACCGGGTCGCGCAGCGCCGGCTGCGGATCGTCGAGGTCGAGACCACCACGCCGTCGCCGTTCGCGGCGTCGCTGTTGTTCGGCTACGTCGGCGCGTTCATGTACGAGGGCGACAGCCCGCTCGCCGAACGCCGGGCCGCGGCGCTGTCGCTGGACAGCGTGCTACTGGCCGAGTTGCTGGGCCGCGTGGAGCTGCGGGAGCTGCTCGACCCGCAGGTCATCGAGAGCACCAACCGCCAACTCCAGCACCTCAGCGACGACCGCCGCGCCCGCGACGCCGAGGGCATCGCCGACCTGCTGAGGCTGCTGGGTCCACTGACCGAAGCCGAGATCGCCAAGCGCTGCACGACTGACGACATCGGCGGCTGGCTCGAGGGCCTGCGCGCCGCCAAGCGCGCGTTGACCGTCTCCTTCGCCGACGAGACCTGGTGGGTGGCCATCGAGGACATCGGTCTACTGCGCGACGGGGTCGGAGTCGCCGTACCCGTCGGGGTGCCGACGGCGTTCACTGAGACGGTCGATGATCCACTCGGCGAGCTGCTCGGCCGGTACGCCCGCACCCGCGGACCGTTCACCACCCATGACGCGGCCGCCCGGTTTGGCCTCGGTCTGCGGGTCACCGCCGACGTGCTGGGCCGAAAGGCGATCGACGGCAAGCTGATTCGCGGCGAGTTCGCCAGCGCCGCCCTCGACAGTGAGCAGTGGTGTGACGCCGACGTGCTGAAGATCCTGCGCCGCCGCTCGCTTGCCGCGTTACGTGCGCAAATCGAGCCGGTCAGCACCGCCGCTTACGGCCGGTTCCTACCCGCGTGGCAGCTGGTCGGTTCGACGCACAACACCGGCGTCGACGGTCTCGCGGCAGCGATCGATCAGCTTGCGGGCGTGCCGGTTCCGGCGTCTGCCGTCGAGCCGTTGGTGTTCGGTCAGCGTGTCCGCGACTACCACCCCGCGATGCTCGACGAACTGCTGGCCTCCGGTGAGGTCACGTGGTCGGGTGCGGGGCAGATCGGCGGCGGTGACGGCTGGATCGCCTTCCATCCGGCGGAGACGGCGCCGTTGACGTTGGCCGCTCGGGCCGAGATCGAGTTCACCGAAACCCATCAGGCCATCCTCGACACGCTCAATGGCGGCGGCGCGTATTTCTTCCGCCGGCTCGCGGACCACCCGACCGAGGAGCACAAGACTGCGCTGTGGGACCTGATCTGGGCGGGCTGGATCACCGGCGACACGTTCGCCCCCGTGCGGGCGAAGCTGATGGGCACCCGCGGCCCGGCGGGGCGACGGAGCGCACCCGCGCACCGGCAGCGGCAACGCGCGCCGCGGTTGAGCCGCTACAGCGTAGCGCATGCCCAGACCCGCATTGCCGACCCCACAGTGGCCGGACGGTGGTCGGAGCTGCCCGCCGCCGAGCCGGAATCGACTGTGCGCGCACACTTTCAGGCTGAGCTGCTGCTCAACCGGCACGGTGTGCTGACCAAGGGCGCGGTCGGCGCGGAGGGCGTGCCCGGCGGCTTCGCGATGCTCTACAAGGTGCTGACGGCGTTCGAGGACGCCGGACGATGCCAACGCGGCTATTTCGTCGAGTCGCTGGGCGGTGCCCAGTTCGCGGTCGCCTCCACGGTCGACCGGTTGCGCACCTACCTGGACGGGGTGGACCAGGATCACCGTGAATACCAGGCGGTGGTGCTGGCGGCGGCCGATCCGGCCAACCCCTACGGCGCCGCGCTGCCGTGGCCGACGAAGCGGTCCGATGACGACGTCGCGCACCGGCCGGGACGCAAGGCGGGCGCGCTGGTAGCGCTCGTCGACGGCGAACTCGTGTGGTTTCTGGAACGCGGCGGGCGCTCGCTGCTGGGCTTCACCGGTGACGCCGACGCTCATATCGCCGCGGCAGCAGCCCTGGCGGATCTGGTCAGCAGCGGCCGCGTCGGCTCCTTCCTCGTCGAGAAGGTCAACGGCGTGCCGGTTCTCGAGCCGGGCGCCGAGGGCGAGCGAGCGGCGGTACAGGACGCATTGTCGGGCGCCGGCTTCGCCCGCACTCCGCGCGGACTGCGGCTACGTTGACCCCGAGACAACCGGCAGACAATCGTGCGCTCGGCGCATGTAGGAGCAGGTGATGCCCGAAGGCGACACCGTCTTCCGCACTGCCACCAAACTTCGCGAAGCGTTGCAGGGCAAGGAACTCACACGCTGCGACGTGCGGGTGCCGCGGTTCGCCACCGTCGACCTGACGGGTCGCGTCGTCGACGAGGTGCTCAGCCGCGGTAAGCACCTGTTCATCCGAGTCGGTGATGCCAGCATCCATTCGCATCTCAAGATGGAAGGCGCCTGGCTGATCGGCGGCCAGATTCGCCGCGTACCCGAATTCAAGATCCGGATCCTGCTGCACACCAGCGACTCTCGCGCGGCAGGTGTCGACCTCGGCGTGCTCGAGATTCTGCGGCGCGACCACGATATGGAAACCGTCGCCCATCTCGGGCCGGATCTGCTCGGCGACGACTGGGAACCGCGCGTCGCCAGGGCCAACCTCGTCGCGGATCCGGACCGCCCGCTTACCGAGGCGTTGTTGGACCAACGGGTGATGGCAGGCATCGGCAACGTCTATGCCAATGAACTGTGCTTCGTCACCGGCTATCTGCCCACCACCCCGGTCGGCAACGTCAACGACCCGCTGCGTATGGTGCAGCGGGCCCGAGACATGCTGTGGCTGAACCGCTCTCGGGTCAATCGCACCACCACCGGCGACACCCGCATCGGCCGCGACCTGTGGGTCTACGGCCGCCGCGGTCGGCCGTGCCGCCGGTGCGGCACGCCCATCGCGTCGGACAGCGCCGGCGATCGCGTGTCCTACTGGTGCCCGGTCTGCCAGACCTGAGCCACGCCGAGGCTACGGTTTGTGACGGATCTCAGCCGATTTCCATCACAATCGGCAGTCTCGCGTTACGGCAGCGCCAGCCTGACGATCTTGCGCACCACCGTCGCGAACTGCCGCGGCAGCGACCCCATGTTGTAGGGAATCCCGTAGCGGGTGCAGATCTCCTTGACCTCCTCGGAGATCTCGGCCAGCCGGTGCGCCGGGATGTCGGGGAACAGATGGTGCTCGATCTGGAACGACAGGTTGCCGCTCAGAATGTGAAACAGCCTTGCCGATCCGGGGCGAGCGAAGCGACGGGGGAACAACCCGGTGAGGTTCGCCGATCCCAGCACCTGCCGGAAGTACCACTGCCCACGTGTCTCGGCCTTGGTCTCCTCGATGGAGAACTCCTGGACGTCGTCGGGGAAGTGGCCGCAGAAGATGATCATGTACGACCACACGTTGCGGATCAGGTTCGCGGTGAGATTACCCGCGAAGACCCACGGCGCGAAGGGGCCGGCCAGCAACGGGAACGCCACGTAGTCCTTGACCGTCTGGCGTTTGGTCTTGCGCCAAATGCCCTCGAGGACTTCTCGCTTGTCGGCCACGGTGATCTCGCCGGCGCGGATGCGTTCGGTTTCGAGTTCATGCAGGGCGACGCCGTATTGGAACAACACCATCAGCAGGAAGGCGTACACCGGGTTGCCGAGGAAGTAGGGCTCCCATGGTTGATCCTTGCTCATCCGCAGGATGCCGTAGCCCACGTCGCGGTCCATGCCGACGATGTTGGTGTAGGTGTGGTGCATGTAGTTGTGCGAGTGTCGCCACTGGTCGGCCGGGCAGGCGGTGTCCCACTCGAACTTCTTTCCCGACAACGCCGGGTCGCCCATCCAGTCGTACTGACCGTGCATGACGTTGTGGCCGATCTCCATGTTGTCGAGGATCTTCGACAGGCCGAGCATGGCGGTGCCGGCCAACCAGAACGGCGGGAAGATGCCGCCGAACAGCAGGGCCCGGCCACCGACCTCGAAGGCCCGCTGCGCCTTGATGATCCGACGGATGTAGGTGGCGTCGCGCTCGCCGAGGTCGGCGATCACGCGGTCTTTCAGCGCGTCGAGCTCGCGGCCGAAGGCTTCGGCCTGGTCTGCGGTGAGGCTGATCTTCTCCCCGGCGACGGTCTTCTCGATGATTCGTTGTGGTGCGGTGGTGACGGTCATGTCATCTCCTTCGGTTTCAGAGCGCGAGGTCGACGTCGCCGATGGGGGCCGACACGCAGATCTGCACGTCCTCTTCATCGGCGGTCGACACCGCGCCGGTGATCACGTTGCGCACCACGCCGCGGGTCTTGCGGCGGGTGCAGCTGTGGCAGATGCCCATCCGGCATCCGCTTTCCGGGCTCAGCCCGGCACCCTCGGCCTGCTCCAGCAGCGGGCGGCCGTCATCGGTCACCGCGACCCCGCTGTCGGCGAAGGTGACGGTGCCACCGGAGGGTTCGGTCGACATGGTGTACGCCGGCGGGACGAAGCTCTCGGAGCGAACGTTCGGGCAGTGCTCGCGCACAGCGGTCACCAGTTCGGGTGGCCCGCAGACGAACACCGCGTCAGGCTCGGGTATGGCCGCGGCCAGGTGCGCGGGGCCGAACCGGCCGTCGAGTTGGGACCCGGCCGTCGACCGGGTGTAGCCGTGCAGAACCCGTACGCCCGGCATCGCGTCGAGCTCGGCGCGGTAGCAGGCCTCCTCGGCCGAGCGGGCGTAGTGGATGAACGCGGCCTCGCCGGAAAAGCCTTCGGCCCGCAGCGTCCGCAACATCGACATCACCGGGGTGATGCCGCTGCCGCCGGACACGAACAGGATGCGCTGGGGCCTAGTGGTGGGCAGCACGAACTCGCCGCCGACCGAATCCAAGCCCACCACCATGCCCGGGCGGGCGTGCTCGCACAGATACCCCGATACCAGACCGCCGTCGTGACGCCCCACTGTGAGTTCCAGGTAGGGAGCGTTCTCGGCGTTGGCCGGCGAGTACGGCCGGGTGCGGCGACGGCCGTCGATCTCGACGGTGAGGTTGATGTGCTGCCCGGCACGGAAACCAGCACGGAAACCGGTGAACGCCTGATTCGGTTCGAGGGTGAGGGTGACACTCCGTGGCGTCTGGCGCCGCACCGCGACGACTTCTGCGCGAGCGTCCGCCCGGGTCCAGGTGGGGGTGACGAGCTCGGTGTATCGGTCCACGCCGTGGGGGCCGGTGAGCAGGTCGACCAGCGGTGACCCGAGCACCCTGTCCCGCAGACCGCGCGTCAAAGTTTGGGTGAACATATGTACACTGTCTACGGCTTCGTAGCATCTCGTCAACCCATTAGTCCAGGTTGTGCTAGGTTTCACATAGTGAACAGTCGTACGCCTGGCTCACGGTCGAGTCGATCGGGTCGGTCCCGGTCACGCGATGACTCGCGTTCGAGCCTGTCGCGTGAGGAGCGCAAGGAGGCCACGCGGCAGGCGATCGTCGCCGCCGCCCTGCGACTGCTCGAGGAGCGCAGCTTCTCTGCGCTGAGCCTGCGCGAGGTCACCCGCGAAGCCGGCATCGTGCCCGCGGCGTTCTACCGGCACTTCGACTCGATGGAAGCCCTCGGCCTCGTCCTCATCGACGAGTCGTTCCGCAGCCTGCGCGACATGTTGCGCGGCGCCCGTGCGGGCAAGCTCGACCCCAAGCGCGTCATCGAGTCGAGCGTCGACATCCTGATCGACGGCGTGAACGAGCGCCGGGAGCATTGGCGGTTCATCGGCCGCGAACGCAACAGCGGCGTCACCGTGTTGCGGTACGCGATCCGTACCGAGATCCGGCTGATCACCTCGGAGTTGGCGATCGACCTGGCTCGGTTTCCCGGCTTGAACACCTGGAGCAGTGAGGACCTCAACATTCTGGCCAGCGTGTTCGTCAACTCGATGATCGTGATCGCCGAGGCCATCGAGGACGCCCACGACCAGGCCGCGCTCAACGAGATCAAACGGGTTGCCGTCAAACAGCTGCGGATGATCGCGGTCGGCGTCGCCGGTTGGCGCAGCAGCGTCTGAGGTCGGCGGCGGGTTAGCGTGTGCGCATGCCGCACCTCGAACTGGCCTACCCCCGTCCCGACATCGCCGTGCTCACGCTGAACCGGCCCGAGAAGCTCAATGCGCTGTCCTACGAACTCGTCGAGGACCTGCACTCGACGCTGGCGCAGATCAACAACAACAACGACTGCCGGGTCGTCGTGCTCACCGGGGCCGGCCGCGGCTTCTGCTCCGGACTGGACCTGACCGATGCGAATCCCGACAAGGCCGGCGAAGGAACGGAGTTCCCCCGCTCGGGCATGCGCTGGCAGGAGCGCATCGCCGACCTGACCGCCCGCATCCACCGGCTGCGCCAACCCGTCATCGCGGCGGTCAACGGGGTGGCGTACGGCGGCGGAATGGGAGTCGCGTTGGCCTGCGACATCCGCATCGCCTCGGAGTCGGCGCGCTTCTGCACCCAGTTCATCAAGTTGGGCCTCGGCGGCTGCGACATCGGCGTCAGCTACACGCTCCCGCGGATCATCGGCGCCGGGCCGGCGTTCGATCTCATCCTGACCGCGCGGGCGGTCGACGCCCCCGAAGCGCTGCGGCTGGGCCTGGTGTCGCGGGTGTCGACCGACGAAGCGGTGATCTTCGACGCCATGGCAATCGCCGAGACGCTGTGCGGTTACGGCAAATTCGGCGTCGAGTCGACCAAACAGGTGCTGTGGGCCAATCTCGAGGCGTCAAGTCTGGAAGCCGCGCTGCACCTGGAGAACCGCAGCCAGATCCTGGCCTCGACCAGCGGTGAGATGCGCGAGGCTAGCGAGGCGTTCCGCCGCCGTCCACGATCATGACCGTGCCGGTGATGTAGCTGCCGGCGTCGGACGCCAGCAGCAGTGCGGTACCGACCATTTCGTCAGGTGACGCCAGGCGTTTGAGGAGCGTGCTACGGGCCATCCCGTCGATCGCCTCCTGCGGGTTGTTGCGCATCATGTCGGTGTCGACGGGACCCGGAGCGATCGCGTTGACCCGGATGCCCGACGGCGCGAACTCGGCGGCCATCGATCGGGTGAACGACATCAGCGCGGCCTTGTTGGAGGAGTAGATCGAGGTCATCGCCGAGAAGTTGAACGCGCCCACCGAAACCATGTTGATCACCGAGGCTTTCGCGCTGGCCTTGAGATGAGGCAACGCCGACTGCACGAGAAACACCGGCCCGCGCAGGTTGACCTCGTAGGACTTCGTCAACGCCTCGGCTGTCATCTCACCGAGGGGTTGCGCCAGCGCATTGGCAGCGTTGTTGACCACGACGTCGATGCCGCCGTACTCGTCGACGGTGCGCTGCACGAGCGTCTCGAGGGCGTCGGTGTCACCGAGGTGGGTCGGCACACCGATCGCTTGGCCCCCGAGGTCGCGCAGATGCCGGGCGGTCTGCTCGCAGGCGTCGGGCTTGCGGCTGGCGACCACGACGCGCGCGCCCGCCAGGACGAAACCCTCGGCCAGCGCGAGGCCGATCCCCCTGGTCCCGCCCGTGACGATCACGGTGCGGTCGGTCATATCGAAGAGACGGTCGAATGAAGTGCGGTCCACGGCCGTCAGTCAATCAGAGTGGCCTCGTCTCAGATGCAACCGCTGACGCTGACCCGTCGCCCGATGCTCGCGCAGACGTTGACGTTCGGCGCCGGAGGCGGGATGTACGCCGGTGGCGGCGGCGGAGGCGGTGGTGGGGGCGGTTCGCCGGGTGGTGGCGGCGGCGGCGGTGGTGGCGGCGGCGGTAACTCGTTGAGATACGAGAGCGGGTCCGCACACCCCGTCACGTCGACGAACCTGCCGCCGACCGAACCGCAGAGCGTCGCCTCAGCGCTCGGCGGGTTCACGTTCACCAGTCCCCCGGCAAACAGGGCCGCAGCAGCGCACAGCAATAGCTTGCGCACATCTCCTCCTTCGGGCGACATGCCGAGACGCCGTCGCCACCGCGATTGTGTCAGTGGTGAGGCGGCCCGGGATCGAAATGAATGCGATCGGCGGGTCAGTAACGAAGCCCGGCACCACATCGATGTCTTCAGTGATGCCTGATGCATCCCTTTGCGTATCGTGGGCCGCATGCCACGCTGAGCACAGCTATCCAACGTTTGCTTGTGCCGTCTATAGCTCGATAGGTCCCCCACGGCATCGACGTCGGTCAGCGTGCCTCACGGGCCGTTCCACCGGCTTGCCCGGTGGCGTCTGACACAGCAAGATGCTAGGCTCGCCAAGCGTACCGACTTCGCATCGATGAAGTGCCACAACACTACTCATGCATCCACGCGATCTTGATCGACTTCACCGTCGGCTCGCCGGCGCCTGACCGGACATGTTCGTTCGGCATGCCGATGCAAAGCATAGGGAAACTCCTGATTCCAGCGTGGCCTACCGCTGATTAGGTTTGCCATGGGGGTTCAGGTATCGCACTCGACCGCATTCGTCACCGGTTTCCAGCAGGGGGGACTACGTAGTGTCCGCAGACACCGAGCCGTCGAACGACCGCCGCCGGATGCGCAAGGTGGTGGGCCGTGTCGCAGCCGTGCCCGTCGTGCTGGTGACCGGCCTTGCAGTCCTCGCCGCGCCGGCGAACGCGGCCGAGGCATGGCAACGGCAGAGCCCCCCGCTGTCGACGCCGTGGACCCACCTGGTCGGACCGAACAACGCGCTGCCGGAGTACCCCCGCCCCCAGATGGCGCGGTCGCGGTGGCTGAACCTGAACGGGGTGTGGGCCTATACGGGCCGGTCCTCGGACACCGCGGTGACGACACCGCCCGCGGCGGATGAGTACGACGAGAAGATCTTGGTGCCCTACCCCACCGAGTCGGCGCTGTCCGGGATCAAGCGTCACGACGACCAGATGTGGTACCGCAAGGTCTTTCAGCTGCCCGGTACGTGGCGCGGACAGCGTGTACTGCTGCACTTCGGCGCGGTCGATCAGACCGCCACGGTCTGGGTGAACAACCAGCGCGTGGCCCACCACGAGGGCGGGTTCACCGGTTTCAGCGCGGACGTCACCGATGCGCTGCGCTGGACCGGTGGCCAGGAGATCGTGGTGCGAGCGGAGGACCGCAACGAGGCCGGGCCCTTCCCGGTCGGCAAGCAGCGCAACGATCCGAAGGGGCTCTTCTACACCGGCGCGTCGGGAATCTGGCAAACCGTGTGGATGGAACCGGTGCGCGCCGCCCATGTCGACAAGCTCGACGTCACAGCGGATCTGACGGGTTTCACCGTCACCGCCCGAACCTCCGGGACAACTGCGGAGCGGGCCGAGGTGGTCGTGGCCGCCCCAGATGGTGCGACACTGGCCCGCTCCTCCGGTGAACCAGGCAAGCCGATACGCGTCAAGGTGCCGGACCCGCAGCTGTGGACGCCGGACGACCCGTACCTGTACGACCTGACGGTGCGGTTGGTGAGCCCGGGCGGCAAGGTTGTCGACGAGGTGGCCAGCTACGGCGGCCTGCGGACGATCAAGACGGTCAAGGATCCGCGCGGACGGCCACGAATCGCGTTGAACGACAAGATAACCTTCCTGCACGGCCCGCTGGACCAAGGCTATTGGCCCGACGGCATCTTCACCGCGCCCACCGATGACGCGCTGAGGTTCGACCTCGAGCGCACCAAGGCGCTCGGCATGAACTTCGTCCGCAAGCACGCGAAGGTGGAACCGGCGCGCTGGTACTACTGGACCGACAAGCTCGGGCTCATGGTGTGGCAAGACATGCCGTCGCTTGACGTGTCCCTCGATGTCCCGGTCGGCCCGGCGCCGGAGCCGTCGCACGAAGCGAAGGTCAATTTCGAGCGCGAACTCGTCGAGATGATCGACCAGTTGCGCAGTGTCACTTCGATCGTCGGCTGGGTTCCGTTCAACGAGGGCTGGGGCGAATTCGACACTGCGAGGATCGCGGGCATGGCCAAAGCCGCCGACCCCTCCCGGATGGTGAACGCCAACAGCGGGGTGAACTGCTGCAAGTCACGACCCGACAGCAGGGCCGGCGACGTCTACGACGATCACACGTATGTGGGACCCGGTCGTCCGGTGCTACACGACAACCCGGCGACCCCCAGCGACGAGCGGACCATGCTCGGCAACCGCCCCATTCCACTCGAACACCGGGTCGTGGTCGACGGTGAGTACGGCGGCCTCGGACTGGTACCCGAGGGCAACCGCTGGCCGGGGAAACCGCAGGCCTACGAGATGACCGACAGCCGGGCGCGGTTGACGGAGCGCTACGTAGAGGTCAGCCGCCATTTGGAAGACGCGGTACGCAGGGGCGGCCTGTCCGGTGCGATCTACACCCAGACCACCGACGTGGAGAACGAGGTCAACGGATTCATGACCTACGACCGCTGGCTGGTCAAGGTGACGTTGCGCACGGTCGCCGAACGCAACCGCGCGGTGATCGCCGCGGGGGCCCGGGTGGACGAGCCGCTCGAGCGCCGCTGACTCACAGCGTCCGGGTACTGACGAACTTTCGTTGACGACCGCTGACCGGGTCGCTGAACTCGAGACGGTGCGCCAATAGCTGCAGCGGCCGCGAGAAGTCATCCGGCGCGACTTGGAGGACCTCCGGATACCACGGGTCGTTGATGATCGGCAACCCGAGCGACGCCATGTGCACCCGCAGCTGGTGCGTCCGGCCCGTCCGCGGCGTCAGTCGGTACAGTCCCCCACCGAGGTGCTCGACCACCGACTCCGCGTTCGGCTCTCCCGGCTCTTCCGCCGCCTGTAACTGACCGCGCCGCTTGATGATCCGGCTCCGCACCGTCAAAGGGAACTCAAGACCCGGATCCAGTCCTGCCCGCGCCGAGTACGTCTTTCGTACCTCACCCCGCGCGAACATCGTCTGATACGCACCCCGCACCTCGCGTCGCGCAGTGAACACCAGCACCCCCGCGGTCAACCGGTCCAGCCGATGCGCCGGCGACAACTCCGGTAACCCCAACTCGCGTCGTAACCGCACCGTTGCCGTCTGCGCCACATGACGGCCGCGCGGCATCGTCGCCAGGAAGTGTGGCTTGTCGACCACCACGATGTCGTCGTCGCGATACAGGATCGGCATGTCGAACGGCACCGGCACCTCGTCACGCAACTCCCGGTACATGTACACGAACGCACCCGGCGGCAGCACCGTCCCCGCGCTCACCACGGTGCCGTCCGCGCAAACAACCTCGCCGGCAAACACTTTCGCCGCCGCCGCCTCGCCGAACCGCGATGCCAGCTCGACCAGCACCGCCCCGCCACGTAACCGCACCCGCGCCGGGCCCAAGCCATCGCGCACCGGTAACGGCGCCACCCGCCTCAATTCAGCGGCACCGGTTCGAGGATCTGGGCGCGTGCCTCCGGTGCCGCCGCGCGCAACGCGTCGGCCGACTCGTCGTCGGGCTCCTGCTGCGAGCGGATCTCGGCGTCCACCCGCGCCAGGTACGTGTTCACCTCGCGGTCGATGTCTTCTGCCGTCCAACCCAGCACCGGCGCAACAACTTCGGCGACCTCACGCGCACAGTCGACCCCGCGGTGCGGATACTCGATCGATATCCTCATCCGCCGCGCCAGGATGTCCTCCAGATGCAGCGCGCCCTCGGCGGCCGCGGCGTACCACGCCTCGACCTTCAGGTAGACCGGCGCCTCGGTGATCGGGGTCAGCAACTCCGGACGCCCGTCCGCCATCTGGAGCACCTCGCCGATCAGCGAGCCGTAACGGTCCAGCAGATGGCGCACCCGATACGGGTGCAAATCGTAATGCTTTCCGACGCTTTGGGTCTGGTTGATCAACGCGAAGTAGCCGTCGGCGCCCATCAACGGCACCTTCTCGGTGATCGACCGCGCCACCCGCGCTGGAATGTACTCCGCCGCAGCGTCGATCGCGTCCTCGGCCATCACCCGGTACGTCGTATACTTGCCGCCGGCGATCGCCACCAGGCCCGGCGCCGGCACCGCAACCGCATGCTCGCGCGAGAGTTTCGACGTCTCCTCGCTCTCCCCGGCCAACAGCGGTCGCAAGCCGGCGTACACGCCGTCGATGTCGTCGTGAGTCAACGGCGTCGCCAGCACCGTGTTGACGGTTTCGAGGATGTAGTCGATGTCGGCCTTGGTGGCCGCCGGGTGCGCCAAATCCAGATTCCAGTCGGTGTCCGTCGTTCCGATGATCCAGTGCGTGCCCCACGGGATCACGAACAGCACGGACTTCTCGGTGCGCAGGATGATCGCCACCTCGCTGACGATCCGGTCGCGCGGCACCACGATGTGCACGCCCTTGGAGGCGCGCACCCGAAATCGCCCGCGCTGCTTCGACAATGCCTGGATCTCGTCGGTCCAGACGCCGGTGGCGTTCACGACGACGTGCCCGTGCACCTCGGTGACCGCGCCATCCTCAGAGTCGCGGACCTCCACACCGGTGACCCGGTCGCCCTCGCGGAGTAACGCGACCACCTGCGTCGACGTCCGCACCACGGCCCCGTAGTGCGCGGCCGTGCGGGCCACGGTCATGGTGTGACGCGCGTCGTCGACGACGGTGTCGTAATACCGGATGCCGCCGATCAGCGACGACCGCTTGAGCCCCGGCGCGAGCCGAAGCGCCCCGGACTTCGTCAAGTGTTTCTGCGCGGGAACCGATTTCGCGCCACCCAACTGGTCGTAGAGGAAGATGCCCGCTGCCACATACGGACGCTCCCACCACCGATTGGTCAGCGGAAACAGGAACGGCAGCGGTTTGACCAGATGCGGCGCCAGCGTCGTCAGCGACAGCTCACGCTCGTACAGCGCCTCGCGCACCAGCCCGAACTCCAACTGCTCGAGATAGCGCAGCCCGCCGTGGAACATCTTCGACGATCGACTCGACGTGCCCGAGGCGAAGTCACGGGCCTCGACGAGGGCGACCTTGAGCCCGCGCGTCGCTGCATCCAGCGCCGCACCCGCGCCGACGACTCCACCGCCGATCACCACGACGTCGAACTGCTCGCCGCCGAGCCGCTCCCAGGCTTCGGCCCGCTGCTGGGGACCCAGAAGGGTCTGCCCGTTGGCCGGGATCGGGTCGCTCACCGGAATCGACTCCTAGTTACTCGTCGGTACGAAACCAGGTTACTTGCCCGGTCGTCGTCGCTGTGCCGTCGAGATCACGGGGTGATCGCCGGTCTGCGCTGTGATCAGTCGAGATCGTCGTGCGCCATCAACCGTCGGCCCGCCTCGGTGATCGAACCCGATAGCGACGGATACACCGAGAACGTCTGCGCCAGATCCTCGACGTCGTTGCCGTTCTGTACCGCCAACGCGATAGGCATGATCAGCTCGGAGGCGATCGGCGCGACCACGACCCCACCGATCACCACCCCCGTCGCCGGACGGCAGAAGATCTTGACGAAGCCGCGGCGCAGTCCCGACATCTTGGCCCGCGCGTTGGTGTGAAGCGGCAGCATGATCGTGCGCGCGGCCACCGACCCGTCGTCGATCTTGGACTGCGGCACCCCGACCGCGGCGATCTCCGGCCGGGTGAACACCGCGGCGGCCACGGTGCGCAGCCGGATCGGTTCGAGGGCTTCTCCCAGCACGTGATACATCGCGATCCGACCCTGCATGGCCGCCACCGATGCCAGCAGCATCAGGCCGGTGCAGTCACCGGCGGCGTAGATGCCCGGCACTTTGGTGCGCGACACCCGGTCGACCTTCAGGTAATCGCCCGGCCCCAGTTCGATGCCCACCCGCTCGAGGCCCAGGCCACCGGTGTTGGGCACCGACCCGACCGTCATCAATGCGTGGCTGCCCTCGACGCAGCGGCCGTCGGTCATCGTGACCTGGACGCCGTCGTCGCCCCGAGTCACCGACTGGGCACGCGCGTTCTTCACCAACGTGACACCGCGGGTACCCAGCACGTCCTCCAGCACCGCGGCGGCGTCGGAATCCTCGTGGGGCAGGATCTGGTCGCGGCTGGCCACCACCGTCACCTTCACCCCCAGCTCGGTGTAGGCGTTGACAAACTCCGCGCCGGTTACCCCGGAACCGACGACCACGAGATGCTCGGGCAGCTCCTCGAGGTCGTAGAGCTGGCGCCAGTTCAGGATGCGTTCGCCGTCGGGTTCGGCACCGGGCAGTACGCGTGGGCTGGCGCCGGTGGCGATCAGCACGACGTCGGCCTTGATGGTGCTGACGGCGCCGTCATGTGCGGTGACCTTGACGGTGTGGGTCGCCAGGCCCTGCAGGTCGTCGACCAGTTCGCCGCGGCCCGCGATCAGCGTGACACCGTCGTTGCGCAGCCGCTCGGCGATGTCGGCGGACTGCGCCGCGGCCAGCCCCTTGACCCGCTCGTTGATCTTCGGCAGCGAGATCTCGGCGTCGGAGAACTCCAGCGCATAGCCTAGGTCGGGCGCACGACGCAGTTCGGTGCGCACCCCCGTCGACGCGATGAACGTCTTGGACGGCACGCAGTCCCACAACACGCAGGCCCCGCCGATGCCGCCCGAGTCGACGACGGTGACCTCGGCAACTTCGGGTCCGCGCGCCGCGGCGACCAGTGCGGCCTCATAGCCGGCGGGCCCGCCGCCGATGATCACGATGCGGGTTGCCACGCCCCCAACCTAACGAAGCGGGAGGTTGATCACCCACCCGATGCACGAACGCTTAGTCTTTCCTGGTGCCGCTCTACGCCGCGTACGGATCCAACATGCATCCGGAGCAGATGTTGCAGCGGGCGCCTCATTCTCCGATGGCAGGCACGGGGTGGCTGCACGGCTGGCGACTGACGTTCGGCGGAGAGGACATCGGCTGGGAGGGTGCGCTCGCCACGGTCGTCGAGGACCCGACCTCGAAGGTCTTCGTCGTGCTCTACGACATGACCAAGGAGGACGAGCAGCTCCTCGACCGCTGGGAGGGCTCAGAGCTCGGAATCCACAAGAAGATCCGCTGCCGGGTGCACCGCATTTCGTCGGACACCGACTTCGAGCCCGTGCTGGCCTGGCTGTACGTGGTCGACGCGTGGGAGGGCGGCCTGCCGTCGGCACGTTATCTCGGCGTGATGGCGGATGCCGCCGAAATCGCGGGCGCACCAGCCGACTACGTGCACAGCCTGCGAACCCGCCCGGCGCGCAACATCGGTCCGGGAACCTAACCTCTTCGCCGCGAGCGACCGTGTCTGTACGCCGACACGCCGTATGTCGCTGACAGTTCGCGGTCACTCAGGCCGCGCGAGCGACCCGAAGCTGCTTGTTGATGCGAGCAACGAACTCCCACGACCGGTGCCGGACGTCCTCGAAGAGGATTGGAATGATCACCCAGCCGACGTCGAGCAGCGCGGCAGTACGCCTGCGGTCGCGCCGCATCGCCGCGGCGTCGCTGTGCCAGTCGAGACCGTCGTACTCGACGGCCACCTGCGCGCCGGGCCAGGCGAAGTCCAGGCGACGCTGCTCCCCGTTTCCGTCGATGACCTCGTATTGCAGCTCGGGTGTCGGCAGGCCGCCATCGATCATCGCGAGCCGAGCTTCACTCTCCATCGGCGACTCCGAGCGCGCGTCGGCCAAGGTAATCAGGTCCCGAATGGCGACGATGCCACGTCGCCCGGCCTGCGCGACCGCGGCGCGCCACAGTTCGACCCGACTGCAGGAACCGCTGCGCAGAGCGAGGTCAAGAGTGGCCAGCGCTCTCGGCCGGCGTTGTGAGCGGGCCACCTCCACGGCGGTCCAGGCGGGCGCGGTTGCTGGTCTGCCGTCGATGACGGTCAGCGGCGCACCCTCACGACGATGGACCACCAAGCCGTCGGTTGAGCGCAACCGTGAGCCCGGTGGGCTGAGCACATGAAGTCCGTCGGGCTCTTCGGTATCGAAGCCGAACATGGCCGCCGCTGTATGAAGGCAAGCAGCGACCGGCGTGCCGCAGCGGAAATCCAATCCCCGCAGCCGCAACATGTCGTCAGGTTCTTCCAAGCAGTAAATACCAGGCCAAAGCCGTTGCAGTGGACCGGCTTCGAGCGCTGACTCGAAGCCGCGTCTCGTCATGTGTTGCAGGATCTGGCCACTCGTGGCGAGTCCTGCCTGCGCGTCGAAAAGTCGTACCAGGTCGGGGTTCACATGCCGATCGTCAGCGAGGTACGACTTTCGCGGGAAGGGCGTCGCCCGAGACTGTGGATGAAAAGCAATATGTGGACAATCAATCCGCGCGTGGGCCCACACGGAGTCGGGGAAGACCGCGAATTGCCCGCTAGAACCGGCGTGTCGGCGTGCAAACACGGCCGCTCGCGAGAAGGGGAAACCCAAGTCAGAATGCGGCGGCGCGGTCGACGATGTTGACCAAGACCCGCACCCCCACCGCCAGCGCCCGCTCGTCGAGGTCGAACGTCGGCTGATGCAGATCCAACTGGGGGCCTCGGCCGGTCCACACACCCAGGCGGGCCATGGCACCCGGCACTTCCTCCAGATACCACGAGAAGTCCTCGCCGCCGCCGGACTGACGGGTGTCGGCCAGCACGTCGGGACCGATCGCCTCGATCGCGTGGGTGAGAATGCGCGTCGAGATCTCTTCGTTGACCACTGGGGGCACACCGCGGCGGTACTGCACGCTGTGTTCGATATGCAGCGGCGCCAACAACGACGAAATCGCCTCGCGCACAATCGTTTCGAGGGAATCCCAGGTGTCACGGCTCGCGGTGCGGATGGTGCCGGCCAGTGTCCCGGTCTGCGGGATCGCGTTGGCGGCCACGCCCGCGTTGACCGCACCCCACACCATCACGGTGCTGTTGCGGGGATCGATGCGGCGCGACAGCACCCCGGGCACTCCCGTGATCAGTGTCCCGAGACCGTAGACCAGGTCGCCGGTCAGGTGCGGCCGCGACGTGTGGCCGCCGGACGAGTGCAGCGTCACCTCGAGTTGATCGGCCGCCGAGGTGATGGGCCCGGGCCGCATCGCCACCTTGCCCACGGCCAGCCGCGGATCGCAGTGCAGCGCGAAGATTCGTGACACCCCGGTCAACGCACCGGCGGCGATCGCGTCGATCGCGCCGCCGGGCATCAGCTCTTCGGCGGCCTGGAAGATCAGCCGCACCCCGACCGGAAGCTCGGGCACCGACGCCAGCGCCAGCGCGGCGCCCAGCAAGATCGCGGTGTGCGCATCGTGCCCGCAGGCATGCGAGACGCCTGCCACCCGTGACGCGTACGGCGCGCCGGTGCGGTCGGTCATCGGCAGGGCGTCCATATCGGCCCGCAAGGCGATCAGAGGCGCGTGCTCGGGCCCGAAGTCGCACGTCAACCCGGTGCCGCCGGGCAGCACCTTCGGGTTCAGGCCCGCGTCGGCCAACCGCGACGCGACGAACTGCGTGGTCGCGAACTCCTGACGTCCCAGCTCCGGATGCATGTGGATGTGGCGGCGCCACTCCACGAGCTCGTCGTAGTGGGCCGAGAGCCACCGTGCGGCGGCGTGGGGCAGCACGCTCATGACGCCCGCCTCGCGAAAAGCTCCATCACCCGGTCGCGTTCGTGCGGCGTCTCGGCCAACCGCACGACCGTGCGGGCCAGCATGATCGCGCCCTCGACGACGGCCTTGTCGGCGCCGGGCCCCACTGCGGCCGCCGCAAACGCGGGCTGGTGCACCGACGCGCCGCCCGCATCGATACCGACGATCGGATGGATGCCGGGCATCACCTGCGTGACGTTGCCCATGTCGGTGCTGCCCAACGGCAACGCGGCCTCGAGGTCTGCGGACAGCGGCTCACGACCCGCCCGCTGCATCTCGGCACGAAACGTCTCCGCCAGCCAGTCGTCCGGCGTCAGTTCCAGATAGCTGGGTTCGGTCTCGGTGACCTCGTGACCGCATCCGGTGGCCACCGCTCCGGCCAGGAAACAGTCCGCCATCCGCTGTTCTAGTTCGCGCAGCGACGCGGCGTCGTTGGCCCGCATCGTGTACTGCATCTCGGCGCGCGCCGGGATGACGTTGGTGGCCTGACCACCGTCGGTGACGATGCCGTGCGCCATCTGACCCGGCGCCATCTGCTGTCGCAACAGTCCGATCGCCACCTGAGCCACCGTGACCGCGTCGACGGCGTTCAGTCCCAGGTACGGCGCCACGGCGGCGTGCGCTTCCCTGCCGTCGTACCGCACGGCGACCTGCGACAGCGCCAACGACCGCGCGGCGGCGATGTCGAGGGGACCCGGATGCAGCATCACCGTCGCGGTGATGTCGTCGAACGCCCCCGCGTTCAGGAGCAACACCTTGCCTCCGCCGGCCTCCTCCGCCGGGGTGCCGAGGAGCACGACGGTCAACCCGAGTCGGTCGGCCACCTCCGCCAACGCCAGGGCGGTGCCGACGGCCGACGCCGCGATGATGTTGTGTCCGCAGGCGTGCCCGATCCCGGGCAGCGCGTCGTACTCGGCACACACCCCGACGACGAGGGGGCCGCTGCCGTACACGGCGCGAAACGCCGTCTCGAGCCCGCCGGGTGCCGACTCGACCGCGAACCCGTACTCGGCCGCCAGCGCCTGCGTCTTGGCGCAGCTGCGGTGTTCGGCGAACGCGAGTTCGGGCTCGGCGTGAATGGAGTGCGAAAGTTCCACCAGGTCGTCACGGCGTCGGCTGACGGCGGCCTCGACGGCGTCCGACGCGGTGAGTGCTGGCATCTTGGCAGTATCTCACTGCCCTCGGGTCCCGGTTCCGACAGATAAGCTCGCCGACTGTGACCGACGCGCAGGCCCTGCCCGCCGAATCGGCGACCGTGATCGGCGACCGCACCGGCGTCAGCCGCCACGACGTCGCCGTCGTCCTGGGTTCGGGATGGGCGCCGGCGGTCGAACGGCTGGGCGACCCGGTCGCGGTGGTGCCGGTCGCCGAATTGCCGGGGTTCACGCCGCCGGCCGCGGAGGGACACGGCGGCCGATTGCTGTCGATGCCCATCGCCGGCCACCGGGTGCTGGTGTTCGTGGGCCGGACCCACGCCTACGAGGGGCACGACCTGCGCCACGTCGTGCATCCGATTCGCGCCGCCTGCGCGACCGGCGTGCACACGGTGGTGCTGACCAACGCCGCCGGTGGCCTGCGCGAGGACTTCACGGTCGGCCAACCGGTGCTGATCAGCGACCACCTCAACCTGACCGGACGGTCGCCGCTGCTGGGGCCGCGGTTCGTCGACATGGTCGACGCGTACTCACCGCGGCTGCGCGGGATCGCCCGCGAAATCGACCCGTCGTTGTCCGACGGCGTCTACGCCGGGTTGCCGGGACCGCAATACGAGACCCCCGCCGAGATCCGCATGCTGCGCACCTTGGGTGCGGACCTGGTCGGCATGTCGACCGTGCACGAGACCATCGCCGCACGCGAAGCGGGCGCGCAGGTGCTGGGGGTGTCGCTGGTGACCAACCTCGCGGCGGGGATGACGGGGCAACCGCTGAACCATGAAGAGGTGCTGGACGCCGGGCGTCAGTCGGCGACGCGGATGGGCGCCCTGCTCGCCGCGGTCATCGCCCGGCTCTGACGCTGACGCGATCCGGTATATGCCGACTCCAAACCGGGCACACTAGCGGCATGACTGCGTCGCCGTCGACAAGCACCGCGCAGGAGTGGATCTCGCACGACCCGGATCCCAAGACCGCCGCCGAGCTCTTGGAGTGCTCCCAAGAAGAGCTCGAACGGCGATTCTCACAGCCTTTGACATTCGGCACCGCAGGTCTGCGCGGGCCGCTGCGCGGTGGCCCCAGCGGCATGAACCTCGCGGTCGTCCTGCGCGCCAGCTGGGCAGTCGCCAAGGTGCTCACGGACCGGGGCCTGGCCGGCCAGGACGTCATTGTCGGCCGGGACACCCGGCACGGGTCCGACGAGTTCGCTCTAGCCGCCGCCGAAGTGCTTGCTGCGCAAGGCTTCCCCGTTACCCTGTTCTTCGCCGCCGTACCCACCCCCATCGTCGCCTTCGCTGTGCGCCACCGACCCGCCGCGGCAGGCATCCAGATCACCGCCTCGCACAACCCGCCATCGGACAACGGCTTCAAGGTGTACTTCGGTGGCGGCTTTCCGATCGTCGAGCCAACCGACCGCGAGATCGAGAAGGCCATTGCCGATGCCCCGCACGCCGACGAGATCCCCAGGCAGGCCGTCGCCCCCGGTGGCGTCGACGAGGTGCAGCGCTACGTGGAACGCGCGGCGAGCGTCCGGCACACCCACGGATCGGTGCGGGTGGCATTCACCCCGCTGCACGGCGTGGGTGGGGAGTTCGCACTTGACGCGTTCGTGCGCGCCGGCCTGAACGACGTGCATGTCGTTCAGGCCCAGTTCGCCCCCGACCCCGACTTTTCCACGGTGGCCTCGCCCAATCCGGAAGAGCCCGAGGCGGTCGACGCCCTGCTGAAATTGGCCGCCGACGTCGACGCCGAGGTAGCGATCGCACTGGACCCGGACGCCGATCGGTGCGCGGTCGGCGTTCCGGCACCCGACGGTTGGCGCTTGCTCTCCGGCGACGAAACCGGTTGGCTGCTCGGCGATTACATCCTGTCGCAAGTCGAGCCGGGGCCGGTGACGGAAGCCACGGTGGTCGCCAGTTCTCTGGTGTCGTCGCGCATGCTGTCGGCGATTGCTCGCGAGCACGGCGCCCGTCACGTCGAGACGCCCACCGGCTTCAAGTGGCTGTCGCGGGCCGACGTCGATCTGCCCGGTTGCACGTTGGTCTACGCCTACGAAGAGGCGATCGGCTACTGCGTCGATCCGTCGGCCGTCCGCGACAAGGACGGTATCAGCGCCGCGGTGTTGATCTGCGATCTCGTTGCCGCACTGCGTAACCGCGGGCACACACTGCTCGATGCGCTCGACGACCTGGCGCGCCGCCACGGTGTGCACACCACGACCGCGGTTTCGCGAACCGTCGAAGACACTCACGAGGCGGGCGCGGTGATGACCCGCCTGCGCGAGACGCCTCCCGATCGCATCGCCGGCTACGAGGTGACCGTCACCGATCTGCGGACCCACGACGGTACCGACGCGCTGATATTCGTCGGCGGTGACGGCGACATCTCGGTGCGCATGGTGGTGCGACCCTCAGGCACCGAACCAAAGGTCAAGTCCTACATCGAGATTCGCTGCACTGACGTCACCGGTGTAGCGGCTGCTCGGGAACGGACGCGGCGCGTGCAGGACGCAGTGTCCGACCTGGCCGCCCGCTTCTAGCGCGGGCCGAACTGCCGGTCCCCCGCGTCGCCGAGGCCGGGCACGATGTAGGCGATCTCGTTGAGACATTTGTCGATGGTCGCGGTGACCAGCCGGACGTCCGGTGCCGCCTTCTCCAGCGCGGCAAGGCCTTCCGGGGCGGCGACGACGCAGATCGCCGTGATGTCGACGGCGCTTCGCGAGTGCAGCAGTTCGATTGTGTGCACCATCGAACCGCCGGTCGCCAGCATCGGGTCGAGCACGATGACCGGCTGTGCGCTGAGGTCGTCGGGCAGCGACTCCAGATACGGCGTCGGTTGATGGGTCTCCTCGTTGCGGGCGACACCGACGAAGCCGACGCGGGCCTCGGGTATCAGCACGTGCGCCTGGTCGACCATCCCAAGGCCGGCGCGTAATACGGGCACGAGCAACGGCGGGTTAGCCAGCCGGCAGCCGGTAGTCTCGGCCAACGGGGTGCGCACCGGAACGGTCTCGACGGCGGCGTCGCGGGTGGCCTCGTACACCAGCATCAGCGTGAGGTCGCGTAGCGCGGACCGGAAGGTCGCGTTGTCGGTGGTCGCGTCGCGCAAGGTGGTCAATCGTGCGGCCGCAAGCGGGTGGTCGACGACGCGCACATGCATGCGCCGACCTTAACGGGAACCGGAGCGCGTCGCGCCGCGTCTTACCCACATGCACGCCGATACCGACGCCATCCGCGCCCTGGCCGCGGCGAACTTCGCACATGCCGACGAGCTCGCCGCCCTCGCCTCGAAGCTCGCGGCCGCCCCCATCGCCGAGACCGCATTCGGCCCGGTCGGTCAGCCGTTCATCGCGGTGTTGACCGAAGCCGTCGCGCACGAGGCTCGCAGGGTCGCCGCGCTGCGGGACCGGACATGGGCGAGCGGCGACGCCGCCCACCGGACGGCGCTGGCCTACGACGAGGCCGATGAACGCGCGGGTTCGCGGGTCAGCGGCGTCTGACGATGCCGAGCGCGTTGGTGGCCGGGCTGACGGCGCCCCTGCGGGAGCTTGAGTCGCTGATCGGCCCCGGCTCGGCCGCCGACCTGACGACCGCCCTGAACGACGTGCGCAACGCGCTCTACGAGGTGTCGGCGTCGACCAGCCACGCCTGGCGTCGCGCTGCCGCGAACTGGACCGGGTCGGGCGCCGACGCGGCGGCCGACTTCGTCTCCGCGACGGTCACGGGCACAGAGGAACTGGCGGAGCGGGTGGGGCGCCTCGGCGCGTCGGCGGATGCTGCGGGTGCGGCGGTGGCACGCGCTCACCGGCGGCTGCGCGACATCGTCGACGCCTTCGAGGCGCGAGCGGCCGCGCTCGAGCCATACCTCGACTCGCCGGGCGTGGCCGAGGAGCTGGTGGCCGAGGCGCGCCGTTCGCTCGACGATGCCGTCGCGGTGGTCGACGAGTTGCGCGCCGAGTTGGACGGACATACCGCCGGGCTTCCCGTGGCGAAGACGGCGCCGGCCGCCGCGCCCGCCCCCACCACACCGGCGGGCTTCAGTGCCCCGACGATGCCGTCGATGGGCTCAGGGCTGGGCGCCGGCTCGGGCGGGTCCACCCCCTCGGTCGGGTTCGCTTCTGCGGCACGCGATGTCGCGGAGCTTACCGGGCTGGGAGCTCCCGCCCCGGACGCCGCGACGTTCGGGGACGGGGTCGCGGTGCGGCTGCCGGACGGAAGCACGACAACCGCGCCGAATGCCGTTGCGGCGAGTGCTGTTCGGCACGCCCTGACGCAACTGGGGGTTCCGTACGACTGGGGCGGCACCACACCTGGGGTGGGCCTCGATTGCAGCGGCCTCACGCAGTGGGCGTATTCGGAGGCGGGGCTGAGCCTTCCGCGGCTAGCCCAGGAGCAGGACGTCGGCGCTTCCGTCGCGGCGGCCCACCTGCGACCCGGCGACCTCGCCGTGTGGGACGGTCACGTCGCGATGATCGTCGGTAACGGCCAGATGATCGAGGCAGGCGATCCGGTCAAGCTGTCACCGATTCGAACTGACAACGCGGGACAGGGTTTTCAGGGGTTTTGGCGACCGACGGCGTAGGCAGCGATGGTGTTGCGCACCGATAAGCCAAGCAGCGCATCGTCGATCGGGCGGTCCAGTAGCAGCAGACGGAGATGCGCTGGGGCCACCAGGAACTCGATCAACTCGTCAGGATCCGTGCCGACTGGAAGCCCGCCGCGTTCAACAGCGCGCAGCACGACCTGCGCAGATCCGGTAAACCGGCCGCGCCAGAGGTTGTTACGCGCCACCACTTTCAAGACACCCCGGATGGATTCACGCTCGATTGAGCGTCGCTTACTTGCGGACGCTGTTCACCGATCGCCCGGCGCGCAGCGTCTAATCGGATTCGATGTCCGCGCTGGCGGCGTAAACCCCGAGCAGGTCGCGCGCCGAGACGATGCCGACCAGCTCCCCGTCCCGCTCCACCAGGACATGCCGAACGTAACGGTCCATCATCCGGACCGCCACCTCGTCGACCGTGGCGTCGGCGCCGCACCACACCAGCTTCTTGCTGGCCACGTCCAGGGCCGACACCGAAGTCGGATCATCGCCCGCTGCCACTAACCGCACCACGTCCCGCTCGGACACCAGTGCGGTAGGCCGCTCGTCGTCGCCGACCACGACGACGCCGACCTCACGGCCGATGATGGCCTCGGCAACGTCGGCAATCGTTGCATCGGCGGCCACCCGCACCACCGGGTCGCCGGTGATGTCGGAGACGGGGGTCGACCCGGCGGAAGGGAGTTTGTCGGTCATGCGGCCATGATCTCATCCGCCTTGCACGCTGAGGGCGCAGGGATTACTCAGGACGCGGTGAGCACCACTTTCAACGCGCCCGTGTTCGCGGCGTCGGCGAATACGTCGTAGGCGGTCTCGAACTCGTCGAGTCGGAATCGATGGGTGACCATCGGCGAGGTGTCCAGTCGTTTGCTGACGACCAGCCCGATCAACGTGGGTGTCGAGTAGGTGTCGACGAGACCGGTGGTGATGGTCAGGTTCTTGATCCAGATGTCCTCGAGGTGCAGCGTGGCCGGCGCCCCGTGGACGCCGAGGTTGGCGACGTGACCGCCGGCGCGTACCAGTCGCACGGCCAGTTCGAAAGTGTCGGGCACGCCGACGGCTTCCATCGTCACGTCTGCCCCGAGGCCGCCCGTCAGCTCGGCGATCACGGCCTGCGGGTCGTCGCGGCCGTTGTTGACCACGACGTCGGCGCCGAACTTGCGGGCGGCCTCGAGTCGGGAGTCCGCCATGTCGATGGCCACGATGCGGCTGGGGCTGTACAGCTTCGCGGTCAGGATCGCGGCCAACCCGATCGGCCCAGCCCCGATGATCACCACCACGTCACCCGGACGCACCTTGCCGTTGAGCACCCCCACCTCGTAGGAGGTCGGCAGGATGTCGGCCAGCAGGATCATCTGCTCGTCGCTGACCCCCTCGGGGACCTTGTGCGTCGAGTTGTCGGCGTAGGGCACCCGCACGTACTCGGCTTGCGTTCCGTCGATGAGGTGGCCCAGGATCCACCCGCCGCCGTTGAGGCATTGCCCGTAGCTGGCCTCGCGGCAGTACCGGCAGCTGCCGCAGGCGGTGACGCACGACACCAGCACCCGGTCACCGACGGCGACCCGCTGTACCGCCGCGCCCACCTCGACCACCGTGCCGACTGCTTCGTGGCCCAGGATGCGTCCTGAGCTCACCGCGGGCACGTCGCCCTTGAGGATGTGCAGATCCGTTCCGCAGATGGTCACGGTGTCCACGCGAACGATGGCATCGGTGGGCGACGTGATGGCCACGTCCGGCGCTTCGGTCCAGGCCCGCTGCCCCGGCCCGCGGTAAACCAACGCTTTCACCTTTGTCTCCTTATCGGTCGAATCGCCTGCTGACTAATGCCTTGACCGTGTCAGCGCCGGCCAAACACTAACGGCGCGATACCGTCGCCGGGTGGCGGCCGGCGAACACTGGCATGGGTGAACTCTGGGCGACGATGCTGCCCGCCGCCGTCGCCGTCGCACTGAGCCCCACCGGCATCGTCGAGCTGATGCTGGTCCTGCTGTCCACACGCGCCCGACAAAATGCGCTCGTGTTCATCGCCTCGGTGATGGCGGGAGTCTTCCTGCTGCCTTTGCTCGGCGCCTCGATACTCAACGCCGCGGCGAACAACGACGCACTCGTCGCACGGACCAACACCGTCACCGGATGGGTTCTCATCGGACTGGGCGTGCTGCTGATCCCTTTCGCAGTCGGCAGCTTTGTGAAGCGAGGCAACCGAACGCCGCCCGGTATCTTCGACGAGATCGCCGCAATGGGCTCGCTCGCGGTCTTTCTGCTCTCGCTCAGCGTCGTCTGGCTCAACCCGATAAACGCACTGGTGTTGCTGTCTGTCGGGTCCCAAGCCGCCGCGACTCACGTCTCGACGCTTGCCTTGCTGCCATCGCTGGTCGCATTCACGGTCCTGGCCACCTCGCCGTTCGTCGCGGTGGCGCTGTTCGTGCTGCGCGGCGGCGAACGGGTCAGCGCGGCACTCGACAGCACCAGACAGCGGATCGTCGAGCACAACCGCATCATCATGTCGATTGCCCTCGGCCTGCTCGCCGTGGTGCTCGTCGCGCAGGGCATCGCCTCTGTTTCGAACTAATGGGTCAGCTTTTCAGCGCGTGAACCGCCTCGGACAACTGCTCGTACGCAGACAGTTCTGTCCGCAACGGCGCCAAGACGAAGTCTTGGCCCACCGCGTCGACTCGTCGTCGCAGTTCGGATGCCGCCCGCCGCCTGCGCCGGGCGGCGCCCAACGCCACGAATGGCCGCACGACCACGCGAAGCACCAATCCCAGGGCGAGTCCGCCGACGAGAAGCGCGCTCGGCCAGGCGAACGGTCCGAGCGATGGGGCATCGACGTCGATCTGCAGGTAGGCCAACACGGCGATCACGCCCAACCACGCCCCGCCCACGACCGCCGCGGCGAGCAGCGCCCATTGCAGCGCGCCGGCCAGCGCCCACCACCGCGGCGGCCGGTCCATCCCGAGGTTGGTTCCGCCGACGGCTCGGTCCAGCGCGTCGGGCACCGCTGCCGACCGAGACTTCGCCGCCTCCAACAACTTTCGTGGCCACGGTGCCGGCAGCCCGGTCGAGGCGGTGTCGGCCAGCGAGCGGACGGCGCTGTCCACCGCCGCACGCGAGGCCGCAGACGCCGACGGTAACGAAGTGCGGCGAAGCACTTCGTCTTGCGCTCCGGATCGATTTATCCCCAACCGCCGCAACGGATCCGGTCTCACCTTGGACAACCAGCTCAGCGGCGGCCAGCCGACCGCCGCCAGTCCCCGGCGATCGTAGGCGCGACCCACGGCTGCCACGACTGTCGGCACTCCGGCCGCCGCCGCCAGCGCGCCCTGCAGCCGTCGCTGCGCGTCCCGCAGTGCGGGTTCGGATCGGCGCCTCGGGACCAGCGGTGTCAGCCGAGCGGCGATGCTGTCCAGATCTGCGCTCACCCGCGCAGTCCGAGCGCGGTGGTCGGCGACCGTCGACGCCAGGAACTCGTGCAGCGGCGCTGCCCCGTCCGGCGTCACCGCCGAGGTCGTCAACACGGGCACGCCGGCCAGTCCGTCCTGGGCCAGCAGCCGGTGGAGGTCGCGTACACAGGAATCCACGTCGGGCACGGACAGCCGATCCGACTGGTTGAGCACCACCGCCATCACTTCGCGATGCGCCGACAGCGGCCGCAGATAGGAGTCGTGCAGCACCGCGTCTGCGTACTTCTGCGGGTCGAGTACCCAGACGAAGGCGTCGACGAGCCGAACCAGCCTGTCGACTTCGGCTCGATGGGACAGCTCGGTGGAGTCGTGGTCGGGCAGGTCGAGCAGCACAAGACCGGACAACTCCGGAGCGTACGGCTCCGCCCTGTACTGCCGGTTCCCTATCTGGAGCCAGTCCAGCAGTTCGGTGGCGCCGGATGGTCCGAACACAACCGCCTGGCTGGCCGACGTCGTCGGCCGGCGGATGCCGACGGTGGCCAGCTGCTCCCCGACAACGGCGTTGAACAACGACGACTTCCCGCTCCCGGTCGCCCCTGCCAGCGCCACAACGGTGTACTCCCCGGACAGCCGCAGCCGGGTCCCGGCCCGTTCGTCCAGCGCGCGCAACTCGGTGAGCACATCGTCGGGCAGCCGACCGGCCCCGAGCTCGGCCACCGAAGTCAGCGCACCGAGCCGAGCGGCGAGGCTCATCGCAACACCGCCGCAACGGAATTCGCCGCCGCTCGCAGCTCATCGCCGGAAACCAACGACGCCGCCGACCCCAGCACGTCGGTGTAGCGGCCACTGTCTTGACCCAACAGGTCCTCGACCCGAGCCAGCAGGTCGTCGCGGGCCCGCCGGGCCAGGCCGCGGACCGCCTGCTCGCCGAAGATCGCCTCCAGCACCTTTTGGCCGGCCACCGACGTGCCGCCGGCCACAGCGATCTCGGCGCCGGTCAAACCGGCCGTCTGGCTGAACACCGCAAGCATCACGACCAGCCCGGCACCGTTGACGCCGTAGGAGGCCAGTCGTGCGCCCGACCGCTTCGACGCGCCCTCGGTACGGACCAGCTCGAGCACGAACTCCTGCCAGTCGCGGACCAGCCGCTCGGTTGCTTCGGGCAAGCCGGCGGCGGGCCGGGCCAGCTCGTCGGTCAGCAGCGGCTCACCCGCCTGGTGCCGCGCCCAGCAGCCGTACGCCGACTCCGCGGCCTCTTCGACGGCGGCCTGCACGACCGTCGCGATCCCGGATTCCAGCGCGGTCCCGAGTTCCTCCACCGGGCCCGGCCGCCCGCTCACCGCGGCCACCACACGGTCGCGGATCCTGCCGACACGCGACTCGAGTTTGCGCAGAAACTCGCCCGTCCCGACCACGTCCTGCCAGCGGGCCAGGACCTCGCCCCGCAGCAACGCCCCGTCACGGACCGCCTCGTCCACCCGCGAAAGGGCATCGCCGTAGGCCGAAGAGACGCAGGACTCCAACTGCTTGCGCACCGCGGATTGTTCGTCGGCCGCGTCGGCCAGCGCGTACGCCCGAGGCGCGAGGCTCCGGAGCGCCCCGTCCAGCGTGTAGCGCACTACCGCGGCCCGCTGCTCGGCATCGGCGGTGAGGCTTGCCAGCCACGACCGGATGGGCGCAATCGTCTTCTCCCGCAACAGTCCCGCGCGAAGCGACTGCTCGGGCACGACGAACAGCGGCGCGCCGCCCAGTCCGTTCGCCGCGAGCATGTCCGAGAGGTGCGCGCCCACATCCTTGACCGCCTCGGGCGGGCAGCGGTCGAGCACGATGGCGATCGCCGTACCCCGGTCCCGGGCGGTGTGGAGCATCTGCCAGGGCACGGCGTCGGCGTACCGGGCCGCGGTCGTCAAAAAGATCCACAGGTCGGCGGCCGCCAGCAGGGTGGCCGCGAGTTCGCGATTGGTGCTCACGACGCTGTCGATGTCCGGGGCGTCGAGCAGCGCAAGTCCGGGGCCGATGCCCGGGTTGGTCGCCAACCGCAGACCGTCCGGCCCCGACGAGCGCGGCAGTTGCGGCAGGATTCGGTCGTCGGTGAACCACATCAGGTCCGAGGGGTGACACACGATCACCGGGCCCCGGGTGGTCGGCCGCAGCACACCGGCCGGGCTCACGTCGGTGCCGACCAGGGAATTGATCAAGGTCGATTTCCCGGCGCCCGTCGACCCGCCGACCACCGCCAGCAGTGGGGCATCGATACTGCGCAGCCGGGGAATCAAGTAGTCCGCCAGCTGTCCGGTCAACTCGCGGCGGTCCCGTTCGGCCGGCCACGCCGACGGCGCCGGCAGCGGGAACGTCGTGCGTGCCAGCACCTCGCTCAGGGCGGCCACCGCGGCGACGATGTCGGTGGCTTCCGTCATTGCTACAGCCTGCCCTAGGTTGCCGCGCCGGCGGGCTGATTTGCCACTCCGGCTCAAGGCAGACCATCAGTGGTTGAGGAACCGAACTAACTGCTGGGCTTCGTAAAGTCCACGCCGTGCGATTGCCCGACCCTAGTACCGAGGGGAAAGTCTTGCTCGACCAGCGCCGCCGTATGCCTGAATGACGTTGCCGCACAACGTGATTCGCCTAGACAGAGGGGTATGCCTTGGTGTGGTACAGGATCAGATCGGCAGTTGTTCGATCCCGAGTTTCGAATGGTTTACCGACCGGCTGCTGACAGCAGCGACCATCGTGGATCGCGTTCGTAATTGCATCGGCCTACCGCAGTGATATCGCCGCCAGACTCGTCATCTGTGCGATGACCTCGAAGTCGGCGTCGCGGTGCATGAGCTGTGCGCCGTGTCGCATTGCAACCGCAGCGATCAGACAGTCGTTGATGCTGCGAATCGTGTGGCCGGAGCGGCGAGCCGCGCGATACATCTGAGCGGCGAGACGAAAGTCAACCGCGTCCTCGACGCGCAGCGACGGCAATCCATTGACCAGCCGCTCGAGTTTCGCCAAGTGCGCATCGGCCGCGCCGGCCAGGATCTCCATCGCCACCGGCTCACACATCGCGATCTGACCGAGTTCGCCGTCGAGCAGATGGCGCAGCCGCACGGCTGCCGTGGATCCGGTGGCGCGGAGGTATTCAACCCATACCGAGGTGTCCACCAGAATCATGAAATGTCGGCGGGCCGGTCGGTGCGCATTTCCTCGAGATCACCTTCCCAGCCGATTCCTTCCAATCCGAGCACGAATTCGCGGGTCAGCGGCGCACCGACCAATCGGCGCAGGGCCAGGTCGACGGCGTCCTTTTTTGTCGCCACTCCGAATCGGCGCATCACCTCTGCGACGAGCTTGTCGTCGAGGTCGATGTTGGTCCGTGTCATACACCTAGCGTACACCTATGATACACCTAGCCCCATACCCGCGCGTTCATCTATCTCCGAGTTCCCCGGCCCGGAGGCGGCCGCGTCAGCCGTCGCGCAGGTCGGCGCACAACAGCACCACCGAGTGTGCGCCGACCCGATACGTCGATGCTGTAATCGGTTGTCCGCTAGCGAGATCGGCGACATCGTCGGGGGGATCGAGTCCGGTGTCGGCGAGCCGTCGCCACGGCAGTTCCACCGGAGGCAGCTCGAACTCCACGGGCGCCTCGGAGCTGTTCAGCATCGCGTGCACCATCCGCGTCCCGACCACGCTGCGCACAGTGAGCGCCAACACCTGCGAATCCTCCGACCAGTCCGGCTGATACGTGCGACGGGCCGTGGAACTGCACCAACGATTGGGTCAGGAACTCCCGCAGCGGCAGCCCGTGCACCACGCGCGTCATGTCGAGCTCGAGCCGCACGTCGATCAGCGTCTCGACGAATCGGCGGATGTCGGCGTACCGATCCGTCAGCGACCAGTCGAACCAGCTGATTTCGTTGTCCTGGCAGTAGGGATTGTTGTTGCCCCGCTGCGTTCGCCGGACTTCGTCGCCCATCAAGATCATCGGCACACCCACGGCGATCAGCGTGATTCCCAGCATGCCCTTCACCAGGCGGGTTCGAAGGCGCTCGATCTCTGGATCGTCGGACGGTCCTTCGATTCCGCAATTGGTCGAGTGATTGTCGTCAGCGCCGTCTCTGTTCTGGCCGAGGTTGGCCTCGTTGTGTTTTCGGGCATAGCTGACGAGGTCGTTGAGGGTGAAACCGTCGTGGCAGGCGACGAAGTTGATGCTGTGTTCGACCTCGGCCGGGCGACGCTCGAACAGGTCCGGGCTGCCGAGCAGTCGGTTCGGCAGCAACGCGACGGTGCCCGGGTCGCCGCGCGAGAACCGGCGAATATCGTCGCGGAACTTGCCGTTCCACTCGCGCCACCGATCCCCGACGAACGATCCGAGCTGATACAGGCCGGCGACATCCCAGGCCTCCGCGATCACCTTGGTGCCAACCAGCATCGGGTCGTTCTCGATCTCCCAGATGAGCGGCGGGTCAGCCATCGGAACGCCGTGCTGGTCGCGGGTCAGCGCCGACGCCAGGTCGAACCGGAACCCATCCACGTGCATCCGGCCCACCCAGTGGTGCAGTGCGTCGATGATCATCCGGCGCACCACCGAGTGGTTTGCGTTGACGGTGTTTCCACATCCCGTGGCATCGAGATATCTTGACGAATCCGTCGGATCCAGAAGGTAATAGGTCTGCTTGTCCAGGCCTCGCCAGCAGAATGTCCGCCCCTCCACCCCACCCTCGGCGGTGTGGTTGAACACGACGTCGAGGATCACCTCGATGCCGGCCCGGTGCAACTGCTTGACCATGTCCCGGAATTCGTCCAACGCACCGACCGGGTCGCGGCATGACGCGTACGCGGCATGCGGGGCGAAGAACGACACCGGGCTGTAGCCCCAGTAGTTGACCAGTCCAGGTGGTGCGTCCTGCGGATCGAACGCCTGCACCGGCATCAGTTCCACCGCGGTGATTCCCAGCGAGCGCAGATACGGGATCTTGGCCACCAGTCCGGCGTAGGTACCGGCCAACCGGGGCGACAGCCCGCTGTTCGGGTGGGCCGTAAAGCCCCGGACGTGCAGTTCGTAGATGACGGTGCGGGCGAACGGCCGCCCCAGCGGGGCGTCGCCTTCCCAGTCGTACCCGTCGAGATCGGCCACCACGCTCTTCATCGCGGTGCGCGAATCCCGTTGTGCGCGTGTCCCTGCCATGCGGTCATATTTCGTCGGCACCGCCACCGCCACCCCGTACGGGTCGAGCAGAACCGCCGACGTGTCGTGGACACGCCAGGCGTAGACCTGTCCCGGGCCGACATCGGGGACGAAAACATGCCAGTAGTAGGCCGTCCGGTTCTGCTGGCGGTCGAGCGGGATCACCCGCGCGGGATGCGCGTCGTCCACGTCGTCGAACAACAGCAGATCCAGCCCCGCCGCGGTGCGCGACCACACCGAGAAGTTGGTCCCGCCGTCGACACGATGAGCACCCAGCGGATAGGCGCGGCCCCCACCGTGACCGGCCATGAGCTAAGCCGTCGTATCGCCGGAGTAACCGAGCTGCAGCAAGGTGGTGATCTCGCTGACAAGCGGCATTCGCGGGTTGGTGCGGTTGCTCAGATCCTCGAACGCGGCCATCGCGAGTTCCGGTAGCGCCGCGGAGAATTCGTTTTCGGGCACGCCGTATTCCTTCAGCGAGCGCGGCATGTCGAGCCGATCGATCAGCTCTTCGACGCCGCGGAACAATCGCTGCCGGCAGTCCTCGGGGTCGTGGCCACCGAAGACGAGCTGGCCGAGCTGGGCGTACTTCTCGGGCACCACGTACGCCGAGTATCCGGGCGCCGGCATGAACTTGCTCGGCAGGCTGGAGTTGTAGCGCAGCACATGCGGCAGGAAGATGCCGTTGGCCCGGCCGTGTGCGATACCGAATCGCGCGCCGACGGCGTGCGCCAGCGCATGGTTGGTGCCGACGAACGCGTTCGAGAACGCCAACCCTGCCAGCGTCGCCGCGTTCGACATGTCGGTGCGCGCCGACATGTCGTCCGGGTCGGCGTACGCCCGGGGCAGCGCGCTGAAGATCAGCCGTACCGCCTGGGCGCACAACGCATCCGTGTACGACGAGGCGAAGATCGAGATCACCGCTTCCAGGGCATGGGTCAATGCGTCGACGCCCGTGTCGGCGGTCAGGGTGGGCGGCATGGACGACGTCAGCACCGGGTCGATGATGGCCAAATCTGGCACCAAACTGTAGTCGACCAACGTTTCTTTACGGCCGCCAACGGTCAGCACAGCAGCGGGCGATACCTCCGAACCGGTTCCCGACGTCGTTGGAATCGCGACCAATTCGAGCAGGTGCCGATCGGTCGGGAACTCGGCCACCCGCTTGCGGGGGTCCAGGAACGGCATCGTCAGCTCGTCCAGGCTCTTTTCCGGATGCTCGTAGAACAACCGCATCGCCTTCGCCGCATCGAGCACCGACCCGCCGCCGATGGCGATCAGCACGTCGGGCTCGGTCCGCTGCATCAACGCCACGCCGCGCCGGATCGTCGCCTCGTCCGGCTCCGGGGTCACCTCGCTGAACACCTGCACGTGATGGGTACGCAGTTTGCCGCGCACTTGATCCACCACGCCACGCTCCTCGCTCAGCGCGTCGGTGACCACCACGACCGTCTCGCAGTCCAGATCGCGCAGATTGTCCAGCGCCCCCTCGTTGAAGTACGTGTTGGACGGCACCCGGAACCACTGCGGCGGCGTCCGTCGCTGCGCCACGGTCTTGATGTTCAGCAACTGCCGGTAGTTGACGTTCTCGGTGGTACTCGATCCGCCCCAGGTGCCGCACCCCAGCGAGAACGTCGGCGTCAGGTTGTTGTAGATGCCGCCGAGCGCGCCGACCGCGGTGGGCGCGTTGACCAGGATGCGTCCCGTGCGCACCGCCAGGCCGTACCGTTCGACAACGTCGTCGTCGTTGGCGTAGATCGCCGACGTGTGTCCCAGCCCGCCGTGTTCGGTGACCAGCACTGCCGCGTCGATGCCGTGCTGGACGTCGCGCGCACGCACCAACCCCAGCACCGGCATCAGCTTCTCGGACACCAACGGATGCGCGGCGAGTTCGTCGAGGTCCGACGGCAGCGGCGCCAGCAACACCTTCACGGTCGGCGACACGGTGAAACCGGCACGGGCGGCCAGTTCGGAGGCCCTCTGCCCCACCGCGTCCAGCGAGACCTTGTCGCCACAGCCGAACGCGAACTCGGCGATCTTGCCGGCTTCCTCGTCGGTCAGCAGGCGAGCGCCCATCCGCTCGAACTCCGCGACCACCTCGTCGTAGATCTCGTCGTCGATGATGCAGGTCTGCTCGGCCGGGCAGATGACCGACGAGTCGAAGGTCTTCGAGATGAGCATGTCGACGACGGCGCCCTTGATGTCGGCCGTCTTGTGGATGTAGATCGGCGCGTTGCCCGGGCCCACGCTGACGCCCGGCTTCCCGGACGCGTTGGCGAGCGCGACGATCTTGGGCCCACCGGTCACCCAGACGAAGTCGACCTTCGGATGCTTGAACAGGTAGTGGGTCACCTCGTGCGCGGCGTCCGGGAGGACCTGCAGCGTGCCCGCCGGCATCCCCGCCGCTTCAGCGGCTTCTCGCAAAATCTCGATGCTGCGCACGCATGAGCGCACCGCGTACGGCGACGGGCGGAACAGCATGGCGTTGCGCGTCTTGGCGGCCACGATCGCCTTGAACAGCACCGTCGAGGTCGGGTTCGTCACCGGGGTGATGGCCAGCACCACCCCGATCGGCTCGGCGACATAGCGGATGTTGTTCTCGACATCCTCGTCGATGACGCCGACCGATCGCTTGTCGCGGAGGTAGTCGTGCAGGAATTCGGTGGCGACGTAGTTCTTGACGACCTTGTCCTCGAACACGCCGAAGCCCGTCTCGTCGATCGCCACCGCGGCCAACTCGGCGGCCGCCCGCAGTCCGGCGCGCACCATGGCCTCGACTATCGCGTCGACCTGCTCTTGGTCGAAGGTCCGGAATTCGCGCGCCGCGCTGGCCGCGGCATCGACGACGGCATCGACGTCATCTGTCGCCCACTGCTCGGTGTGGCGTGTATCAGTCGCCCGAAGGCTGTCATCCGTACGAATAGAACTCATGTTCGCGCCCTTGACTTTCGGCCCGCCGCGCCAGGTCACCGTGGGCGCGGATGCCCTCGACGCTACGTGGCCCGAGGTGCCGGCTCAGCCGGTTCGCGCGCAGTGGGGACAGAATTCTGTCGGAAGAGGACTTTGGTCACTCCGGCGCCGATGATCGGTGACCCGACTCGGGGGGCGACGGCACAGCGCGCAAGGCCAGCGCACCCAGCGCCAGCACCGAGACCGCCGGCGTGAGGAACAGCAACACCGCCCAGGCCGGCCCCACCCCTTCGCCGCTGAGGGCCTTGACCAACGTGAACACCGCGACCACCCAGCTCACCGCGGCCGCGAGCACCGACACCAGCAAGGACACCGCCAGCGAGCGGGTCAGACCGTAGTGCCGGTAGCCGGTCACCGTGAGCAGCGCCGCGGTGGGCAACACGATGACGAGCGCTCCGAGCCACGGCTGGGTGGCGCCGATGCGCAACCCCGGCACCAGCACCGCCGCCGCCAGCACGGCGGCGCCCAGTAGACCCGCCACCGCGATACCGCGGCCGTTCCTCGTCGGCATGACTGGACATTCTGCCGAAGTCGGACGCCCACCCGTGCGGTTTGGCCCTGCGCGGCGCAAGTGCGTGCAGGCCGGGTGGCTATCCTGTGCCGCATGGCTGCTGAGATCGTGCCGGTCCGGCTCGGGTTGACCAAGGGTGACCTGTACACGTTGTGGGCGCCCCGCTGGCGCGACGCCGGCGACGAGTGGGAGGCCTTCCTCGGCAAGGACGAGGACCTGTATGGCTTCGAGTCGGTGGCCGACCTGGTCGCGTTCGTCCGGACCAATAAGGACAACGACCTTTTCGACCACCCCGCATGGGACAAGCTCACCGAGGCCAACGCGCACCGGCTGGACCCGGACGAGGATCATCACTGCGACGTCGTCGACGTGCCGGAGATCGTCGCCGAGAAGGCCAGCGACGAGGCAGTGCGGCGGTTGCACCGGACCCTGGCGATCGTCTCGGCGCTCGGATCGGTGTGCGAACTCCCAGCTGTCACAAGGTTTTTCAACGGCAATCCCGTGCTGAGCACGCTCGGCGGCGGGGCCGACGCGTTCTCCGGCCGCCGAGGGCGCAAACGGTGGGCCGAGATCGAGGCCGTGATCGCCCGGGCCTGGGACAACGTCGTCGATGCGCTCGACGAGGTGATCACCACGCCCGACGTCGACATCGACGCCGCGAAGAAGGCGGAGGCCGAACTGGCCGAGCCGGCTCCGGAGCCCGAGGACGAGGTGATCGACGAGGTCGACATCGGCGGCGACGAGGACACCAGCGAGGACGAGGCCGACATCCTGGCCGATCAGGCGCAGAGCCAGGTGCTGGGCAGCGACGAGGACTTCTGGCACAAGGTCGGCATCGACCCGGTGCGGTTGATGACGAGCGCGGGTACCTACTACACGCTGCGCTGCTATCTCGGAGACCAGCCGCGCTTCCTCGGCCGTAACGGCCGCATCAGCGTCTTCGGCTCGGAGCGGGCGCTGGCGCGCTATCTGGCCGACGAACATGACCACGATCTGTCCGGCCTGCCCACCTACGACGACATCCGGACGGCGGCGACGGACGGTTCGCTGGAGGTCGAGATCACCGACGACAACGTCTACGTGCTCACCGGCATCGTCGACGATCTTGCCGACGGACCCGATGCGCTGGACCACGACCAGTTGGAACTCGCCGTCGAATTGCTCCGGGACGTCGGCGACTACTCGGAGGACACGACGGTCGACGCGGCACTCGACCCGGACCAGCCGCTGGGCCGGCTCGTCGCCCATGTGTTGGCACCCGACACCGTCCGGGCGCCGAGCCCTCCGTACGCCAAGGCCGTCGAGCAGTGGGAGGCGTTGGAGGCTTTCGTCGAGTCGCGGCTCCGTCCCGAATAGTCACTTCCCGTTCCGCCGCGAGCGTGCGCGTTTGCGCACGACACGCCGTAGTTTTGCCGCGTTTTGCGCACGCTCGCGGCCGCCCGAGCGTGCGCAACCGCATGACTTTGCGCGGCGCGTCTTCGACAGACGCGCACGCTCGCGCCGGGGTTGGCGTCAGCCGATCAGCACCGCGTAGCGCGGTTTGATCACGTCGTCGATGATGCCCAGGCGTTCGTCGAACGAGATGAACGCCGACTTCATGGCATTGATGGTGAACCGCTGCAGATCGCTCCAGCCGTAGCCGAACGTCTCGACCAGTCGCAGCATCTCCTGGCTCATCGTGGTGTCGCTCATCAATCGGTTGTCGGTGTTGACCGTGACGCGGAACCGCAGTCGGGCCAAGAGGTCGAACGGATGCTCGGAGATGCTGGCGACCGCGCCGGTCTGCACGTTGGACGAGGGGCACAGCTCGAACGGAATCCGCTTGTCTCGCAACAGCGCGGCCAGTCGGCCCAAGTGCGCGGTGCCGTCGGGCGCCACGGTGATGTCGTCGACGATGCGCACGCCGTGGCCGAGTCGGTCGGCGCCGCAGAACGCGATCGCCTCATGGATCGACGGTAGGCCGAACGCCTCGCCGGCGTGAATGGTGAAGCGCGCGTTGTTGCCTCGCATGTACTCGAACGCGTCGAGGTGCCGCGTCGGCGGGTAGCCGGCTTCCGCGCCGGCGATGTCGAACCCGACGACGCCCTTGTCGCGGAATCGGATCGCCAATTCGGCGATCTCCAGTGACCGCGCCCGATGTCGCATCGCCGTGACCAGGCATCGCACCGTGATGGCCCGCCCTTCGGCGCTGGCCGCCTTCTCGCCGTCGGCGAACCCCGCGAGCACCGCGTCGACCACCGCGTCCAGCGACAGGCCATTGTCGATGTGCAGCTCAGGCGCGAAGCGGATCTCGGCGTAGACCACGTTGTCGTCGGCGAGGTCCTCGACGCACTCGTAGGCCACCCGGTGCAGCGCCTCCGGCGTCTGCATGACGCCGACTGTGTGGGCGAACGGCTCCAGATAGCGCACCAGCGATCCGCTGTGCGCGGCGGTGCGGAAGAACGTGGCGAGGTCGTCGACGTCGGAGGCGGGCAGGTCGTCGTAACCGGAGGCCTCCGCCAACTCGAGGACGGTCGCCGGGCGCAGCCCGCCGTCCAGGTGGTCGTGCAACAGCGCCTTGGGCGCCTGCGTGATCGAGTCCAGCGTCAGCGTCGTCATGTCTGTCTCCGGTTCAATCTCCGCTCGTGATTCGGTCGATGATCAGCGGACGCGCCGGCGGTGCGGCATCGCCGACGGCCCAGCCGCCGTCCAGTTCGGCGATTGCCCCCTCGAAGCGTTCGGGGGTCTCGGTGTAGAGCGTGAACAGCGGCTCGCCGGCGCCGACCGGCTCGCCCACCCGCCGGTGGATGTACAGCCCGGCACCCGGTTGCACCCGCTCACCGGGAGCGGAGCGGCCCGCACCGAGCCGCCACACCGCCAGACCCACCGCCATCGCGTCGATGGCCTCCATCCTGCCATCGCGCGGTGCGGTGATGGTTTCGGTGTGAGGCCCGACCGGCAGCGCCTCGGTCAGATCACCGCCCTGCGCGGCGACGAGGTCGCGGAACCGGTCCATCGCCGAGCCGTCCTCCAGCGTCTGGGCCGGGTCCACGCCGTCGATGCCCGCGGCGTCGAGCATCTCGGCGGCCAACGCCACAGTCAGCTCCACCACGTCACGCGGGCCGCCGCCGGCGAGCACCTCCAGCGATTCGGCCACCTCTACGGCGTTGCCGACCGCGCGACCGAGCGGCGTGGACATGTCGGTCAACAGCGCCCGCGTCGTCAGCCCGGCCGCGGCGCCCAGGTCGACCATCGTGCGGGCCAGCTTCCGCGACTCCTCTTCGGTCTTCAGGAACGCCCCCGAGCCCACCTTGGTGTCGAGCACCAGCGCGCGGGTACCCTCGGCGATCTTCTTGCTCATCACCGAACTCGCGATCAGCGGCAGCGACTCCGTCGTCGCGGTGACGTCGCGCAGCGCGTAGATCTTCCGGTCTGCGGGGGCCAGCTCGCCGGCGGCGAAGATCGCCGCGCCGAGATCGCAAAGTTGTTGCCGAATCTGGTGTTTCGAGATTTCGGCGGTGAACCCGGGGATGGACTCGAGCTTGTCGAGCGTGCCTCCGGTGTGGCCGAGGCCGCGCCCCGCGGCCTGCGGTACCGCACCGCCGCATGCCATCACCACGGGCACCAGCGGAATGGTGATCTTGTCGCCCACCCCACCGGTGGAGTGCTTGTCCACCAACGCCAATGGCTTGCCATCGCGACGGAGGTCTGTAAAGTCCAGCCGTTCGCCGGAGTTCACCATGGCCGCCGTCCACCGGGCGATCTCGGCCGTCGTCATCCCGCGCAGGAAGATCGCCATCAGCAACGCCGACATCTGCTCGTCGCCGAGCCGGCCGTGGGTGTAGGCGTCGATCACCCAGTCGATCGCCGCATCCGAGAGCACCCCGCCGTCGCGCTTCACGCGGATCACCGTCGGCGCGTCAAATGTGAACTGCGTCACGGAGTTTCCCCGTGTGGCTGGCGGCCGCGGCGGGCCAGATCCTGCGGCCCGAAGGCGTCGGGCAGGAGGTCGCCCAGCGGCCGCGGGCCATGCGGGTGATCGATCAGCATCTGCGACCCACCATGCTCCAGCAGCAGTTGGCGGCACCGCCCGCAGGGCATCAGCACCTCGCCCGCCGCGTCGACGCACGACAGTGCGATCAGACGTCCACCGCCGGTCGTATGCAGATCGCAGACCACCGCGCACTCCGCACAGAGACCTAGGCCATATGAGACATTCTCCACATTGCAGCCGGCCACCACCCTGCCGTCGTCGGTCAGAGCCGCTGCGCCGACCGCGAACCCCGAATACGGCGCATACGCCGTTCTTGATGTCTCGGTTGCCTTGCGCCGCAACATATTCCAGTCAATATCGGTTGTCATGCCACCCTCGTCGGCCCCGTTCTGAATGCATTCCGAAGTCCCGTACGCGAAGCCGGGAGACGAAATAGGCGACCCTAACTTCGGCGTATTCGAGACGTCGACGGCTAAACCGTAGTTCGTTTAGCAGGACAAGTGGGTTTAGAGTCGCCCCGAGGTTTGGGCGAAGTGCGGGAACCGGACCGACCGCCGGGCAGCCACCCCTGCCGCCCGGTGCAGCTCCGGAGCCCGATCGTCCACCGAAGGCGTTGGAGGCAAGATGAGTGCTCAGATTTCCGGGGCGTCCCCCGCAGCCTCGGCGGTACCGGCTCCACGATCGCGGCCGTCGCGCAGGCGCACCCTCTACCGCGGCGATCCCGCGATGTGGTCGTGGGTCCTGCACCGCATCACCGGTGCGACGATCTTCTTCTTCTTATTCGTCCACGTGCTCGACACCGCGCTGGTGCGGGTCAGCCCTCAGGCCTACAACGAGGTCATCGAGACCTACAAGACGCCGCTGATCGGGCTGATGGAGATCGGCCTCGTCGTCGCGGTGCTCTACCACGCGCTGAACGGCATCCGGGTGATCCTGATCGACTTCTGGCAGCAAGGACCGCGCTACCAGCGGGTGATGTTGTGGATCGTCGTCGGCGTCTTCCTGGCGGTCTTCATCCCGGCGCTCGGCGTGATCGGGATGCACATGGCGGAGCGGTTCCTGTGAGCGGGCCGGGCGGATCCTGGACGCCTCATCACCGCGAGGGCCGGATCGCGCCGGTGATGGAGAAAGAACACGACCGGCCGGCCGGACTGGACCACCCGCGGGCGCCGCGCCGCGCGGGCGGTATCCCGTACTTCGAGAAGTACGCCTGGCTGTTCATGCGGTTTTCTGGTGCGGCACTTGTTTTTCTCGCGCTCGGCCATCTGTTCGTGATGCTGATGTGGGACGACGGTGTCTACCGCATCGACTTCAACTACGTCGCCGAGCGCTGGGCGTCGCCGTTCTGGCAGATCTGGGACATGGCGCTGTTGTGGCTGGCCCAACTGCACGGAGCGAACGGCCTGCGCACCATCATCGGCGACTACTCGCGCAAGAACACCACGAAGTTCTGGCTGAACTCGCTGCTGCTGCTGGCCACGGGGTTCACCCTGGTGCTGGGCAGCTACGTGTTGGTCACCTTCGACGCGAATATTTCGTAGAGGGATTACAGATGATTCAGGAACATCGCTACGACGTGGTGATCGTCGGTGCCGGCGGGGCCGGCATGCGCGCCGCGGTCGAGGCGGGGCCGCGGGCCCGCACCGCCGTGCTGACCAAGCTGTACCCGACCCGCAGCCACACCGGCGCGGCCCAGGGCGGCATGTGTGCCGCGCTGGCCAACGTCGAAGAGGACAACTGGGAGTGGCACACCTTCGACACCGTCAAGGGCGGTGACTACCTCGCCGACCAGGACGCCGTCGAGATCATGTGCAGGGAGGCCATCGACGCGGTGCTCGACCTCGAGAAGATGGGGATGCCGTTCAACCGCACCCCAGAGGGCCGCATCGACCAGCGCCGGTTCGGCGGACACACCCGCGACCACGGCAAGGCGCCGGTGCGCCGGGCCTGTTACGCCGCCGACCGCACCGGCCACATGATCCTGCAGACGCTGTACCAGAACTGCGTCAAGCACGACGTCGAGTTCTTCAACGAGTTCTACGCGCTGGACATCTCGTTGACCGAGACGCAGTCCGGCCCCGTGGCCAGCGGAGTCATCGCCTATGAGCTGGCGACGGGCGACATCCACATCTTCCACGCCAAGGCGATCGTGTTCGCCACCGGCGGGTCGGGCCGCATGTACAAGACCACCTCCAATGCCCACACCCTGACCGGCGACGGGCTGGGCATCTTGTTCCGTAAGGGACTCCCACTGGAGGACATGGAGTTTCACCAGTTCCACCCGACCGGACTGGCCGGGCTGGGCATCCTCATCTCGGAGGCCGTGCGCGGCGAGGGCGGGCGCCTGCTCAATGCCGACGGCGAGCGGTTCATGGAGCGCTACGCCCCGACGATCGTCGACCTCGCCCCCCGCGACATCGTCGCCCGGTCGATGGTGCTCGAGGTGCTCGAGGGTCGCGGCGCCGGGCCGAACAAGGACTACGTCTACATCGACGTGCGCCACCTCGGCGAGGACGTGCTCGAGGCCAAGCTGCCCGACATCACCGAGTTCGCCCGCACCTACCTGGGTGTCGACCCGGTCAACGAACTGGTGCCGGTGTATCCGACGTGTCACTACCTGATGGGTGGCATCCCGACCACGGTCAACGGTCAGGTGCTGCGCGACAACACGACGATCGTCTTAGGCCTGTACGCCGCCGGCGAGTGTGCGTGCGTGTCGGTGCACGGCGCCAACCGCCTGGGCACCAATTCGCTGTTGGACATCAACGTGTTCGGCCGTCGCGCCGGCATTGCCGCGGCCAACTACGCGCTGGGCCACGACCACGTCGACCTGCCGACGGACCCGGCGGCCATGGTGGTCGGCTGGGTCTCCGACATCCTCTCCGAACACGGCACCGAACGCGTCGCCGACATCCGCGTCGCGCTGCAGCAGACGATGGACAACAACGCCGCGGTCTTCCGCACCGAGGAGACGCTGAAGCAGGCGCTGACCGACATCCATGCACTCAAGGAGCGCTACGCGCGAATCGCCGTGCACGACAAGGGCAAACGCTACAACAGCGATCTGCTCGAGGCGATCGAGCTCGGCTTCCTGCTCGAGCTCGCCGAGGTCACCGTGGTGGGCGCGCTGAACCGCAAGGAGTCGCGCGGCGGGCATGCCCGCGAGGACTATCCCAACCGCGACGACACCAACTACATGCGCCACACCATGGCCTATAAACAGGGTTCGGAGCTCTTGAGCGACATCCGGCTGGACTACAAGCCGGTGGCGCAGACGCGGTACGAGCCGATGGAACGGAAGTACTGATGACATCCGTGGTTGACACCAAGGACCCGATGCTGCCGCCCGTGCCGGAGGGCGCGGTGATGGTGACGTTGAAGATCGCCCGCTTCAACCCAGAGGACCCGGATTCGGCCGGCTGGCAGAGTTTCCGGGTGCCGTCCCTGCCCACCGACCGGCTGCTGAACCTGCTGCACTACGTGAAGTGGTACCTCGACGGCACGCTGACGTTCCGGCGGTCGTGCGCGCACGGCGTGTGCGGTTCGGACGCGATGCGGATCAACGGCGTGAACCGGCTGGCGTGCAAAGTGCTGATGCGCGACCTGCTGCCCAAGAACCCCCGCAAGCAGCTGACCATCACCATCGAGCCGATCCGCGGACTGCCCGTGCACAAGGACCTCGTGGTCGACATGGAGCCGTTCTTCGACGCCTACCGCGCAATCAAGCCGTACCTGGTCACCAGCGGCAACCCGCCGACCCGGGAGCGCATTCAGAGCCAGACCGACCGCGCGCGTTACGACGACACGACCAAGTGCATCCTGTGCGCGTGCTGCACGACCAGCTGCCCGATCTACTGGAGCGAGGGCAGCTACTTCGGCCCCGCAGCGATCGTCAACGCACACCGGTTCATCTTCGACAGCCGCGACGAGGCCGCCGCCGAGCGGCTCGACATCCTCAACGAGGTCGACGGCGTATGGCGCTGCCGCACCACGTTCAACTGCACCGAGTCGTGCCCCCGCGGCATCCAGGTCACCCAGGCGATCCAGGAAGTCAAGCGCGCGCTGATGTTCGCGCGTTGATCCTTTGCGATTTCGGTGCGCTAACAATCGCTGATCGACTGGTAGCGCACCGAAACCCCAGAGTTGTCACAGTTCGGCGGGCTGTCTCGTCTAACGGGTATGACCGAAAAGACCCAGAAGACTCGTATCGAACCCCTCCCTCCGCAGCGCGCCACGCTGCTCACCAAGCTCCTCTACCGAGTCGCCAAGCGCCGGTTCGGCCAGGTGCCCGAGCCGTTCGCCGTGGCGGCGCATCACCCGCGGTTGATGATCGCCAACGTCGTGCACGAGGGCATGCTGCAGTCCGGGTCGAAGAAGCTGCCCGCCAGCGTGCGGGAGCTGGCCGTGTTCTGGACCGCCCGCACCGTCGGCTGCTCCTGGTGCGTCGACTTCGGCTCGATGCTGCAACGCCTCGACGGCCTCGACGTCGACCGGCTCAAGCACATCGACTCCTACGCGACGTCGCCGCTGTTCTCCGACGACGAGCGCGCCGCGATCGCCTACGCCGACGCGATGACCACCGACCCGCACACCATCACCGACGAGCAGGTCGACGATCTGCGGCGGCGGTTCGGCGACGACGGCGTCATCGAGCTGACGTATCAGATCGGTGTGGAGAACATGCGGGCTCGGATGTACTCCGCGCTGGGCATCACCGAGCAGGGCTTCAATTCCGGTGACGCGTGCCGGGTTCCGTGGGCTACCGACGCAGCGGCGAAGCGGTGAACTTGTCGGGGTTGGCGATATCCCAGATCGCGCAGACCCTGCCGTCGCGTACCGTCATCGCGGTGACGCGAGGCATCACCTCCGGATAGCCATCGTTGGCCGGTGAGCCGACGAGATAGTGGCCCAGCTGCCCGTTGATCTTGGCCAGCTGACTCGACGACAGAAATCCCGGTCCATAGCGCCGAGCCAGGCCGAACAGAAATCGGGCCACCTTGTCCGGACCGTGGATGACGCGCGGTGCGGTCGGTGCGCGGCGGTTCGAGTCGCCGGTGAATGTGACATTCGGATGTAGCAGTCGCACAACGGCTTCCATGTCACCCGCGGCGAGAGCCAACATCAGCGCACCCGCCACCTCGTTGTGCGTGTCATCGGGCACGGGCGGCGGCGCGTCTGCCACGGCCCGCCGCGCGCGCGACGCCAGTTGTCGCGCCGACGCCTCGCTGACACCGAGCACCTCGGCGACCTCGCCGAACGGCACAGAGAAACCGTCGTGCAGCACGAACGCCACCCGCTGATCCGGATTGAGCCGTTCGAGCACCACCATCGCGGCGAACCGGGCGTCTTCGCCGGCGACCACCGCCGCCAGCGGGTCGTCGCCCTCCAACGGGGTGACCACCGGCTCCGGAAGCCATTCCCCCACATAGGTTTCCCGCCGGTGCGCCGCCGAACGCAGCCGGTCAAGGCCCAGCCGGCTGACCACTGTGGTCAGCCACGCCCGCAGGTCTTTGATCGGCTCGTGCTGGGCGGCACTCCAGCGCAGCCAGGCGTCCTGCACGATGTCCTCGGCATCGGCGACCGTGCCCGTGAGCCGGTAGGCGACGGACAGCAGGTGCGGTCGTAGTTCCTCGAACTCGTCGACCCGCGTGCCGGCGGACATGCCCACAGCCTATTACTTGCCGAACGCTCAGCGCTTCGCAAAAACCGCACGATGCCAGCCCTTCTCGGCAACGCCGGTGATGTCGCTCGCTGATGACCGGGATGTGGTCGTTGATCCACATACCTCGTGTCCGGTCACCGCCGCGCGCTCACGGTCCCGATGCGGTTAGCCGACGTGGATCGTCTGCGCAATCCCGCAGCCGGAGCGCCACCAAACAAGTGATTTCATGGCCGTGGTTGCCCGTTACGACGGATTCCGTGCACAATCACTGGCATGGCTACCTCGGGTACCACGCACGGCATCGGCCCCGTTTCGTTCCGCGTCAACCAGTCCCGCCCCGGCGCCGCGTTCCAACTCGACGACTTGAGCAAGCAGATCATCGAGAAGCTTCAGCAGGACGGTCGCCGCTCGTATGCCGGCATCGGCAAGGCGGTCGGGCTGTCCGAGGCCGCTGTCCGCCAGCGGGTCCAACGCATGGTCGACGCCGGCGTCATGCAGATCGTGGCCGTCACGGATCCGATGCAGTTGGGCTTCGCCCGGCAGGCGATGATCGGCATCCGGTGCACCGGCGACACCACCAAGGTGGCCGAGAAGCTGGCCACCATCGAGTCCGTCGACTATGTGGTGCTGACCGCCGGATCGTTCGACGCCATCGTCGAAGTTGTCTGCGCGGACGACGACGAACTTCTGGACCTTCTCAACACCCAGATCCGCGCGCTGCCGGAAGTCATCTCCACCGAGACGCTCGTATACTTGAAACTTATTAAGCAGCAATATAATTGGGGTACCAGATGACTACCGCGCAGGACGTTTCGGCCGATCTCGAAGCCAAGGCGAACCGCCACCTGTGGGGCCACTTCGCCCGGCACGGCGCCGGCATCACGCCGCCGATCATCACCCGTGGCGATGGCATCACGATCTGGGACAGCAAGGGCAAAAGCTACATCGACGGCCTGTCCGGGCTCTTCGTCGTCCAGGTCGGATACGGCCGTCAGGAACTGGCCGAGGCCGCGGCCAAGCAGGCCGAGCAGTTGGCGTTCTTCCCGCTCTGGTCCTACGCCACGCCGTCGGCGATCGAGCTCGCCGAGCGGATCGCCGGCTACGCACCCGGCGACCTGAACCGGGTGTTCTTCACCACTGGGGGCGGCGAGGCCGTCGAGTCGGCGTGGAAGCTGGCCAAGAACTATTTCAAGCTCACCGGCAAACCCGGTAAGCACAAGGTGGTTTCGCGGTCGATCGCCTACCACGGCACGCCGCAGGGCGCGTTGGCCATCACGGGCCTGCCGATCTTCAAGGCGCCGTTCGAGCCGCTGACACCGGGCGGTTTCCGGGTGCCCAACACGAACTTCTATCGTGCGCCCGCGCCGTATGCGACCGACGAGAAGGCGTTCGGGCAGTACTGCGCCGACCGCATCGCCGAAGCGATCGAGTTCGAGGGGCCCGACACCGTCGCGGCCGTCTTCCTCGAACCGGTGCAGAACGCGGGCGGCTGCTTCCCGCCTCCGCCAGGCTATTTCGAGCGGGTGCGGGAGATCTGCGACGAGTACGACGTCCTGCTGGTGTCCGACGAGGTGATCTGCGCCTTCGGCCGGATCGGCTCGATGTTCGCCTGTGACGACTTCGGCTACGTGCCCGACATCATCACCTGCGCCAAAGGTTTGACTTCGGGCTACTCGCCGATCGGCGCGATGGTCGCTTCCGACCGGTTGTTCGAGCCGTTCGACGACGGCAAGACCACGTTCGCGCACGGCTACACGTTCGGCGGGCATCCGGTGTCTGCAGCGGTCGCGCTCGCGAACCTCGACATCTTCGAGCGCGAGGGCCTCAACGACCACGTCAAGGAGAACGCCCCGCGACTCCGGGCCACCCTCGAGCAGCTCTACGACCTGCCGATCGTCGGCGACATCCGCGGGGAGGGTTACTTCTACGGCATCGAGTTGGTCAAGGACAAGGCGACCAAGGAGACCTTCGACGACGAGGAGTCCGAGCGGTTACTGCGCGGCTTCCTCACTCCCGCGCTGTTCGAGGCGGGTTTGTACTGCCGCGCCGACGACCGCGGCGACCCCGTCGTGCAGTTGGCGCCGCCGCTCGTCTGCGGTCAGAAGGAGTTCGACGCGATCTACGAGATCATGCGCGGCGTGCTCGCCGAAGCCAGCCGACTCCTCTGATCACCGCGAAACAGTATTCCAGCAGCGAAAGTCCGAGTAACGGCCTGCGGGAATACAGTTTCGGCGAGACTGGCGGCGTGCCCAAGGATTCACCCAAACCGCCGATCGATCCCGTCCGCTGGCAGCCGCCGCCCGTCGACCCGTTGCCGGACCTGCCGCGAGCCGATCTGACCGTCGTGCCGCTGCCCGGCGATGGGCCCGAGGACGTGGTCGTCGACGCCGCGGGCGCCATCTGGACCGGCCTGGCCGACGGCCGCATCGTGCGGATCCCGCCCGGCGGCGATCCGGTCGTCGTCGCGACGATCCAGGGCCGGCCGCTGGGCCTACACGCCGCGCACGACGGCCGGATTCTCGTTTGCACCAGCCCCGGCGGCCTGCTGTCCCTCGACCCTGCCACCGGTGCGTTGGAGACGCTCGTCGCCGAGGTCGACGACCGGCGGTTGATGTTCTGCTCGAATGTCACGGAATTACCGGATGGCACAATCTATTTCACCGAGTCGACAAGCGCCTTCGACTACGCCAACTTCAAGGGTGCGGTGATGGAGGCGCGTCCGCGCGGGAGCCTGTTTCACCGCGACGCCCACGGCACCGTGCTCACCGCGGTGGCCGGTCTGTACTTCGCCAACGGCGTGACACCGACCGCGGACGGATCGGCGCTGGTGTTCGCCGAGACGATGGGGCGGCGGCTGTCGAAGTACTGGCTGACCGGTGAGCGCGCCGGGTCGGTGACACGGCTACGCGAGCATTTGCCCGGCCATCCCGACAACCTGTCCACCGGCGCCGACGGCCGCATCTGGTGCGCGATGGTTTCGCCGCTCAACGCCGCCGCCGAATGGCTCGCCCCGCGCTGGCCGGTGCTGCGCAAGCTGCTGTGGAAGCTGCCCGACAACCTGCAACCTCAGATCAAACCCGAGGTGTGGGCGGTGGCGTTCGATCCCGACAGCGGCGACGTCGTCGCGGGCATCCGCACCCAGCACCCGCAGTTCGGCATGGTCACCGGCGTAGTGGAAGCCGACGGCCGACTCTGGATGGGCAGCATCGGCTTCCCCGCCGTCGCGCACTGCGCCCTACCCTGACCGCGAGTGCGCAGTTGTGTACGCGACACGCCGAGTTGGACCGTACGCAGCTGTGCGCTCGCCGACGGGCTGGCTTAGTCACAATTGAAACTCGAGTAACACCAGTCACAGCGCGCCTCCACGGAATCGTGCCACCGGAGGCCTAATCTGCGCTCACCATGGCGAAGTTTCGAATTCGGCTGCAGCGCGCCGCCGTGCTGGCAGCGGCCTTGTTCGTAGCCGCAGGGCCGGCCGTGGCAAGTGCTCAGCCGGCCCCGGCGCCCGAAGCCAACGCGTGCCCGTATCGCGAGGCCACCCCGCCGGCGGTGGACGCCTCCGAGGTGCCCAAACCCGGCGAGGCGCCACCCGCTCCGCTGCCGGTGCCCGCGACGCCGCTGGGCGGTGACGAGTTGTCCGGTTGCGGCGTCATCACCGCGCCTGGGACACCACCGCTGCCGAACGACGTCTCGGCCGAGGCGTGGCTGGTCGCTGACCTGGACACCGGCGACGTCATCGCGGCCAAGGACCCCCACGGCAGGCACCGGCCCGCCAGCATCATCAAGGTCCTGGTGGCCACGCAGGCGATCAAGGATCTGCCGATCCACAGGGTCGTGGCGGGCACCGCGGACGATGCCGCTCAAGAAGGCACCAAGGTCGGGGTCGGCGAGAACGGCCACTACTCGATCAACGACCTGCTGCACGGGTTGTTGATGTACTCCGGCAATGACGCCGCGTACGCGCTGGCCCGGCAGCTCGGCGGCTGGGACGCCGCGCTGAACAAACTCAACGACCTGGCTCGAAAGCTGGGCGGCCTTGACACCAGGGTCGCGACGCCGTCCGGTCTCGACGGTCCCGGCATGAGCACGTCGGCGTACGACATGGCGCTGTTCTACCGATACGCCTGGCGCAACCCGATCTTCGCCGACATCGTGGCGACCCGGTCGTTCGACTTCCCCGGCCGCGGCGACGCCGGCTACCCGATCGAGAACGACAACAAGCTGCTGCTCCACTATCCGGGCGCGATGGGCGGAAAGACCGGCTACACCGACGACGCCGGGCAGACGTTCGTCGGCGCGGCCGACCGCGACGGCCGGCGACTGGTCGCCGTCCTGCTGAAGGGCACCCGCCAGCCCATCGCGCCGTGGGAGCAGGCCGCGCATCTGCTCGACTACGGTTTCGCCACCGCGCCGGGCACCAGCGTCGGCACGTTGATCGAACCCGACCCGTCGCTGGCCGGCCCGAAGGACGCCGACGGCACCAACCCGGCGGTCCAGGCCGCCCCGATGATGTCGGACATCGACGCGATGCCGGTGCGGGTGGGCGTCGCGGTCGTCGGCAGCGCGATCGTGTTCGCGTTGATCATGGGCGCCCGGTCGCTGAACCGGCGGTCGACAATCTAGGCCCAGCGCCGCAACAGCTGCTCGGCCCCGGCGCAGAGCCGGTCGATCACCTCTGCCGCCGAACGCGATTCGCGCACCATACCGACGCCCTGCCCGGCGTTGATCGGCGCTACCCGGTAGTCCTCGGTGGAGGCGGCCTCGGCAAGCGCAGCCCGCGCGTCGGCGTCCACCAGGTCCTCGCGACCGTCGAACCGGTTGACGAAATCGTTGCGCAGTACCCGTTCGGGAAGCGTTGCGGGCCAAGCGTATTGCTGCGCCACGTCGAATACCCGGGTCGTCACCGTCTCGTCGCTCGACGCCGCCATCAGCATCTCGCGCGCCGCCGCCGACGTGGCCGCCTCGGTGCAGGTGGTGAACACGGTGCCGAGCCAGGCGCCGGCGGCCCCGGCGGCCAGTACCGCGGCCAGCCCGCGGGCCGACGCGATTCCCCCAGCGGCGAGCACTGGCACCGTCACCTCGTCCAGCACTTCCGCGAGCAACGGCAGAGTGCCGACGCGCGCCTCGCCGTGCCCACCCCCGTCGGCCCCGCGGGCGACCACCACGTCCACACCGGCGTCCACCGCCCGCCGCGCACCGGTCACATCAGCCACCTGCGCGGCCACCGGCACGCCGGCGTCGTGCGCTCGCTGCACCCACGACCAGTCCTCGCCGAAGCTGACGGCCAGCAGCGCGGGTTTCGCGGCGAGCGCCACCTCCAGCAGCGCCGGCTCGGCCGCCATCACCCAATGCACGAGACCGATTCCGAACGGACGTGCCAGTCCCGAGATGTGAGGAAGTTCGGCGGACAGGTTCGCGGCGGTGGCCGAACTGCCCATCCCGATCATGCCGAGCCCGCCCCCCCGGGAGACCGCCGCCGCCAGGGCGCCACCGGCGGCACCGCCCATCGGGGCGTTGACGATCGGGACGTTGAGTCCCATCCGACGGGACCACGGCGTCGACAGGCGCACGCCCGCGACGCTACCGCTTTGCTACGGTGGCCTTGTCAGCAGTTGACACCGGACGAGGGGCGCCGTACCCGGCCAGCGACAAGACGGCGCTTCGGAGGTGTCACATGGCCTGGGTCATCCTCGTCGTCTCTGGGGCGTTCGAGTCTGTATTCGCCATCGCGCTGAGCAAGTCGGAAGGGTTCACCCGACCCGTGCCGATCGTGGTTTTCGTTGTAGCGGTGATCATCTCGATGGGCGGATTGGGGATCGCACAGCGCGACCTGCCCGTCGGCACCGGATACGCGGTGTGGGTGGGCGTCGGCGCGGCACTCACGGTCGTCTACTCGCTGGCGACCGGCCAAGAGAGCGCCTCGCCGATCAAGGTGGCGCTGCTACTGGGCCTCGTCGGATGTGTGATCGGCCTCCAAGTGGTCAGCCAGAATCACTGACGCCGGCACATTCGCGAGATCCCCAGCGCACCAACTGCTCCCGCGGCCGCCGCGGTCAACACGCCGCCGACCCCGACGCCCTCGTAAACCTGCACCCGCGGCGTGATCTGCGCGAGACCGGGCGGGGCGACGGGCACGGCCTCCAGGTTCTCTCTCGACGTCGCCGCCCACGCCGTGGCGAACAGGATGAGCCGGGCGGTGATGTAGGCAAACACCATCAGACCCAGCACCGGGCCGAACGTCGCCCCGGCCGGGCCGGTCACCACCGACCGCAGGTAGATCGACGCCACCTGCTTGAAGACCTCGAACGCCACCGCCGTGAGCAACCCCGCCCGAAGCGCGGAGCGGACGCTGATCGACTCGCGGGGCAGCCGGGCGATGATCCAGGTGAACAGCAGCCAGCTGATCAGCACCGAGACTGTCAGCGAGACCACCCGCAACACGATGCTCATTCCCGGAACATCCTCGAGCCCAAGCCATTCCGCTGCCTTGCGGGCCAGTCCGGAACTGCTCACCACGGTCAGGGCGACGGTGACCGCGATCGCGACGAAAAGGCCGGCGATGGCCGTCAGGTCCGACAGCTTGGTGCGCAGGAAGCCCGGGCGGCCGCGCCGCGTCAGGCCCCACATCTGGCTCAGCGCCTCGCGCAGGTTGGCCATCCAGCCGACCCCCGCCCACGCCGCGGTGAGCAGCCCGATGACCCCGACCGAGGTGCGGGACTCGATCGCCGAGTCCATCAGCTCGACCAGTTGGGTGGCGATGTCGCCGGACACCGACGCCCTGATCCGGTCCTGGATCTCGGCGAGCAGTTCCGGTTGGCTGGCCAGAATGAAACCGGCGATCGCGAATCCGACCATCAGCAGCGGGAACATCGCGAAGACCGTGAAATAGGTGATGCCCGCGGCGTAGAAGTCGCCCTTGCTGTCGGTGTAGCGCTGCTGGGCCCGCATGACGTGGTCGAACCAGCCCCATCGGGCACGCAGCCGACCGACGATTCCCGGCTTGTCATCCGGCTCCGCCGGGGTTCTCATCGCCAAGCCTCCCCAAAGTTTCAGCCGCGTGGCTGCAGAAACCCTAACCGGTCATAAACTCGCCGCAGAGTCTTCGCAGACACATCGCGCGCGCGCTCTGCACCGGCCGCCAACACCGATTCGAGTTCGCCGGAGTCGGCGAGCAGTTCGTCGACCTTGGCCTTGATCGGGCCGACGAACTCGACGACGGCCTCGGCGGTGTCGGACTTCAGGTCGCCGTACCCACGCCCCGCGTATCCGTCGACGAGCTTTTCCACGTCGGTCCCGGTGACCGCCGACTGGATGGTCAACAGGTTCGACACGCCGGGTTTGGCGTCGGGGTCGTAGCGCACCTCACGCTCGCTGTCGGTGACCGCCGAGCGAATCTTCTTGGCCGATGCCTTCGGATCGTCGAGCAGGCTGATCAGCCCGGCGTCGGTGCCCGCGGACTTGCTCATCTTCGACGTCGGATCCTGCAGGTCGTAGATCTTGGCCGTCGCCTTCGGGATCATCGGATCTGGGATGACGAAGGTGTCGGGGAACCGGGAGTTGAACCGTTGCGCGACATCGCGCGCCAACTCCAGGTGTTGGCGCTGATCCTCGCCGACGGGCACCAGGTCGGTGTCGTACAGGAGCACGTCGGCGGCCATCAGCACCGGGTACGTGAACAGCCCGACGGTGGTGGCCTCGCTGCCTTCCTTCTGCGACTTGTCCTTGAACTGCGTCATCCGCGACGCCTGGCCGAACCCGGTGAAACAGCCCAGCACCCAGGACAGCTCGGCATGCGCCGGGACATGGCTCTGCACGAAGATCGTGCTTCGGTCGGGATCGATGCCGAGTGCCAGATACTGCGCCGCGGTGACCAGGGTGCGCCGCCGAAGTCCCTCGGGATCCTGCGGAATTGTGATCGCGTGCAAATCCACCACGCAGAAGAACGCGTCGTGGTCGTCCTGCAGACCGACCCACTGCTGGATCGCGCCCAGCGCGTTGCCCAGGTGTAGCGAATCGGACGTGGGTTGCACACCGGAGAAGACGACAGGTTGCGGGGAACTGCTCATGGTCATCCGATCATTTCACGCGACCGGTACTCGACCGTCACCGCCAGGCGTGGACTTCGACTCCCAATGCCGCACGGCCTGGCTGGCCGGTGGCGGTGCAAGGCCGCGCGTCACCCCCTCCAGAAGGCGGTGACGGTAGCGCGGTTTGACCTGTGACTCAGCCTTGCCCCATGGCCATCAGCACCGTTTGCAGTCCACAGTCGTAATAGACCGATGCCCTTGCTGGCCCTGAGCCAACGTCCGCAATCCTTCGTCCAACGAAGCGACGACTGGCAAGTCAGCCTCGTTCACGACGCGCAGGAGAACATCAACCGCCGTGCTGGTGATCAGTACCCAGTCCCGGCCAGCCCGGTGACACTTCTCAGCGAACAAGACTGTGGCCCGATGACCAGCGACGCTGAGGAAGTCGACGCGGCTGCAGTCCAGCACCAACGGGTGATCCACGTGGACATACCCGACGAGGTAGTCGCTTACCTGCTCGGCATCGCAGGCGTCTATTTCACCGCTCAATTCGATCACGGTCGCGGGCGGCCGGGGATAGCTACACATGCGCACAGCAAGACTGGTGGCGTCGACGGTGCGGGAATCGGTCGACGCTTGGGTGAGGTCGTGGTGTCTAGTGCCCGTCGAACCACTCCTCGTCATAGCGGCCTCCGTTCTCGTCCTTCCTGCGCGGTTCGGCATACATACCCCCCTATAGCGGCCTTTACCCATCGAGAACCTGGCGCCGCCCGACACCATTTGAAGCGCCGCTTGCCCCCTTAACTCGACGCGGCGCTGAAGCTTTGAGCCGGTCCCCTTCCGCATCCCAATCCCTGATCACGGCTTCACCTCCCAAGCTCAACCGAGCTTATGCCCGCCGGCGAAATGAACGAGGGCAATCGGCCTCAGACTTCTACCTTGAACCTGACTTGATCTCGTTCTCCGTGTGGTCGATGTTCCGGCCGCCGCGAACCACGGCACCGCGGTCGGTCAGCGTCGCCATCCGCGCAGCCCAACGCAACCATGAACCGTTCCTTCTCGAGCTGATGATGTTCACGACCGCCAGGTCCGGCAGACCATACGACCTACTTGCGGTACCGGCGGTATCGCCTTTAGTCTCGGGCTGATGACCGAGCGCGCACCGATCCACGTCGGAACCGGCGAGCCCATGCTGTTACTGCACCCGTTCATGATGTCGCAGAACGTGTGGAAAAAGGTCGCTCCGCTGATCGCCGACACCGGACGCTACGAGGTTTTCGCGCCCACCATGCCCGGCCACAACGGCGGCGTGAAGGGGCACCGCTTTCTCGACACGCCCGAATTGGCCGATGACGTCGAACGCAGGCTCGACGCGCTCGGCTGGGACACCGCGCACATCGTCGGCAACTCGCTGGGCGGCTGGGTGGCCTTCGAGTTGGAGCGCCGCGGTAGGGCTCGCACGCTGACCGGTATCGCACCGGCCGGCGGGTGGACCCGGTACACGCCCGCCAAATTCGAGATCATCGGCAAGTTCCTGGCCGGCCTTCCGGTATGGCTGTTCACGCTCGTGTTTCGTCAACATGTCCGGAAGTTGCCGTTCGCCCGGTTCCTCGCTCACTTCCCCATCAGTGCCAGTCCGGACCGCCTGTCCGATGAAGATCTCGTCGACATCATCGACGACGTCACCCACTGCCCGGCCTATTACCAGCTGTTGGTGAAGTCGCTGCTGACGCCGGGGCTGTTGGACCTGGCCGAGGGCACGTGCCCGACCCGCCTGGTGATCTGCGAGAAGGACCGGGTGCTGCCGCATCCGCGGTTCACTCGCCATTTCACCGCCAAGCTGCCGTCGAGCACCGAGATCACCCACCTCGACGATGTCGGGCACATTCCGATGTTCGAGGCGCCGCAGGTCGTCGCCGACCTGATCGTCGACTTCGTCGACCGCTACGCATCGCCACCCAGGGAAGCGACCGGGAGCTAAGCCTCGGTTACCGCCTGCACCGTCGCACCCTCCAGCACCGAGTTCAGCGTCTTACTGGGCCGCATCACGGACGTCGTCTTCTCCGGGTCCGGGTAGTAGTAGCCACCGATGTCGACCGAATCTCCCTGCACCTCAGCGAGTTCGTTGACGATCTTCTCCTCGTTCTCGGCCAGCGACGAGGCCAGGTCTGCGAAGTGGTCGGCGAGTTCGGGGTCCTCGGTCTGCTCGGCGAGTTCCTGCGCCCAGTACATCGCGAGGTAGAACTGGCTGCCGCGGTTGTCCAACTCGCCGGTCCTGCGTGACGGTCCCTTGTCGTTGTCCAACAGCTTTCCGATCGCGGAGTCCAGCGTCTTACCCAACAGAATGGCCCGCTTGTTCTCGGTCTTGCGCCCGATGTCCTCGAAACACGCTCCGATGGCCAGGAATTCGCCGAGCGAGTCCCACCGCAGGTGGTTCTCCTCGAGCAGCTGGTGGACGTGCTTGGGCGCCGAACCGCCCGCACCGGTCTCGTACATGCCCCCACCGGCCATCAACGGCACGATCGACAGCATCTTCGCGCTGGTGCCCAGTTCCAGGATCGGGAACAGGTCGGTCAGGTAGTCCCGCAGGATGTTCCCGGTCACGGCGATCGTGTCCTGTCCGCGGATCAACCGTTCGAGCGTGTACCGCATCGCCCACACCTGCGGCATGATCTGGATGTGTAGGCCATCGGTGTCGTGGTCCTTGAGATACTCCTTGACCTTCTTGCGCAGTTCCACCTCATGCGGACGCTCGGTGTCGAGCCAGAACAGCGCGGTCATCCCCGACACCCGCGCCCTGGTGACCGCGAGCTTGACCCAGTCCCGGATCGCGGCGTCCTTGACCACCGGCATGCGCCAGATGTCGCCGGCCTCGACGTTCTGGGTCAGCAGCACCTCGCCGGTGTCGATGTCGACGATGTTGGCCACGCCGTCCTCGGAGATCTCGAACGTCTTGTCGTGGCTGCCGTACTCCTCGGCCTGCTGCGCCATCAGCCCGACGTTGGGGACGGTGCCCATCGTGGTCGGATCGAACTGACCGTGCGTCTTACAGAAGTTGACCATCTCCTGATAGATGCGGCTGAACGTGGACTCGGGGTTCACCGCCTTGGTGTCCTTGGTCCGCCCGTCGGCGCCGTACATCTTTCCGCCGAGCCGGATCATCGCCGGCATCGATGCGTCGACGATGACGTCGCTGGGCGAGTGGAAGTTGGTGATACCCCGGGCCGAATCCACCATCGCCAGTTCGGGCCGGTGCTCGTGGACGGCGTGGATGTCCTGGATGATCTCCTCGCGCTGCGAGGCCGGCAGCGCCTCGATCTTGCTGTAGAGGTCGGACATGCCGTTGTTGACGTTGACGCCCAGTTCGTCGAGCACCTTCTGGTGCTTGGCGAACGCGTCCTTGTAGAACACCTTCACCGCGTGACCGAACACGATGGGATGCGACACCTTCATCATCGTCGCCTTGACGTGCAGCGAGAACATCACGCCGGTCTTGTAGGCGTCCTGGATCTCTTCCTCGAAGAACTCGCACAACGCCCTCTTGCTCATGAACATGCTGTCGATGATGTCGCCGGCCTCGAGCGCGACCTCCGGCTTGAGCACCACAGTCTTTCCGGTCTCCCCGCCCGATTTCGTCTGCAGCACCATTTTGACCTTGCGGTCCTTGTCGAGCGTCATCGACTTCTCTCCGTGGTAGAAGTCGCCCTTCTTCATGGTCGCCACGTGCGTGCGCGACGCCTGCGACCACTCGCCCATGCTGTGCGGATGCTTACGCGCGTATTCCTTTACCGCCTTGGGTGCGCGTCGATCTGAGTTACCCTGCCGCAGAACCGGATTGACCGCGCTACCGAGTACCTTGGCGTAGCGCTCCTTGATCGCCTTTTCCTCGTCGGTCTTCGGGTCGCCCGGGTAATCCGGCAGGTCGAAACCCTTGGCCTTGAGCTCCTTGATGGCGGCTAGCAGCTGGGGCACCGAAGCGCTGATGTTCGGCAGCTTGATGATGTTGGTCTCCGGGTCCTGAGTCAGGCGACCCAGGCGGCCCAGGTTGTCGGGCACCCGCTGGTCTTCGGTCAGGCGGTCGGAAAACTCGGCGAGAATGCGCGCGGCCACCGAGATGTCACTGGTCTCGACATTGATGCCCGCCGGTTCGGTGAAAGTACGAACGATCGGCAGGAACCCGTAGGTCGCCAGCAGCGGCGCCTCGTCGGTCAGCGTGTAGATGATGGTCGGCTGCTCGGCAGTCATGCGGTGTTCTCCCGGCTCGCTTGTCGGTGCGGCCTCGGTCGGTTTCGAGGTCGTTTTCTGTGGCGTCGGCTACCAGTATTGCCTCGTACCTGACGTTGCGTGTGAGCCAGGGGTCCGCGTCGGTGCGATCCCTCGCTGGCATGACGCCGGTGACGTGCGATACGCTTCTCATCGGTCATGAGTGCCAGCGACAAGCCCCGGCTTGCTGGTCGGCAACCCTCCAACCGCGGTGGGGTGCCCCGGGTGATGACCAGGTTGAGTAACCGCTAACAAGCGGCTGCCGGCAAGCGCGGGTCCGTTCTGACGGGCCCCCAGACGCAGATGGAGGTCCGTTCCCGCATGAGCGCGCCAGAAGATCCGACCGCAAAGTGGGCGTTCGAGACCAAGCAGGTCCACGCCGGCCAGACCCCCGACATCGCGACGAACGCGCGGGCGCTGCCGATCTACCAGACCACGTCGTACACGTTCAACAGCACCGAGCACGCCGCCGCGCTGTTCGGTCTCGCCGAGCCCGGCAACATCTACACCAGGATCATGAACCCGACGCAGGACGCCGTCGAGAAGCGCATCGCAGCACTCGAGGGCGGAGTCGCCGCGCTGTTCCTGGCTTCCGGTCAGGCCGCGTCGACGTTCGCGATCCTCAACATCGCCGATGCCGGCGACCACATCGTGTCCAGCCCTCGGCTCTATGGCGGCACCTACAACCTGTTCCACTACACGCTGTCGAAGATCGGCATCGAGGTCAGCTTCGTCGAGGATCCCGACGATCTCGACTCCTGGCGCGCGGCGGTGCGCCCGAACACCAAGGCGTTCTTCGCCGAGACGATTTCGAATCCGAAGATCGACGTGCTCGATATCCCCAACGTCGCCGCGGTCGCCCATGACGCCGGCGTGCCGCTGATCGTCGACAACACGATCGCCACGCCGTACCTGATCCAACCGTTGCGCCACGGCGCCGACATCATCGTGCACTCGGCCACCAAGTACCTCGGGGGCCACGGCGCGGCGATCGCCGGTGTCATCGTCGACGGCGGCACATTCGACTGGACCAACGGCAAGTTCCCCGGCTTCACCGCACCGGACCCGAGCTACCACGGCGTGGTGTACGCCGAGCTCGGCCCACCCGCCTTCGCCTTGAAGGCACGCGTGCAACTGCTACGCGACCTGGGTTCGGCGGCGTCGCCGTTCAACGCCTTTCTGGTGGCCCAGGGGCTCGAGACGCTGAGCCTGCGCGTCGAACGTCACGTGCAGAACGCGCAGAAGGTCGCCGAGTACCTAACCGGACACCAGGATGTCACGTCGGTGAACTACGCCGGGCTGCCGTCGTCGCCGTGGCACGAGCTCGGAAAGAAGTTGGCGCCCAAGGGCACCGGGGCCGTGCTCGCCTTCGAGCTGGCGGGCGGGGTCGACGCGGGCAAGGCCTTCGTCAACGCGCTCACCCTGCACAGTCATGTCGCCAACATCGGCGATGTGCGGTCGCTGGTGATCCATCCGGCCTCGACCACGCACGCGCAGCTGTCCCCGGAGGAGCAGCTGGCCACCGGGGTCACGCCCGGCCTCGTACGCCTGGCGGTCGGCATCGAGGGCATCGAGGACATCCTGGCCGATCTGGAGCAGGGCTTCGCCGCCGCCAAGCCGTTCCGCTCCGGAGCGGTGACCGATCCCAACACCACGGCGGCGTTCTGATGACGATCTTCGAATTGGAAACCGACGTGCCACTGTTGAGTCTGCCCGCCGAGGGCGAGGTCGGCGTCGTCAACATAGGACCGCTGACACTGGAAAGCGGTGCGGTCATCGACGACGTTTCGATCGCCGTTCAGCGCTGGGGTGAGCTGTCGCCGCAACGCGACAACGTGGTGGTCGTGCTGCACGCGCTGACCGGCGACTCGCACATCACCGGACCGGCGGGTCCGAACCATCCGACCCCCGGCTGGTGGGACGGTGTGGCAGGGCCCGGCGGCCCGATCGACACCGACCGCTGGTGCGCGGTGGCGACCAACGTGCTCGGCGGGTGCCGCGGCTCGACCGGTCCGAGCTCACTGCACCTCGACGGCAAGGCGTGGGGCTCACGATTTCCCGTCGTCTCCATCCGGGACCAGGTGGAGGCCGACATCGCCGCCCTGGAGATGGTCGGGATCACCGAGGTCGCCGCGGTCCTCGGCGGGTCGATGGGCGGAGCCAGGGCGCTGGAGTGGATGGTCGGGCACCCGGACAAGGTGCGCTCGGGCCTGGTGCTCGCCGTCGGCGCGCGTGCCACCGCCGACCAGCTCGGCACCCAGAGCTCACAGATCGCGGCGATCAAGGCCGACCCGAACTGGCAGAACGGCGATTACTACGGCACCGGCCTGTCCCCCGATCTCGGCATGGAGATCGCCCGCCGCTTCGCGCACCTGACGTATCGCGGCGAGGTCGAGCTCGACGATCGATTCGCCAACCATCCGCAGGACGGTGAGGACCCGGCGGTCGGCGGCCGCTACGCGGTGCAGAGCTATCTGGAACACCAGGGCCGAAAGCTGGTGGCCCGCTTCGACGCCGGCACGTACGTGGCGCTCACCGAGTCGTTGTCGAGCCACGACGTCGGGCGCGGCCGCGGCGGCATCGAGGCCGCGTTGCGCGGCTGTCCGGTGCCCGCAGTTGTCGGCGGCATCACCTCGGACCGGCTCTACCCGCTGCGGCTGCAGGAGCAGCTGGCCGAGTTGCTGCCGGGCTGCGCCGAACTCGACGTCGTCGACTCGATCTACGGACATGACGGCTTCCTGGTGGAGACCGATGCGGTGTACAAGCTCATCCGCCAAACGCTCGAGTTGGCAGCGAAATGACGGCGCAGTGACCCGTCCGGACCAGGATCGCTCGCTGTCGTTCGGTGCTGAAGCCGCGGCCTATGAGCGAGGCAGGCCGTCGTACCCGCCGGAGGCGATCGACTGGCTGCTGGCTCCAGACGCCGCCAAGGTGCTCGACCTCGGCGCGGGCACCGGCAAGCTGACCACCCGGCTGGTCGAGCGCGGCCTCCACGTGGTCGCGGTCGATCCGATCCCGGAAATGCTGGAGCTGCTGAGCAATTCGCTGCCCGAAACGCCCGCGCTGCTCGGCACCGCAGAGGAGATTCCGCTGCCCGACGACAGTGTCGACACCGTGCTGGTGGCCCAGGCGTGGCATTGGTTCGATCCCGAACGCGCCGTCAAGGAGGTGGCCCGGGTGTTGCGGCCCGGCGGGCGGCTCGGCCTGGTGTGGAACACCCGCGACGAGCGGCTGGGTTGGGTGAAGGATCTCGGCCGGATCATCGGCCACGAGGACGATCCTTTCAGCAGCACCGTGTCGCTGCCAGGGCCGTTCACCGGCGTCGAGCGTCATCAGGTCGAGTGGACCAACTACCTGACCCCGCGGGCGCTCTTCGACCTGGTCGCCTCGCGAAGCTACTGCATCACGTCGCCGGAGAAGGTACGCACCAGGACGCTGGACCGCGTGCGCGAGCTGTTGGCCACCCATCCGGCGCTGGCCAACTCCAGCGGGCTGGCGCTGCCGTACGTCACGGTGTGCATCCGCGCCGACTTGGCCTAGCGGGCATGTGTTCACTAGCGCCGAAACTGACGTTTTGGCGGAAAATTGCGAGTGAAATCGACCAAAACGTCGAACTCGGCGCGGCGCGCGGCACGCGGCACACCCCCCGGAAATGACATTTTGGCTATAATAGCCAATATGTCCACTCTGACGTACCGCAATCGCGACGGCGAGCTGGTCGACGTGCCGAGCGTGGCGGCCACCCGCTTCAAGAACGAGTTCGGGGCGGTCTTCGAGCAGGCCACGAGCGGAGGCGCGGTGGCGATCACCAAGCACAACACGCCGCGGGCGGTGCTGTTGTCGTACGCCGAGTTCGAAGCGTTGACGAAGGCGGGCACGCCTGCGCTCGACGAGTTGACAGCGCAGTTCGACGAACTTCTCGAACGCATGCAGAGCCGTAAGGCGAAGGCCGGCATGGCGTCGGCCTTCGACGCCGACCCAGAACGACTCGGCCGCGCCGCGGTGAAGGCGGCCCGCCCGAAACGGCGGCGCTGACTGTCCCGCCTATATGTCCTTGCCGGCGTCAACGGCGCCGGTAAGAGCAGCATCGGCGGCGCGATGATCCGCGCGGCGGGCAGCGATTACTACAACCCCGACGAGGCGGCCCGCAAGCTGATGGGAGCCAACCCGGGGCTCGACCAGACCACCGCGAACGCCGTGGCATGGCGGCAGGGCACGAGACTGCTCGAGCGGGCACTGCGCGAGCGGCTCGACTTCGCGTTGGAGACCACGCTCGGCGGGAGCACCATCAGCCGGCTGCTGTCCGACGCCGCGTCGCGCGGCATCGAGGTACGCATCTGGTACGTCGGGTTGGCCAGCGCCGACGCGCATATCGAGCGGGTTGCCCAGCGCGTCCGCTCCGGTGGCCATGACATTCCCGAAGCCGACATCCGGCGCCGGTGGCGACACAGCAGACAGAACCTGGTGCAGCTGCTGCCGGTTCTCACCGAACTGCGGGTCTACGACAACTCCGCCCACGCCGACCCCGCCGACGGGCAACCGCCGCGGCCGGTGCTCGTGCTGCACGTGAGTCATGGCGAGATCGTCGGCCCCGCGGACCTGTCGGCGACGCCGGGATGGGCCAAGCCGATCGTCGCCGCCGCCCTGAAGCTGAGTGCATAACCGGTGGATGCCGCGGGAGGCCCAGCGTGAAATAGCATTCCTGGTCGTTGCGGGAGCCAATTCACAGCCGTGGCTTCTCACTCAAATGCGGCCGCCGCCTTCGCGATCGAGCGGGTCACCTGAGCGCCACTAGCTCGTGCCCAGCGGGTCGATGGTCCAGGCGACGTAGAGCATCGTCGCGCTGACCGTCGCGGTGGTGACGAAATCTACGGCCCGGCTGCGCACCGCGAGCAGCCCCGCGCGGTCGTCGCTCAACGTCAGCCGCAACGCCGCGGCAAGACCTACCCCGATCGCCATCACCAGCGCACCCCGCCGCCAATAACCTGCGACCACCAGGACGAACGCGACCAGGAAGGTCAGGCCGACCGACCAGAACGGCCACTGGCCCGTGAAAACCTTGTGCGCGAACTCTTTGGGGGTCACGTGCCGGTCTGGACCTCCGCGCGCTCGACGACGTTGGTCAGCAGGAACGCACGGGTGAGCGGGCCGACGCCACCGGGGTTCGGCGACACGTGGCCGGCGACCTCCCAGACGTCGGGGTGGACGTCGCCGACGAGCTTGCCGTTCTCGTCGCGGCTGACCCCGACGTCGATGACGGCGGCGCCGGGACGCACCATCTCGGCGGTCACCATGTGCGGCATGCCCGCCGCGGCGATGATGATGTCGGCTTCGCGGGCCAGCTCGGGCAGATGACGGGTTGCGGTGTGGCACAACGTCACCGTCGCGTTCTCCGAGCGCCGGGTCAGCAGTAGCCCCAGCGGGCGGCCGACGGTCACGCCGCGGCCGATCACCACGGCATGCGCACCGGCGATCTCCACCTCATAGCGGCGCAGCAGGTGCACGATGCCCCGCGGGGTGCACGGCAGCGGCGCGGGCTCGTTGAGCACCAACCGGCCGAGGTTGGTCGGATGCAGGCCGTCGGCGTCCTTACCCGGGTCCACCCGTTCCAGGGCGGCGTTCTCGTTGAGGTGCTTCGGCAGCGGCAACTGCACGATGTAGCCGGTGCACTCGGGGTCGGCGTTGAGTTCGTCGATGGTCTCGTCGAGCTTGGCCTGGCTGATGTCGGCGGGCAGGTCGCGCCGGATCGAGTTGATGCCGACCTTTGCGCAGTCTGCGTGCTTGCCGCGCACATACGCGTGCGAGCCGGGGTCGTCGCCGATCAGCACGGTGCCCAGGCCGGGGGTGCGACCCGCCGCGCTCAGCGCCGCGACCCGCTCTTTCAGGTCGACGAAGATCTCGTCCCGCGTGGCCTTGCCGTCCAGTGTGATCGCACGCACGCGTCACAGTCTGGCATGCTCGTCGCATGGACACCGCGCCCGACGTGTTCGCGCCGGCCCGGCTCGGGCCGGTGACGCTGCGCAACCGGATCATCAAGGCGGCCACGTTCGAGGCGTCGACCCCGAATGCGCTCGTCACCGATGACCTCATCAACTACCACCGGCTGCCCGCCGCCGGCGGGGTCGGCATGACGACGGTGGCGTACTGCGCGGTCGCCCCCGGGGGACGCACCGACGGCTGGCAGATCTGGATGCGGCCCGAGGCCGTGCCCGGGCTGAAGAAGCTCACCGAGACGATCCACGCCGAGGGCGCGGCGATCAGCGCGCAGATCGGCCACGCGGGGCCGGTGGCGAACGCGCGGACCAACAAGGCAAGAGCGCTGGCACCGGTGCGCTTCTTCAATCCGCTGTCGATGCGGTTCGCCAAGAAGGCCTCAGCGGAGGACATCCGCGAGGTCACCGAGGCGCACGCCGACGCGGCCCGCCTGGCGATCGAGTCCGGGTTCGACGCGGTCGAGATCCATCTCGGGCACAACTATCTCGCCAGTTCGTTCCTGAGCCCGCTGATCAACCGGCGCACCGACGAGTTCGGCGGCTCGCTGGAGAACCGCGCGAAGGTGGCCCGCGGCGTCGTCACCGCCGTGCGCCGCGCCGTCGAGAAGGAGGGCAACCCCATCGCGGTGACCGCCAAGCTCACCATGGCCGACGGGGTGCGCGGCGGCATCAGCGTCGAGGAGTCGCTTCAGACCGCCAAATGGCTGGAGGAGGACGGCGGGCTGGACGCCATCGAGCTGACCGCCGGCAGCTCGCTGGTCAACCCCATGTACCTGTTCCGCGGCGATGCCCCGGTCAAGGAGTTCGCGGGCGCGTTCAAGCCGCCGATCCGGTGGGGCATCCGGATGACCGGCAAGAAGTTCCTCCGCGAGTACCCCTACCGCGAAGCGTTCCTGCTGCGCGATGCCAAGCTGTTCCGCGCGGAGCTGAAGCTGCCGCTGATCCTGCTGGGCGGCATCACCAATCGCGAAACCATGGACCTGGCGATGGCGGAGGGTTTCGACTTCGTCGCGATGGGCCGCGCGCTGTTGGCCGAACCCGATCTGCTCAACCGCATCCAGGCCGACAGCTCGGTGCGGTCGATCTGCGATCACTGCAACAAGTGCATGCCCACGATCTACAGCCACACGCACTGCGTGCTGACCGGCGCACCCGACCACTATCAGCCGTCGGCGGAGCGCGGTTCCACATAGGCGACCATCGGTTCGGCGTGGATCACCTGGTCGCCCGATGAAACCTCGAGTTCCTTCGCCGAGAACGTGTACGTGACGCCCTCGCTGTCGGCGGTGAACACGCCCTCGCCATCCTCGACCGCCGGAGCGGCGAGCAACGCCTCGTCCCGCATCCGCACACCGCGGTACTCGTAACGGCCGTTCTTCAGACAAATCGCGACCAGGGCGCTTTCGGTGCGGCCGAAGGCGACCGGGGCAGCGGGCGCTTCGCAGCGTGCATCCGAGTCGACGAACCCACGGTCGTCGATGGCGATGGCGCTCTGCGCATCGACCGTCGGCGCCAGGAACGCCGCCGCGATGCAGAGCCCGGAAATGCCGACGAACACGAAAGGCGCCCGAGACACCATGCCCAATGGTGACCACGATTCGACGCAATCAGCGCGCGACGCGCCGGACGACAGGAGAACTTTCGTCGGGCGGAAGCATTCGAAGCAGCCGACCCCGTGGTCGTAACGCAGCGCGGAGGGTCCCTACCGTTAGAGTTGGCTCCGATGAGCCGACCCGCCCCACCCGCGCTGACCGTTCGGTACGACGGATCGACACGAACCTTCGCGGCGGGAAACGATGTCGTCATCGGCCGTGACCTCCGCGCCGACGTTCGCATCGCCCATCCGCTGATCTCCCGGGCGCACCTGGTGTTGCGCTTCGATCAGGGCCGCTGGGTCGCGATCGACAACGGCAGCCTCAACGGAATGTTCGTCAACAACCGCCGGGTGCCCGCCGTCGACATCTCCGACGGCCAGACCGTCAACATCGGCAATCCCGACGGCCCACGACTGACGTTCGAGGTCGGCCGTCACCAGGGTGCGGTGGGCCGTACGCCCACCATGGCGGTGCCGATCGCCGGCCACCGGCCGGCGGGCAGCTACCCCACCGCTCCGCCCCCGCAGATGTCCGGACCACAGGTAGCACGGCCATACGGACCGCCGCAGGGTGCGCCGCGTCCGGCATATCCGAGCGCCCCCCCGCCGCCCCGCTATCCGAGCGCACCGCAACCGGTGCGACCGCAGGTGTCACAGTCGATGTCGGCGCCGGAACTCGAGTCGGCGACGATGATGGGACCGACCGCCGCACCGCGCTCGAGCGACAACCTCGCCACGAGCATGCTCAAGATCCTGCGGCCGAGCCGGCCCGCCGACAACGTCGCGGGCGCTGTCAAGATCGGCCGCGCGACCGACAACGACATCGTGGTCCCCGACGTGCTGGCCTCGCGCCACCACGCGACCCTGGTGCCGACCGCTGCCGGCACGGAGATCCAGGACAACCGCAGCATCAACGGCACGTTTGTCAACGGTGCGCGCGTGGAGTCGGCGCTGCTGCACGACGGCGACACCGTCACGATCGGCAACATCGACCTCGTCTTCTCCGGCGGCACGCTGGTTCGCCGGACCGAGACCGAGGCCGCCACCCGCACCGGCGGGCTGGAAGTGCACGGCATCACCTGGACCATCGAGAACAACAAGACGCTGCTGGAGAACATCTCGATCGCCGCGCGGCCGGGCACGCTGACGGCGGTCATCGGTCCATCGGGTGCCGGAAAGTCGACGTTCGCGCGGTTGGTCGCCGGTTACACCCATCCGACGACGGGCACCGTCACCTTCGAAGGCCACAACGTCCACGCCGAGTACGCCTCGCTGCGGTCCCGAATCGGGATGGTTCCCCAGGACGACGTGGTGCACGGTCAGCTGACCGTGCGTCAGGCGCTGATGTATGCCGCGGAACTGCGACTGCCGCCGGACACCACCAAGGCCGACCGCGAGCAGGTCGTCATGCAGGTGCTCGAGGAGCTCGAGATGACCAAGCACCTGGAGACCCGTGTCGACAAGCTCTCAGGCGGCCAGCGCAAGCGCGCCTCGGTGGCACTCGAACTGCTGACCGGCCCGTCGCTGCTGATCCTCGACGAGCCCACCTCCGGCCTGGACCCCGCGCTGGACCGTCAGGTCATGACGATGCTGCGCCAACTGGCCGACGCGGGCCGCGTGGTGCTGGTGGTCACGCACTCACTGACCTACCTCGACGTCTGCGACCAGGTGCTGCTGCTGGCGCCCGGCGGGAAGACCGCGTTCTACGGGCCGCCCGACCAGATCGGGCCCTCGATGGGCACCACCAACTGGGCCGACATCTTCAGCTCGGTCGCGGGTGACCCCGACGGCGCCAACAAGCGGTTCCTCGCCCACCACGGCCCGCCGTCGCCCGCCCCGCCGACCGAGCAGCCGTCCGATCTGGGCAGCCCGACCAGCACCAGCGTGCGGCGGCAGTTCTCGACGATCGCCCGCCGTCAGGTGCGGCTGGTGGTGTCCGACCGCGGCTACTTCGCGTTCCTGATGATGCTGCCGTTCATCATGGGTGTGTTGTCGCTCTCGGTGCCCGGTGACGTCGGGTTCGGCGTGCCGGTGCCCGCCATGCAGGGCGGCGCGGCGCCCAATGAGCCGGGGCAGATCCTGGTCATGCTCAACGTGGGCGCCATCTTCATGGGCACCGCGCTGACGATCCGCGCGCTGATCGGTGAGCGGGCGATCTTCCGTCGCGAGCAGGCCGTCGGATTGTCAACCACCGCATACCTTTTGGCGAAGGTCTTCGTGTTCACGCTGTTCGCGATCGTCCAGTCGGCGATCGTCACGGCGATCGCGATCATCGGTAAGGGGTGGGGTCCCGGCGCCGTGGACAGTGGTGCGCTGCTGGGCAACCGCAGCGTCGAGTTGTTCGTCGACATCGCGGTGACGACGGTCGCTGCGGCGATGGTCGGGTTGGCGCTCTCGGCACTGGCGAGGTCCAACGAACAGATCATGCCGCTCTTGGTGGTCGCGATCATGTCGCAGCTGGTGTTCTCGGGCGGCATGATTCCGGTGACCGACCGCATCGTGCTCGACCAGATGTCGTGGTTCACCCCCGCGCGTTGGGGTTTCGCCGCTTCCGCCTCGACGATCGATCTCATCCGGCTGGTTCCGGGGCCGTTGACGCCGGCCGACCGGCACTGGGAACACACGGCGGGAACCTGGCTGTTCGACATGGCGATGCTCGCGCTGATCTGCATCGGCTACACAGCCTTCGTGCGCTGGCGGATCCGCCTCAGCAGCGCCTAGCGCACGTCGGGATGGATCAGTCGCGAGCCGGTGCCAGCCGCTTGAGCGCAAGCCCGCCCTCGAACGGCCGGTACCCGAACGCGGGCGGGGAGACATAGCCCGTATCCCCCAGCGGCGTGTGCACCTCGGCGACCGTCGGGCCGATCTCAGCGGCGACCGGGACGAGCGCGTCCAGGTCGAACCGGTACAGCCGGCCCGCATTGCCGGCCAGAATCTTGCGGCAGACGTCCTCGGGCTGGTCGTGCAGCGCCCAGCGGATCGCCAGCTTGGAGTGCGGCGCGAAGCCTTCCTCGTGTGGATAATCGCTGCCCCACATGACGTGATCGGCGCCGAGATAGCGGATCGTCGAGGACTCGTACGGCGTCAACTCCGAAGCCAGATAGCAGTTCCGCTTGGCGTAATCGCTGGGCGCCATCGTCAGTTCGTCGATCGACGAGCCGCCGAACATGCCGTAGGTGCGGTTGCCCGCTTCCGTTTTCATCGAGGGCACCATGACGTCGAGCATCATCATCTGGTTCTGCAACCACAGCGTGCCCTGCTCCGTCGGCACGAACCGCAGTGTCGGGTGGCGCTCGAACACACCGGCGAGTATGAGATGCGAGACGGTGCGCTGCGCCCACATCGCCATCTCGGTGACCAGCACCGCGTTCGAGGCCGGCTGATCCATCGGCATCAGCGGGCTACCCGCCCCGGCGTGCTGAACCACGGTCAGGTCGAGTTCGGCGCACAGCGTCCAGATCGGTTCGTAGCGGGTGTGAAACAGCGGTGCGACGTTCGGATCACCGGGTGAGACGGCGGGCAGCAGCACGCCGCCGAAGCAGTCCTGCTCGGCTCCCCAGCGGATCTCGTCGAGCGCCAGGTCCACATCGTTGGGGAAGACCTGTACCAGTCCCCGGCGCCGCGCCGGGGCCTGCGAGCAGAAGTCGATCTGCCAACGGTTGTGGGCCTGCACTCCGGCCCACCGCTTCTCGAACTCGTCGCGGGTGCGCGGCAGCGTGATGGTGATGTTCGGCGAGGTCGGGAAGAAGGGCGGGACGGTGTTGGGAAGCAGCACCTCGGCCGCCACCCCGTCGGCGTTCATTTCCGACATCCGGAGTTCGTGGCTCCAGTTGCGCTGTGCGGTTGCGATGATCAGGTCGTCGAACGGGCTGACATAGCTCGCCGCCCACGCGTCGAAGTCGTCGTGCAGCCGGGCGGGCAGATACGCCTTGTAGTCGCGCAGGTCGGCCCCCGCATGGGTGTCGGTCGAGATGACGACGTAGCGATCGATGGTGTCCCACGTGGCGGCCATCTGCCCATCCTCACCTCGGACAGACGGCCGCACGCGGAATTCGACGCTATTGATGCCTCACTGGCCGTGGATGTCCAGACTGTGCGCGGCGGCGAAGGCCAGTGCCTGATCGATGTCGATCTTCGCGCCGCGAAGGCTCGCGGTGGTCCACAACGTCGCATCGGTCCGGGCGCCGCGCAGGTCGGCCGCGTCCATTCGGACGTTCTGCACTCGAGCACCGGTCAGGTCCGCGCCGCGCAGTATCGCCTTGCGCAGATCGGCGTCGACGAGACCGGTCTCGCGCAACCGGCATCCGGTCAGATCGACACCCCGCAGATCGCACCCGCCGAGCACCGCAAGTGTCAGGTCGACATCGACCAGCGACAGCGGCCGCAACCGGCTCCCGGTGAACACCGAGCCGAGCATCGTGCACTGTCGAAAGACACTGTGGTGCAGCGTCGCCCGCTCGAAGCGGCAGTTCCGGAATGCGGATCCGACATGCTCGGACTCGGTGAGGTCGACACCGCGGAAGTCACACTCGTCGAACACCATCCGCTTGGTGCGAAGCCTGCTGAGGTCGTCGTCGCGGAAGTCGCGGCCGGTGAATTCCTCGTCGGCCCAGACCGTTTCGTCTGCGCGCACCGATCAGCCGGGCAGCGAGGTCAGGCTGTTGAGCGCGTACTCGGTGACCGCGATCAACGCGGCCTTCGCGGAGTTCCGTTCTCGGGCGTCGACGGTGATCACCGGAATATGCTCGGCCAGGGCCAGCGCCTTGCGCACCGCGGCGACGGGATGTCTTGGCGCGCTGTCGAACTGGTTGACTGCGATCAGGAACGGAAGGTTGCGCGCCTCGAAGAAGTCCACTGCGGCGAAGCTGTCCTGCAGGCGCCGCACGTCGACGAGGATGATCGCTCCTATCGCGCCGCGAACAAGGTCGTCCCACATGAACCAGAACCGGCGCTGTCCGGGGGTTCCGAACAAATACAACACCAGGTCGTCGGCGAGGGTGATGCGGCCGAAATCCATGGCCACCGTGGTGGTGTTCTTCTGCGGGGTGGCTTCCAGGCCGTCGACGCCGGCCGACGCGTTGGTCACCAACGCCTCGGTCCGCAGCGGCATGATCTCCGAAACCGCGCCGACGAACGTCGTCTTCCCGGCGCCGAATCCACCGGAGATGACGATCTTCGTCGAAACTGCCTGCCCGGGCGTGTTCGGCCCCCGGCGTTCCTCAAAGTGCCTTGAGGCCACGCAGTGTCCTTCCTATCAGCTCACGTCTTTCGTCGACGGTGGTCGACTCGGTCAAGGTGCCGCGCACCGCCACATAACCCTGCGTCACCAGGTCGCCGATCAGCACCCGCGCCACGCCGAGCGGCAAGGACAACTTCGCGGCGATCTCGGCGACCGAAGGGTGATCCACGCATATCCCCAGGATCTGAACCCGCACGTCATTATTCGGCCACCGGGGTGGCTTGCCCGAGTCGATGGTCTCGATCGGCGCTTCCAGCGGTAGGTAGACGCGGGAGTCGGTGCGGCCCGCGGTCAGAATGTACGGCCGGACCAGGCTCGCCTCGTCCCAACCCTCCGGATCGTCCATGGGCGGCTCACGAATGCTGGGGTGCGCGCCGCCGTGCCGACTGGACGACGGTGCCCACCCGTTCGACCAGTATCGCCATCTCGTAACCGATTTGGCCGATGTCGCAGTTGCGGGTCGCCAGGGTGGCTAGATTCGAGCCGTCGCCGACCCGCATCAGCAGCAGGTAGCCGTTCTCCATCTCGACCACCGACTGCAGCACGTGGCCGCCGTCGAAAAGTTGCGCCGCGCCCGTCGACAGGCTGGCCAGACCGGACGCGACGGCCGCGAGCTGGTCGGCGCGCTCGGTCGGGATGTGTTCGCTGGCGGCCATCAGCAGTCCGTCGGCGGAAACCAGCACGGCATGGGAGACCCCCGACACTTCGCGGGCGAATCTGGAAACCAGCCAGTCGAGCGAGTCGCGCTGCGTCGGCTTCATTCGGTATCGGTTCCCCTGGTCTGTCTTGAGTGCGAGCGCCCGGCATGGACCCCGCCGAAATGGCTGCTGATGCTCGCGCGAACAGCTTCCGGATCCGGTTCTGCGTCGAACTCAGCCGCCGATGCTACCTCGTCGTCGCCGCTGTCCGCCGCGCCCGGCACCAGGTGAGCACCGGGGGTGCGCACCGGAAGGCCCTCGTCGGTGCGTTGCGTGACCGGCGCTTCGTCCGCGGCGGCAGCGGCCGACCAGCCGCGGTCCCACACCGACTCCCAGTTCAGGTCCTCGCTGTTGGCGATTTCCGTCGGGTCGACCAGCCACTCCGAGAGCATGCTCTGGTAGATCGAGTCGTCCGAACCGGCCGTCACCGCCGGTTTGGCCCGCGGGGACGGTGGCGACTGAACAACCGGCTCCGGCGTCCGGTCGCTCGCCGCCTGCGCCCGCGCCGCGAAGAATCCGGAGGTGTCGGTCGGGCGGTTGGCGGGTTCGGGATCCGGCGCCTGCGCAGGCATCGAGCCCGCAGGCCACTCTTCTTCGTACACCTGCGGTTCGGCAGCGGGCGCGGCCGCCAGCGAGGCGGGAATGTCCGAGATGCCGCTGGCGCCCGGATTGCGATGGGGCAGCAGCGAGATCGGGACCTCGGAGTGGCCGTTTAGATGCTCGACCTCCCTGTGGTCGTCGTCGAGCGCCAACGCCGTCGCGATACCCGCGTGCGCATCGGCGGGCACCGCATACTCGGGTTCGCTGAACTGATGTGGCTGCCCGGCTCCGCTGAGCAGCTCGGCCGGCACGTAAACACCCGCTGTCGTACCCGAATTCGGCTCGCCGGCCACCGTACTGCGTAGCCGGACCACCAGCCCGTGCTGGGCCGCGAGGCGACCGACCACGAACAACCCCATATGCCGCGCGGTGTACGGGTCGACCTGCCCGCCGGACTGCAGTCGGGTGTTGGCGACCCGCAGATCGGACTCGGTCATGCCGAGCCCGATGTCGCTCACCTCGATGACCAGCCCGCCGTTGGCCGTGTGCACCGCCGACACCCGCACTTGTGAGATCGGCGGTGAATAGCGCAGCGCATTGTCGAGCAGTTCGGCCAGCAGGTGGACCAGGTCGCCGGCGACCCCACCGGTGACCTCGCTGTCGGGCACGGTCGCGGTTACCACGCGCGTGTAGTCCTCGACCTCGGATGCCGCGGCGTTGATCACCGCCGATATCGGGACCGGCTCGGCCTGTTCGCGCGGCACCTTCGCGCCCGACAACACGAGCAGGTTCGCGCCATTGCGGCGCATTCGGGCGGCCAGGTGGTCCAACCGGAACAGGTTTTCCAACCGCTGCGGGTCCTCCTCGTTGCGTTCCAGCCGGTCGATCAGCGACAGCTGCTGGTCGACCAGCGACCGGCTGCGCCGCGAGAGGGTTTCGAACATGTCCCCGATCTGCAGCTGCAGCCGCGCTTGTTCGGCGGCGAGGAAGACGGCCTGCTCGTGCAGTTCGTCGACGGCGTGCGCGACCTGACCCACCTCTTCGGAAGTGTGCACCGGGATCGGTGTGATCTGCGAAGCATCCCCACCCGCGCGAACCCGCTCGATCTCGGTGGTCAGATCCTCATGGGCGACCTTGAGGGCACTGTCACGCAGTCGCCGCAGCGGGCGCACCAGCGTGCGTGCCACCAGAATCACGATGATCAGCGCGATGAGGATCGTCCCGCCGATGATCACCGCATCGCGGATCAACGTGGTGCGCGCAGCGTCGGCCCGGTCCCGGACAGCGGAGGTGATCGCCGGGGTGGTGCGCTCGATGACCTGACGCGCGATCTGGTCGGTGGCGGCCACCGACGCCAGCAGCTCAGGATTGTTCACCACCGGCACCGCCGGGTCGGTCATCAGCGCCATCCGCTTGACGAACTCGGCCTGCAGCTTCTCGGCGTCCGGCGATCCGACGCCGAGCACCTGGCTCATCCCGAAGAGCGTCGACGGCTCGGTGCCCGCGAGCGCGATCACCGCGGTCCGCAACTCGGGCTCGGGCAACTCCGCGCCGCGGGTGAGGGCGAGCGTCTGCATCATCATCTGGCCCCGCGCCCCGACCGCGCGGGACAAGCCGAGCGTCTCGGCGCGGATCCGCTCGTCGTCGATGCGGACCGAGCCGGTGATCGCATCCTCGGCGGGCAGCAGCAGCAACGCGTAGGCCTGCATACTGTCGCGCAGTCCGATGCTGTTCGAGGTGACCTTCTCCACCAAGACCTGACCACCGTTGGTCATCGTCGTGACGGCCTGGCGGACGTCGGGCGCGATGTCGGTGCTGTCCAATCGGCGCTGCAGATCCCGGCGGCTGTTGTCGAACTGGGTCAGCGCGCCCTGGATGTCGCCGTCGGTGGAGCTCGCCAGCATGGCACGTTCCAGCGCCGCCATGTAGCTCTCGATGGCCGGCACCAACTCGGCGCGATCGGCGGCGCGATGCAAGTCGGATTCGGCCGTCGCGCTGTTGTAGATACGCAAGCCGCCGAACGTTCCGGCCAGAATCAGCGGCACCAATACGATCGCGAAAACTTTCCAGCGGACTGGCCAATTGGACAATGCCCACGGCGACGGCCGCTTGACCGGCGGCTCTGGTGTGCGTTCGAAATCGACCAGCGTGCCATCGGCCTGCTTGAGTTGGGAGAACACGCTCATCGCTTCAGAAGACTTTCTACTGATTCCTACTTGTATTGCCCCTCCGCGGCCGGGCGCGTTCCGGCCCTGGCAATTGGTCGAGTATGCCAGCGAAATGCAGTCGATTCCACAATTCTTACTGAACAGACAGACTTCATAATCGCAGGTCGCAGACGGTGTAAGGATTCCGAGCGAATACCGGAACCCGTTCGTGATGCGACCGCCCGCGGACCGCTACGCCGGCCGGAGAAGCGCCACGAGGAAGTCGGAGCTGTCGGTGAACGGCCGCAGATCCCATGTGGACAGCAGCAAATCGGGCGCCAACCCGGCAGTCGCGGCGTCGTCGAGGAAGTCGGCGAACTCGTAGTCGCGGCCGGCGCCGAATCCGATCACCGCCCGACCGTCATCCTTGAGATGGGCGCGCAACCGGGCGAGCACCTGGACCCGGGTGCTCGGGGCGAGGAAGGTCATGACGTTACCCGCCGACAAGATCACGTCGAACGGTTCGCTGATGCCTCGCGCGGGGAGGTCGAGTTCGGCGAGGTCGCCCACGAGCCAGCGCGGTCCGGGATGGTCCTGTTCGGCCGCCTCGATGAGCGCGGGGTCGACGTCGACGCCGACGACGCGGTGACCCGCCGCGGCCAGATAGCCGCCCAGCCGGCCGGGCCCGCAGCCCGCATCGAGGACGTGCGCGCCGCGGGGCGCCATCGCGTCGACGAGACGAGCCTCGCCGGCCAGGTCGTCGCCGGCGCGTGCCATGGCGCGAAACCGTTCGATATACCAGTGCGAATGTCCAGGATCGGCCGCTACCTTCTGCATCCACAGGCTTTGCGCGACCATGCGAGCATTATCGCAAAGAGAAACCGGTGAGCCGGTGGCGGTCGTGCCCGAAGCGCTCTCAAGTTGAGAGGTCGCAGTTTGTTCAAGCTGATGTTCTACTCGCCGCGCATCGCCCCCAACACCGGCAACGCGATCCGGATGGTGGCCGCCACGGGTTGTGAACTGCATCTGGTGGAACCGATGGGCTTCGATTTGTCCGAGCCGAGACTGCGCCGGGCCGGGCTGGACTACCACGATCTGGCGTCGGTCACCGTGCACCGCGACCTCGCCACCGCGTGGAACGCGATGGTGCCCGAGCGCGTTTATGCGTTCACCGCGCATGCGGCAACCTCGTTCGCCGACGTCGAGTACCAGCCCGGTGATGTGCTGATGTTCGGGCCGGAACCCACCGGCCTCGACGCTGCGACGCTGGCCGATCCGCACATCACCGCACAGGTGCGGATCCCGATGCTGGCAGGCCGGCGCTCGCTGAACCTGTCGAATGCGGCCGCGGTCGCGGTGTACGAGGCCTGGCGGCAACACGGGTTCAGCGGAGCCGTATGAAGATCACCAGGTATTGAAATGCGCGATTTGCTCTACGGGTAACCGCTTGGCGGGGCGGAAGTCGGTGCCTTTGGTGTAGGCGATCGGGAACAGCCCGCCCTGGCTGTACTTGTCGTCCGGAATGCCGAGTACGTCGGCGGCCTGCTTCTCGCCGTCGCCCAGCAGGTGCAGCGTCGTCCAGGCCGAACCGAGGCCGCGTGACCGCAACGCCAGCATGTAGCTCCACGCCGCAGGCAGCAGTGAGCCCCAGAAACTTGCGCTCACGGCGCCGGGCACGCCGTCCGCCCGTCCCGCGAGACACGGAATCAGCAGCCAAGGCGCCTTCTCCATGTTCTCGGCCAGATACTCGGCCGACGACACCACGGCCTGGCGCCGCTCCCCGCGGCTGTCGCCCTCGGCATATTCGGGTTCGGGCATCGTGCGGTACAGCTTCCAGCTGGTGCGATAGATGTCGGCGAGCGCCTTCTTCTTGTCGGGGTCGTCGACGAACACCCACTGCCAACCCTGCGCGTTGGATCCTGTCGGCGCCTGCACTGCGAGTTCGAGACATTCCAGCAGCACCTCGCGCGGCACCGGCTTGTCCAGATCGAGCCGCTTGCGTACCGAGCGGGTGGTGGTCAGGACTTCATCGACAGACAGATTCAAGCTCATTTCCCGAGACTACATTCGCCTCATGGCAGGCGAATTCAACCGGCGGGCGCCCGCACTTCCCGGACCGGACGCACTGCGACCGCACACAGGCCGACAGCGGCGATCACCACGAACGCCGTTCTCGCGCCGCTCAGGTCGATGAGCGCACCGGCCACCGGGGCACCCAGCGCCTGACCGGCGGCGAGCGTGAAGAAAGACAGGCCGACGCCTGTCGAGGTGCTGTCGGGATAAAGCCGTGCACTCCACAGCAACACCAGTCCCGTCAGCCCGATGTAGGCGGCCCCGAAAAGCGTTGCCGCGACGACGTTCACAACGAGGCTGCTCGGCGCGGCCGCCAGAAGCAACGAAGCCGCCGCCATCGTCACCGTCGCGGCCAGCCACGCGCGTCGCAAGCCGACCCGCTGGACGACATCACCGGCCAGCACTCCCACGATGCCCGCTGCGCCGATGACGATCCACAGCAGCGACGACCGTGCTTCGTCGGCTCCGCCGACCGTGGTCACCAGGTTGCGACCGAAAGTCCACACCGCGATGCTGCCGACGCCGGTCAGTAACGACGCCAGCAGCAACCCGAAAACGCCTGGGCGCCAGACCCGCTCGGCCCGCTTCGCGGTGCGGTGTGACGAGGTCGGCACCGCGAGGAACACCCAGATCGTCACCGCCGCAGACGCCGCCGCGTAGACGGCCCAGGCGGCGCGCCAGTGACTCATCAGCAGCAACGCGACCGGCGCCGACAACACCACACCGATCCCCGTGCCACCATTCACCACCGTCTGCGCCCGATCCGCCGTACTCGACGGCACGTGTTGCGCCACCGCCGAAGCCAGCGGCGGTGAGGCGATTCCGGTGCTGCACCCGGCGACCAGCACGCCCACCGCGAGAACCCATGCCGACGGGGCCAACGCTACGATTGAAATACCCAGTGTCGCAACGGCTCCGGCTGCAACGGCGACGCAGCGTGCGCCAAGGCGGTCGGTCAGCAGCAGGCTCACAAGGATCGCCGCGCAATACCCTGTATAGCTTCCTGCGCCGATCACCCCGGCGATCGTCGGACTCAAGCCGAAGGTCTCGCCGAACACCGGCCCGAACAGCCCGTAGGAGAAGCGCGCGAATCCGTAACAGCACGCGATGAGCGCGCAACCGGCGCCGACCAGGAAACAGGCGGATCGCGGCACGGCCCAACGGTATCGTCAGCTCGGCGCTACTTCTTCGGAGGTGACCGAGACGATCGAGCAGCATTTCTGCGACGGACCCGCGTTGTGACACAGCGATGTCTGAGCGCATATCAGGCGGACGGATGAACGAGGTCCAGATGGCCTGCGGCAGCTCGTCACGTGACACTTAGGTCATGTCGGTCATGCTGGAGGATCTTCCCGTTCTCGCCGATCGGCCACAGCAGCAATTGCCGGCAACACGATCAGGTAGTCGGCACCGACGTCATCGACGGCTATGTGCCGATCAGGAAATCGGTGTAATAGGCCTGCACACCTGCGTAGTTTCGGGCCGATGTCGCCCTCAGCGCTCGACCCATACGATCGGTTCGTCGTCGAGCGTCGGCGCCGCCGCGACGTCCCCGGTGACGTCGAGCAAACTCACAGCGTCATAGCGGATGAGGGCTGGCCGATGTCCACCGCACGCCGACCTCGAAGTGCCCAATGATCCGCAACACGACATGGGGTCGGATCCGAACTCCGACATCCGAACCGGGCGCCGCCTCAGGCCACCACCTCAAGCCGTGGAAGGGACGCCGCCCGCGGTATGCGGGTGTCGGACGGCGCCGGGTTGACGTTTCACCGTCGAGTAGCAGGGCAATCCGGGTGTGACGGTGTGCAAGAAAGGACCCGAGTCATGCCTGAGGGATATCTCACGTCGAAGTACCGTCGCACAGCAGCACCGCTATTGCTCGGGGTGTTGCTTTTGGCAGTCAGCGGATGCGCCAGCGGTAATGATCAGGACGCAGATTCGGCGGCGACCGCTCCGGCGACGACGGTGACGTCTTCTGCGCCCGCCCCGGCTGCTCCGGCAGACCCCGGCATCGATGCATTGCGCCGGGCCGCAAGCACTGCGACCGCAGCTGTTCCCGACAGCACGGTGGTTTCCATCGAGAAAGAGCGCGATGGCCGGTGGGAAATCCAAGTCGTCACTGCCGATGGCAGCGAGCACGAGATGGACGTCTCCAGCGACGGCGCCGCGGTGACGATGGGGCCGACGGCAAAAATCGAGGACGAAGCCGACAAAGCCAAGCACCGCGACCGGGTACAGGCCGCTCGTGTGGATTACCGAGTCGCTGCTGACAAGGTGCTCAGCGAGGTGCCGAACGGCACCATCACCGAACTCAACCTCGACAGCAACAACGGAACGACGGTTTGGGAAGCAGATGTCGTCGACGGTTCACAGACCAAGCACGAAGTCACCATCGACGCCGCTTCTGGACAAGTGCTGCAAAACAAGACCGGGCGCTGAGCATCGGGAAGTAGGCGGCGCGGCACCGCAACGGCACCGAGCCCCGATTATCGGAAATCGCGGGACTTGGAGCTGATCGCCAAGCTGAGCTTGCTCATCCGTTCGGCGACGACGGTGACTGCACCGGTGGCGTTCTGTACCTGACCGCGGATCAGCAGTGCCGGGCCCGTTTGCGCCAACTTGCGGTGGCGTGCCCACACCCCGCGCGAACAGATGACATTGACCATTCCGGTTTCGTCCTCGAGGTTGAGGAAGGTGGCACCCTGGGCGGTCGCCGGCCGCTGTCGGTGCGTCACCGCGCCGGCCACCAGTATCCGGGAGCCGTCCGGCACGTCGAGCAGCTTGCCCGCCGGGATCACGCCGAGAGCCTCGAGATCCTCGCGCAGGAACTGCGTCGGATAGCTGTCGGGTGAGACACCGGTCGCCCACACGTCGGCGGCGGCCAACTCCAGTTCGGTCATGCCGGGCAGCGAGGGAATATGCGACGACGCGCCCACCCCGGGCAGCCGGTCGGGTCGTTGGCTGGCGGCCGCGCCCGCCGCCCACAGCCCTTCACGCCGGGTGATGCCGAAGCAGCCCAACGCGCCCGCGGTGGCCAGCGCCTCGGTCTGCGGTACCGACAGCTGCACCCGATGAGTGAGGTCGAGCAGGGATGCGAACGGGCCGTGAGTGTTTCGCTGTTCGACGAACTTCTCGGCCTGCTCGTCGCCGATGTGTCGTACCGCGCCGAGGCCGAGGCGCACCTCGGTTCCCTCTTTCTCCAGAGTGGCGTGGGCAAGGCTGGCGTTGACGTCCGGTCCGTGCACGGTGACCCCGTGCCGGCGGGCGTCGGCCACCAGAGTCTGCGGCGAGTAGAAGCCCATCGGCTGGGCCCGCAGCAGCGCCGCGCAGAACGCGGCGGGGTGGTGCAGCTTGAACCAGGACGAGTAGAACACCAGCGACGCGAAGCTCAACGAATGGCTTTCGGGAAAGCCGAAATTCGCAAAGGCCTCCAGCTTCTCGTAGATCCGGTCGGCGATGTCTCCGGTGATGCCGTGTCTTTGGCGCATGCCGTCGTAGAACCTGCCGCGAAGCCGGCGCATCCGCTCGGTCGACCGTTTCGACCCCATCGCTCGGCGCAACTGGTCGGCCTCGGCGGCGGAGAAACCCGCACAGTCCACCGCGAGCTGCATGAGTTGCTCCTGAAACAGCGGAACCCCCAGCGTCTTGTGCAACGCCGGCTCCATCGACGGATGGTCGTAGGTGACGGGCTCTTCTCCGTTGCGCCGCTTGATGTAGGGATGCACCGACCCGCCCTGGATGGGACCCGGCCGGATCAGTGCGACCTCGACCACCAGGTCGTAGAACACTCTCGGCTTGAGGCGTGGCAGGGTGGCCATCTGGGCGCGCGACTCGACCTGGAACACCCCGACGGAGTCGGCTTTTTGCAGCATCTCGTACACGGCGGGCTCGGACAGGTCCAGTTGCGCCAGGTCGACATCGATGCCCTTGTGCTCACGCACCAGGTCGATGCAGTAGTGCAGCGCCGAGAGCATGCCGAGGCCGAGCATGTCGAACTTCACCAGACCTATTGCCGCGCAGTCGTCTTTGTCCCACTGCAGCACGCTGCGGTTCTCCATGCGGGCCCACTCCACCGGGCACACGTCGGCGATGGGCCGGTCGCAAATCACCATGCCGCCGGAGTGGATGCCCATGTGCCGCGGCAGGTTGGAGATCTCCTTCGCCAGCGCGATCACCGGCTCGGGGATGTCCTCGGTGTGCGGCGCCTCAGCGAGGTTGCCCCACTGGCCGAGCTGCTTGCTCCACGCGTCCTGCTGCCCCTGTGAGAAGCCCAGCGCACGGGCCATGTCGCGGACCGCGCTGCGGCCCCGGTAGGTGATCACGTTGGCCACCTGGGCGGCATAGTCGCGACCGTAGCGGTCGTAGACATATTGAATCGCCTTCTCCCGCAGGTCCGATTCGATGTCGATGTCGATGTCGGGCGGCCCGTCGCGCGCCGGCGACAGGAACCGCTCGAACAGCAGCTCGTTGGCGACCGGGTCCACGTTGGTGACCCCGAGCGCGTAGCAGACCGCGGAGTTGGCCGCCGATCCCCTGCCCTGGGCCAGAATGTCGTTCTCCCTGCAGAACCGGGTGATGTCGTGGACCACCAGGAAATAGCCCGGAAAAGTCAGCTGTTCAATGACTTTCAACTCGTGCTCGATCTGCGCGTACGCTCGTGGGGCACGCTGCGGTGGGCCGTACCGCCGACGCGCACCCTGCATCACCAGATGCCGCAGCCAACTGTCCTCGGTGTGGCCGGCGGGAACGTCGAACGGCGGCAACTTCGGTGCGATCAGCGCGAGCCCGAACGCGCACTGCTCGCCGAGGTCGGCCGCGGCGGTCACCACCTCGGCGCGGTCTGCGAACAGTCGCGCCATCTCCGCACCCGAGCGCAGGTGCGAACCGCCGAGCGGGGCGAGGTAACCGGCGGCCTCGTCCATCGAGTTCCGGGCGCGGATCGCCCCCATCGCCATGGCCAGCCGGCCCCGTGACGGTTCGGCGAAGTGCGCGGCGGTGGTCGCGACGATGCTGAGGCCGAAGCGCGGCGCCAGCTCGGCCAGCATCGCGTTGCGCTCGTCGTCGCACGGATGACCATGATGGGTGAGTTCGATGCAGACCCGGTCGCGGCCGAACCGGTCGACCAGATCGGCAAGCGCCCGGCCGGCCGCCTCCGGGCCACCTTGCGAAAGTCCCTGTCGAACATGGCCTTTACGACAGCCGGTGAGGATGTGCCAATGGCCACCCGCCGACTCGGTCAGCGCGTCGTAGTCGTAGCGCAGCTTGCCCTTCTCGCCGCCGGCGAGGTGCGCCTTGGCGATTTCGCGCGACAGTCGCCGGTAACCCTCCGGGCCGCGCGCCAGCACCAGCAGATGCGGCCCGGGCGGGTCGGGATCCTCGGTCCGGTCACCCCCGCCGAGGGACAGTTCGGCGCCGAACACTGTCGCCATGTCGAGTTCCCTGGCGGCTTCGGCGAAGCGCACCACCCCGTAGAGGCCGTCGTGGTCGGTCAGCGCGATCGCCCGCAGATCCAGGCGGACCGCCTCCTCGACGAGTTCCTCGGGCGTGCTGGCGCCGTCGAGAAAGCTGTATGCCGAATGCGCGTGCAGTTCGGCATACGGGATACCGCTTGTTGGTCGTTCTACATCGAGCGGTTGGTACTCCCCCCGCTTACTGGACCAGGCCGGGCTGTCGCCGCCGTCGCCGATCTGCTCGTCGATCGGCCAGCCTGCGCGGCGCGGCTTGCCCGGCTCGATCAACCGACCGGAGAGCACCCGCTCCATTTCCGCCCAGCTCGGCGGCCCGGTATGCCAACCCACCTTCGCAGTATATCGAACACCTGTTCGATCTTGAACGACCTAGTCCGAGCTATCCCTATACATCTTCGTCTGGCGGGTCCGGGTCGGCGTGGAGGAGTTCTTCGGGGTGGTGAGCGTGGTTGACCTCCGGCGGTCGCGTTCCGTCGGTCCAAGCCAGCCGACCGCTGTCGGTGACTTCGGTGCGCCAGTGTCCGTCGGTGACCAGCTTGTGGTCGGGGTCGCAGGCGAAGAACAACGAGTCGGCGTCGCTCACTCCATTTTCGCCCCAGGCAGGACTGTGATGCACCGCCGAGTGATAGCCCGGTTCGGTGCAGTTCGGCCGGGTACACCCACCGTCGCGGGCGTAACACATGATGCGCTGATCGGCGGTGGCGATCCGTTTCTGCCGCCCGAGGTAGAGCGGACGCTCACTATGGTCGTCGAATACGGCCAGGTAGTGGATGGCGACGGCAGCCATGCGGATCAGATCACGCATCGGCAGCGCGGTGTCCCCGCCGGTGCGCGCCGGCCCCGGCATCGACACGTTCGGGTCCGTCACCGCATGTGCGGCCTGATTCAACTCGCCCAGCGAGGTGCGCACGATCACCGTCACCGGGTGCCCGCGATGGCTTCCCAACCCGCCCGACGAGATACCGGCCTTGAGGCCCAGCTTGATGCCGTCGTGGCACCGCTGTGCAGCACTGCGCTCGTCACGCACCTCCTCGATGCCGCCGTCGGGCAGATGCCTGCCCGGGCGCACCGCCGCGGTGACGGCCTCCACGTAGCAGCGGGTCTCCGGATCGATATATCCCGAGAACCGCGACATCCCGTCGCGGCCTTGGCGGCCCAGCGTCATTCCGCGCCGACGCGCCCGGTCCTTTTCGTCGTAGTGCCCATCAGGATTGAAGATCTCGTCGATTCTTCGCGCCACCTGCCGCACCACTTCGGCGTCGTTCTTCGACGCCTCGCGCACCAGACTGACCTCTACTTCGGTCCGGTCCCGCTCAGAGGTGTTGGACGGCAACTTCTTCAACGCGTCCTCGATGACCTTCAAGTGGTCCTCACCGATCGCCCCCTGCTCCACCGCCTCGGCGACCAAGGGCAGTACCGGCGGCAACGTTGGACCGGTCAGTGACCGGCGCGGCCGGATCAGTCCAGCCACCTTGACCCGCCGACGAATCTCGTTCGGCGCGATCCGCACCCGCGCCCACACCTTGTCCATCCACCCCGGAGTCGCGCCGGCCTCATCGGGTGGATGCGCCAATTCGCCGAACACCCGGTACGTCAGACCTCGGTTCGTGCGCTGTTGGTGTTCCAACCGCTCGGCCATCGCGACCCGGAACTCGGTGCCCACCTCGTCCGAGGACAACTCCCGCAACTCGGCGTAGGCATCGTCCACACGATCGAGGAGCACGCCGATACGCTCGCGTGCGACCCGACCGGTAACGAATTCACTCACACCACAACGTTATCCACCACCATCGCCACCGCCCCACCATCAACGCCCGAACTGTGGATCAATCGCAACTTGGGGATGAAGCGCCTTAGATGTCAGTGCGTCGTGGTATGCGCGCTCAGGGCAGATCCTCCGGGCTGAGTTGGTCGCGCGGCACCACCACCATCGGGACGTCGAGAACTCGCAGCATCTTGGCGGCCTTCGACCCCAGAAACAGCCGTCGAGGCGCGCTGAGTCGACTCGATCCGACCATGATCAGGTCGCCGTCCTGCCAGTCCAGCTTTCCCACCGCCTCCTCGACCGTCGCGCCGTCCACGATGGTCGAGGTCACCGGAAATCCTTCTGGCAGTTCAGCGGTCGCGGATTCCTGAACGTGCCGCGCATGCGCGAGTGCACGCTCCCGCACCGCTTCGCTGTCTCCGCGAAGTGTCCCGAATGTCGGGTCCAGAGCCACCAGCGACGCCAGTCGCAGTGGTGTGTCAGCTGCCCGACTCAGTTGAACCGCATTGCCCAACAAGGCATCTGAACCCTCACGCTCACCGATCGCACACGTCACCTGCCGAATGCGGTCGACCGTCGAATTGCGACCTCTCCGGGGAGCCACGGCGACCGGCACCGGTGCCGAGTGCAACAAACCGTTGACCACCGACCCGAGCGAGTAACCCCTTACCAGGCCACCGCCCGATCCGCCGACCACGATCATGTCGGCCTCGACGCGCGCCGCCTCCTCGATGAGGCCCCCGGCCGACGAGTCTTCGGACCGGACATGGGTGCGGACCACAATGTCGTCCGGCACCGTGGCCGCGGCGGCGGCCAGCCACTCCTCGGCCTGTGCGACGAGGTGCTTCTCGAAATCGCCCACCGGCTTGATCGACGGCGCAACCCGGTCCGGCGGCAGCACCATGCACAGGTCGAGCTCGGCGCCGAGCGTTCGGGCGAACCGGACCCCGAGCGCCAGCGCGTCAGCCCCGCCGGAAGTGGCGAGGTAACCAACGACGAGCCTCATGGTCGTCCATCCTGTCAATCCGCAGCGCAGGTCACCGGCGGTTCACCCGAATGCGCGTCAGTTGCGATATTCGGCGGCGCCGTCCTCCAGGACCAGGCGAGCGTTCGAACCGTCGGTTTCGGCGGCCTCCGTGCGGAACACCGCGCGCCCAGCCTCGGTCCGCCAGATCGACGTCGTGAGCGTCTCGCCGGGAAACACCGGCGAGGTGAATCTGGCGTCGATCGCGCTGACCTTCGTCGCGTCACCGCCGCCGAGTTCGGCGACCAGCGCGCGGCCCGCGACCCCATAACTGCACAAACCGTGCAGGATCGGCTTCGGGAAGCCGGCCAACTCACGCGCGAACCACGGATCGCTGTGCAACGGGTTGCGGTCGCCCGACAACCGGTAGATCAACGCCTGGTCTTCGCGTGTGGGCAACGCGATTCGCGCATCCGGTTCGCGGTCGGGAATCTCGGGAGCGACGGGCCGCTGCCCCGGCTGCCCGCCGAAGCCGCCCTCACCGCGGATCACCGCGGTGGTGAACGTTTCTGCGACGACGTTCGACGTGTCGGGATCGGTGCCGGTCGCCTTCAGCATGACGATCGCGTTCTTGCCCTCGCCCTTGTCCTGGATGTCGGCGACTTCGGCGACGACGCTGAGCTTGCCGGCCGGCTTCAACGGTTCATACAGCCGGATCCCCTGCGAGCCGTGCAGCAGCATCGCGAAGTTGAACGAGCCGATCATCGCCGCAGCCGCGAACGGCAGGCACGCGATCACCGCGTAGGTCGGCAACACCTGCTGTTCGATGCCGTGGCTGTTCTCGGTGGTGAACGCGAGGTCGGCGGTACCCGCCCCGACGCCCAGCGCGTAGAGCAGGGTGTCGCGGTCGGTCCACTCGAACATCTGCGGGTCGGTCTTGGCGCCGATGGCGTTGGGGTCGAGAGGCATGAACGGACCATAACCGCTCCGCCAAAAGGCATTGACGTTTCACCCGCGGGAGGTCCACGATGACTCGCATGCGTTATGTCGTTACCGGCGGTACCGGGTTTATCGGCCGACGAGTGGTCACGGCGCTATTGGGACGCAGCAGCGATGCCGAGGTGCTGGTGCTGGTGCGCCGCGGTTCGCTCTCCCGGTTCGAACGGTTGGCGGCCGCGTGGGGTGGGCGAGCGAAACCCCTGATCGGCGACCTCACCGCACCAGACTTGGGGCTGACGGCCGACGCCCTCGCCGAAGTGGGCGCAATCGACCACGTCGTGCACTGCGGCGCCGTCTACGACATCACCGCCTCCGATGCCGACCAGCGCGCGGCCAACGTCGACGGCACCCGCGCCGTGGTCGACCTAGCGTTACGACTCGACGCGACGCTGCACCACGTGTCTTCCATCGCGGTGGCCGGCACCTTCCGCGGCGAGTTCCGCGAGGACGACTTCGACGTCGGTCAGGACCTGCCGACGCCGTATCACCAGACGAAGTTCGAGGCCGAGTTGCTCGTGCGCGCGGCAACCGGACTGCGCTACCGGATCTACCGGCCCGCCGTCGTCGTCGGCGATTCGCGCACCGGTGAAATGGACAAGGTCGACGGGCCGTACTACTTCTTTCCGGTGCTGGCAAGACTGGCCAGGCTTCCGTCGATCACCCCGATCGCGCTGCCCGACACCGGACGCACCAACCTCGTTCCGGTCGACTTCGTCGTCGATGCGCTCGTCGCATTGATGCACCTACCGGACCGCGACGGTGCGACCTTTCATCTCACGGCCCAAAAAGCCGTCGGGTTATGCGGTATCTACCGCGCTGTCGAAAAGGCCGCCGGTCTACCGCCGCTGCGTGCCTCGCTGCCGCGTTCCATGGCGACACCATTCCTCAAGGTCAGCGGTCGCGCGAAGGTGGTACGCAATATGACGGCCACCCAGCTCGGCGTGCCCGCCGAAATCCTCGACGTAGTGGACCTGATGCCGAAGTTCACCGCCGAGAAAACCACAGAAGCGTTGCGTCACACCGGGATAGCGGTGCCGCAGTTCGCCGATTATGCCCCGTCGCTATGGCGGTACTGGGCCACGCATCTCGATCCCGACCGCGCCCGCCGTGACGATCCGGCCGGGCCTCTGGTCGGTAAGCACGTGATCATCACCGGGGCGTCGAGCGGGATCGGACGGGCTTCGGCGATCGCGGTCGCCGAACGCGGGGCGACGGTGTTCGCGTTGGCGCGCAACGCCGACGCGCTCGACGAACTGGTCGCCGAGATCCGCGCCGCCGGTGGCCGAGCACACGCATTCACTTGCGACGTCACCGACTCGGCATCGGTCGAGAGCACCGTGAAGGACATACTGGGCCGGTTCGGCCACGTCGACTATCTGGTGAACAACGCCGGACGCTCCATTCGCCGGTCTGTGGTGGCGTCCACCGACCGGCTGCACGACTACGAGCGGGTGATGGCCGTCAACTATTTCGGGGCGGTGCGGATGGTGCTTGCGCTGTTGCCACATTGGCGCGAACGACGGTTCGGTCATGTGGTCAACGTGTCGAGCGCGGGAGTGCAGGCCCGCAATCCGAAGTACAGCTCGTACCTTCCGACGAAGGCGGCGCTCGACGCGTTCGCCGATGTGGTCGCGACCGAGACGCTGTCCGATCACATCACTTTCACCACCATCCACATGCCGTTGGTGCAGACGCCGATGAGTGTGCCGTCGCACCGGCTCGATCCGGTTCCCGCGATCAGCGCCGAACACGCCGCGGCGATGGTCGTGCGCAGCCTGATCGACAAGCCGGCGCGGATCGACACGCCGCTGGGCACCCTCGCCGCTTTCGGTAACTACTTCACGCCGAAGCTGTCGCGGCGGGTCCTGCACCAGCTCTATCTCGGCTATCCGGATTCCGCTGCGGCGCGCGGCGTGCCGACATCGACCAGACCTCCGACAACACGCCGCCCGAAACGGACGGTGCCTGCGCTGCGGGTTCCGCGACCGGTCAAGGTCGCGGCGCGGCTGGTACCGGGTGTGCACTGGTGACTGCGGTTCCTTATCGTTGGCGGGGTGAAGCAGCCTGTCTTCGCCGACGTCGACACCGGCGTGGACGACGCGATGGCGTTGGCATACCTGTTCGCCAGCGACGACGCCGAGGTGGTCGGTATCGCGTCCACGGCGGGAAATGTTCCGGCACAACAGGTTTGCTGTAACAATCTGGGCCTGCTGGACCTGTGTCGGATGCCGGACATCCCGGTGTCGAAGGGATCCGAGCAGCCGGTCGACTCACCGCTTCGCACGGCCGAGGACACCCACGGTCCCGAGGGATTGGGTTACGCGAAGTTGCCTGTGTCCGAGCGACAGCTCACCGGGCACGGCGCCGCCGAGGCGTGGGTGTGCGCCGCTCACAGGTATCCGGGTGAATTGCTCGCCATCGCCGTCGGGCCGCTCACCAACCTGGCGCTGGCGCTGCGCCTGGAACCCGGGTTGCCGAAACTGCTGCGCCGGTTGGTGATCATGGGCGGAGCGTTCGACTACCGCGGCAACACCACCCCGGTGGCCGAGTGGAACATGAGCGTGGATCCGGAGGCCGCCGCCGAGGTGTTCACCGGGTGGAATACCGCGTGGGCCGACAACCCACCCGCGCACCTACCGATCGTGTTGGGCCTCAACCTGACCGAGCACATCGCGATGACGCCGGCCCTGTTGAACCGCCTCGCGGCGGAAGCCGGTGCCATCTCGGTGGCGATGAGCGTGTCCGATGATCGTGGCACCCGATCTGTGTCGGCCAACCCGCTGATCGCGGTACTCGAGGATGCGATGCGGTTCTATTTCGAGTTTCATTTCGACCAGGGCGAAGGCTATCTGGCGCATCTGCACGACCCGCTGGCCGCGGCGGTGGCGCTGGATCCAGACATCGTCACGTGCCGGGCGGCCACCGTCGACGTCGAACTGACGGGCACGCTGACCCGCGGCATGACCATCGCGGACTGGAGCAACCGATGGGGCCGGGAAACCAACGCGCTCGTCGGCGTCGACGTGGATCCGGGCACCTTCTTCGACCGGTTCATCGCACGCGTCGGCGCGTTCGCGCGAGGTCTGGATGGCTAGACGACGACCGACACCACGACGGCCAAGAACAACAGCAGGAAGATCGCGATCGCGATCATGCTTGCGACGGCCGTCGGCGTCCATCGGTGGCGCGGCCGCGATTCCACCGCGCCCACGCCCGCGGTCTGGTCGGAATCCGGTGGCGTCGCCCCGGGCGGCACTCCGCCACCGGGCTCGAGGTCCGGCGTGTTGGCCGGGTCGGGGTCTGGCGGTATCGCGGTCATCGGTGGGCGGGTACCCTTTCGCACGGTCGTCACTCATAAATCCCTTCGACGTACCACCGCCGCTGCCGGTAACACAGCAGTAAGGCCTGACCCGGGTGCCCGTCGCGCGACCCGCCGTCCAGGAGCACCTGTGCCCGCGCGCTGCGGCCGGACTTTCCTTGTTCGGGATCCCACCACCGCTCGTCGACCGGCCACGGCCCCGCCCACCAGGCCAGCCTGCCCGGCTTGACGACCTTGCCGGGCGCGGCCAGCCGCGACGGATCGGCGGAGAACAGGCCGCGTGCGGTCACCCGCACCGGACGACCGTCGGCGTCGAACAACTCGACCGGATCATCGAGCAACACCGTCGGCGACGGGTCGGGCAGTTGGCCGGGCCACGGCTGATGCGGATCGGCCCGGGGCACCGGCTCATCTCCCAGTGGGGTCAGCGTGATGCGTTCGGCGGGTCCCCGGCCGCCGCTGAGCACCGGCACCTGCACCGCCTCCGGCCCGAGCAGACCCTGCACACGCACCAGCGCGCGACGGGCACGCAGCCGGTCCTCTTCTCCTACGCCACCCCACAGCGGCAGCTGCAGCGCCTCGGCCGACACCACTTCCACCGGGCGCAATCGGATCACCGTGACCGGCGCGGTGGGCCGGTCGTCGGGGTTGCGCCTGTTCAGCCAGCCGTCGAGCTGCCAGCGCACCCGGTCGGCGGTGGCGTCCTCGGTCAACGGCTCGGCGCAGCGCCAAACCCGTTCCAGCTCTTCGCCGTTGGCGGTGATGGCGTGGATGGCCAGCCGCGTACAGCCCACGCCGGACGCCGCCAGGCTGCGGTGCAGGTCAGATGCCAGCGATCGTCCGGCGAAGGCCGCGGCGTCCACTCGGTCGATCGGCGGGTCACAGTCCATGACGGCGTCGAGTTCGGGTTCGGGTTCACGGCCCGACGGCCTCCGAGCAGGCTCGCCGCGGGCGAACTGGTGCGCGGCCACCGCGTCGGCCCCG